>NZ_QTVL01000001.1:0-412908 GCF_003460565.1 Blautia sp. AF32-4BH | reverse complement strand
GCAAGCACTTTTGCTGGCCCGCTATAAAGCGGTACTACTCGAATCTTCTCGTCTCGATTCTTCTGCTTGCTCTTTTATATACTTTTGAACTGCTTCATCTGTTATATTGCCAATCGTTTCAACATAATATCCTCTAGCCCAAAACGCTTTATCCCATTTACTTTGCAACTCAGGATGCCTGTCATAAATCATTAATGTGCTTTTTCCTTTCAGATACCCCATAAAATCTGATACTCTGAGTTTTGGTGGAATTGCTACGCTTAAATGTACATGATCTATACATACCGCTCCTGCAATTATCTCTACATTTTTATACTGGCATAAAGTTGCTATTATCTCTCGGACATCTCTGCGTATTCTCCCATACAATACCTTCTTTCGGTATTTAGGAATAAACACAATGTGATACTGGCATTTCCAACGAGTATGTGATAAACTTTTATTGTCCATTTGGACCGCCTCCTTTGATTTTGAGTTTGGCTTGCGACACCATTCTCATTCTATCACAGGAGGCTTTATTTTGTTATCCTCACCACTTCCGACTACTCTATTCTCCCCAGCATAGCTGGGGGATTAGACTTTTCATTTAGCCCAGCCAGCAGGAGCATGATGGAAAATACCCCTTTCCGTCATGCTCCATTTTTTACTCAATTCCGAGAATTCCACTAATCCGCTCTTTCGAAAGCCCCGCGCCGATTACAATCAGCACTTCCTGGCTCTCCGGCACTGCCCGGAATGTCATCTGGTCCCGCGTCGCATTGATTTCGCTCCACACAGTTTCGCCCGTCTTTACAATTCCCTTGATCCGGAATACATTGCCGCATGATGGATCCGCAAAGATTGCTTCTGCTGCCTTTTTCAGCGCTTCTTCCGTAATCTTCGGCTCCAGAAAGCAGAGCGAATCAAATGTCTGCTGCTCGCCGAAATCCAGCTTCCGGTAATCCTCCGAACGGTAACTGCATTCGGAGAGCATTTTGAAATCATCCTCTGTCAGATCATCCCAGTTTTTCTGTAAAATTTCTGCATCAGAAAACTGTCTTCTGCAGCCTGCCTGCTCGAGCGTGCGGTTCAGATGGGCAATCGTTTCTTCTTTCTTTTCCTCCGAAACATTCTGTACTTTGCTCAGCACGATTTTACCAGCGTTCGCCGCCTCGGAAGCCAGCAGATACTCTTCTTCCTCCGACAGCTTCTCATCGAGCCCGGCATCCAGAATCGTGATGACGCTTCCCGCCTCATACCAGCGGTTCAGCGGCTCGTCGTACAGCGTGTCAAAGAACTCATCCACATCGTAAATCCCCGACGGTTCCACGAGAATGCGGTCGTAGCCGCTCATGCCCATCGAGATCAGTTTCGTGCGGAACCGTCTGCGGTGTGTCTCTTTGTCGCATCCGCCGGAAATCATCTCCAGCTCGCACTGATCTCCGCGCAGTTCCTGTAGAAGCAGCATATCCACATTGACTGCCCCAAAATCATTCTCCAGGATGCCGATGTTCTTTCCCTGTGCCATCAGATACTTTGCGTACTGTTTCAAAAAAGTCGTCTTCCCTGAGCCAAGGAAGCCTGTAATCAGATCAATTTTAATCATTTCTGCTGTCCTTTCTGCTGTCTTTTTCCGTCTGCAGCCTGCGGAGCTTCGAACACTCTATTTTCGTCTGCGCTCTTTGCCGGTAAATGTATCGATGTCTATGCGCCATACGGCAACGCGCTCCACCATCTCCGGCAGAAAAGCGATCTTCGCCTCCGGTGCGATATGCGCCATGATTTTTTCCAGGCCTTTCTTCTTTATCTCCGGATCTGTCACCTCCGTGATGGTTCCGTTTCCCATGATACTGCGGTACGCATAGGAATACGCACACGTATAGTCACCTGTAATCACTTCATGGTTGTAATCCATCTCCACCGCCACGCGCGGATCCGCTACAAATGCAGCCGCCTTCCGCCCTTCTTTTGCCCCATGCAGGTACAGACAGACGTGAAGAGTTCCATCTTCTTCCCGGACATCATATCCATAATTCATCGGCACGATAAACATGCCTTCCTCATCCATCGCCCCGATCCGCACAACCTCGCAGCTTTCCAGAATTTCTCTTAAAATTTCAGGATCTGTAATCTCCCGCTTTTTTAAACGCATTTCACGCATCGCAATCACACCTCTCTTATTCGCAGCTATTTATGATATGGCTCCCCGCAGTTAATGCGGTAGCTCCGGTAAATCTGTTCCAGCAGAATAACCCGCATCAACTGATGCGGAAATGTCATTTTCGAAAAACTGAGCGCATAGTTCGAACGCTTCAGAACTTCCTCGCCAAGCCCTAAGGAACCGCCGATCGCAAAAATAATATGGCTCGTTCCCTGCACGCCGAGCGTATCTATTTTCTGGGCCAGCTCCTCGGATGTGAGCTGTTTTCCCTTAATTTCCAATGTAATCAGATAAGCGTCATCCCGGATATATTTGAGAAGGCGCTCTGCTTCTTTATTTTTGATATTCGTCTCTACGGTTTCACTCGCGCTGTCCGGCGTTTTTTCATCCGCCACCTCGATAATTTCCAGCTTTGCATAGCGGCTGAGGCGCTTCGAATACTCGGCGATCGCATCCCGCAGATATTTCTCTTTGATTTTTCCTACTGTTAATATCGTAATTTTCATTCTGTAATCTTAAAACCCTTTCGGATATCTGTCAAAAACACCAAAAGCCATATAGATCACTTTTTGTCCGCGTCTATATGGCTTTTAGTTTAGAAAAGCAATGCCTTATGCATTTTTGCTTTTGATATACTCATCAATTCCTTTAGCTCCGGCTTTTCCGGCACCCATAGCAAGGATAACGGTTGCTGCACCTGTTACAGCGTCACCGCCGGCGTAAACGCCCTCTTTACTGGTCTTTCCGGTTTCTTCCTCAGCTACGATACATTTTCTTCTGTTGACATCCAGACCGTAGGTGGTGGAAGAAATCAGCGGGTTCGGGGAAGTGCCAAGAGACATGATAACTTCGTCTACTTCAATTTCGAACTCAGATTCTGGAATCTCAACCGGTCTTCTTCTTCCGGAAGCGTCCGGCTCGCCAAGTTCCATACGGATGCAGCGGATACCGGTTACCCAGTCTTTGTCGTCGGTCAGAATTTCTACCGGGTTGGTCAGAAGGTCGAAGATGATACCTTCCTCTTTTGCATGATGAACTTCCTCTGCACGGGCCGGAAGCTCTGCCTCAGAACGACGGTAAATAACGTGTACCTCTGCGCCGAGACGAAGTGCGGTTCTTGCAGCGTCCATAGCTACGTTGCCGCCGCCGACTACAGCAACTTTCTTGCCGTGTGCGATCGGGGTATCGTAATCATCGCGGAATGCTTTCATCAGGTTGTTTCTGGTCAGGAACTCGTTTGCGGAGAATACGCCGTTTGCGTTCTCACCCGGGATTCCCATGAACATCGGAAGGCCAGCACCGGAACCGATGAATACTGCTTCAAATCCTTCGTCTTTTAACAGCTCGTCGATGGTAACGGATTTTCCGATGATAACGTTGGTCTCAATTTTAACACCGAGAGATTTTACGTTCTCGATTTCAGCGGCAACTACTTTGTCTTTCGGAAGACGGAACTCCGGAATACCGTAGCTTAATACACCGCCGGCTTTGTGAAGTGCCTCGAAGATGGTTACATCGTAGCCAAGTTTTGCAAGGTCTCCTGCGCAGGTAAGACCTGCAGGGCCGGAACCGATAACCGCGATCTTGTGGCCGTTTTTCTCTGCTGCCGGAACCGGTTTGATACCGTTTTCTTTTGCCCAGTCAGCAACGAAACGCTCCAGTTTACCGATGGAAACAGCGTCGCCTTTGATTCCGCGGACACATTTGCCCTCGCACTGGCTCTCCTGCGGACATACACGGCCGCAGACTGCCGGGAGTGCACTGGACTCACCGATAATTTTGTATGCTTCCTCGAAGTTTCCTTCTTTTACCTGTGCAATGAATGCCGGAATGTTGATATTAACCGGGCATCCTGTGATACATTTTGCATTTTTACAGCCCAGGCAGCGCTGTGCTTCTTCTACTGCTTCGTCTTTGTTGTATCCAAGACATACCTCGTCAAAATTTGTGGCACGTACCTTCGGCTCCTGCTCACGTACCGGTACTCTGTTTAATCCCTTTGCCATTATTTGTCACCTCCGCACTGGCCGCATCCACCGTGATGGGTTGCGCCTTCCTGGTATCTTAAGAGAGCTCTTCCCTCTTCTGTCTTATACATCTGCTGACGTTTCATAGCCAGGTCGAAGTCTACCAGATGACCGTCAAACTCCGGTCCGTCTACGCAGGCAAATTTTACTTCATTGCCTACCATTAGACGACAGGCACCGCACATACCGGTTCCGTCTACCATGATCGGGTTCATGCTTACAACGGTCGGGATGTTCAGTTCTTTTGTCAGAAGACATACGAATTTCATCATGATCATCGGTCCGATGGCAACACAGACATCATACTGTTTGCCCTGATTCTGTACAAGGTCGCGGAGTACATCGGTACCCATACCTTTTCTTACGTAAGAACCATCGTCTGTGGTTATGTACAGATTGCTGACAGCAGACATTTCTTTCTCGAGAATAACGAGATCTTTTGTCTTTGCTCCGACAATGGCGTCAGCAGTGATTCCATGCTCATGCAGCCATTTTAACTGCGGGTAAACCGGTGCAGTTCCAACACCGCCGGCTACGAATACGATCCGTTTTTTCTTCAGTTCTTCGATATCTTCGCTGCAGAACTCGGACGGCTGCCCCAGAGGTCCTACGAAATCCATGAAAGCATCTCCCGCTTTGAGATCTTTCATTTTTTTGGTAGATTCTCCGATCGGCATGAATACGATGGTGATAGTTCCTGCTTCTCTATCGTAATCACAAATGGTCAGAGGAATTCTTTCTCCTTCTTCATCTGCCTTGACAATAACAAACTGTCCAGGGAGGCAGTGCTGTGCTACTCGCGGTGCTTCTACTACCATACGGTAGATATTATTCGCGAGCATTTCCGCTTCTTGAATCTTGTACATAATATCCTCCTAATCTTGTTAGAAATATTTTAACAAAAGCACGACTTGGATTTTCGCGCATTTTATGTTAATACTTTATCACGTTTCCGGTTATTTGTAAACAACGGACAACATCTTTTCCCATCATCCGTGTTCCTCCAGATAATTTTCGAACTGTTCCATGGACATCAGAACTTTTCTCGGCTTGGTTCCTTCCTCCGGTCCTACGACACCGGCATCCGCGAGCTGGTCCATGATTCTGGCCGCGCGGTTGAAACCGATTTTCAGCACTCTCTGGAGCATGCCGATCGATGCCTTATCTTTTTCGATGATAAATTTTCCGGCTTCCACGAAGTAATTATCGCGGTTATCTCCGCCGCCTGCGGCAGAACCGCCATCCAGGCTTACGGTGTGAATCCGTTTTTCGATATCCGGATCATAAGCGTTCTCGCCGTAGTGATCTTTTAAGTAGGCAACGACATCGCTGACCTCTTTATCCGAAACAAAGGATCCCTGCAGACGGGCCGGTTTCTGGTAATCCTGCGGCTTGTAGAGCATATCGCCTTTTCCAAGCAGTTTTTCCGCACCTCCCATGTCGAGGATCGTACGGGAATCTACGCTGGAAGAAACCGAGAACGCAATACGGGACGGCATATTTGCCTTGATAAGACCAGTGATGACATTGACGGAAGGTCTCTGTGTTGCAATAATCAGATGGATGCCGGCCGCACGGGCAAGCTGTGCCAGACGGCAGATCGCATCCTCCACTTCTCCCGGCGCAACCATCATCAGGTCGGCAAGCTCATCCACGATAATGACGATCTGCGGCAGTTTTTCCGGTTTTTTGCCGTTTTCATCCGGCGGCAGCTCGGCAACTTTTGCATTGTAGCCTTTCATATCGCGCACGTTGAATTCCGCAAATTTGTTATAACGGTCTGTCATCTCCGCAACCGCCCAGTTCAGAGCTCCGGAAGCCTTTTTCGGGTCTGTGACAACAGGAATAAAAAGGTGCGGAATGCCGTTATAAACAGAAAGCTCAACGACCTTCGGGTCGATCATGATCAGTTTGACGTCTTCCGGTTTTGCCTTATAAATAATACTCATAATCAGTGTGTTGATGCAGACCGATTTACCGGAACCGGTCGCACCGGCGATCAGAAGATGAGGCATTTTCGCGATATCTGCGATGACCGGCTGACCGGCGATGTCTTTTCCGACAGCAAAGGCCAGATTCGAAGAAAAGTTCTTAAACTCCGGTGTTTCAAGAAGATCACGCAGCATCACGGCCGTGTTCGTCTTATTTGGAACCTCGATTCCGACTGCGGATTTTCCCGGGATCGGTGCCTCAATGCGGACATCTGCTGCTGCAAGACTCAGCTTGATATCGTCGGTCAATCCGACAATCCGGCTTACTTTCACGCCCTGTTCCGGCATCAGCTCATACCGTGTGACGGTCGGTCCGCAGCTTACGTTATTGACTGTAACTTTGACACCGAAGCTGTCCAGCGTCTCCTCCAGTTTCCGCGCTACTTCCCGCAAATGCGCATCGGAATCGCCCATGGCACCGCGCATCCCTTTTTTCAGAAGATTCATCGGCGGTGTTTTGTACTCCGGCCGCTTTTCCTCTGCTTTTTTCCCGATTTCCTGACGAATGCCGTCTATATCCGCCTCGATCTCTTCACAGGAAGACCGCGGATTTCTCGTATGATCCGCAGACGTTTTCTCTTTTTTCGCCTCTTCTGCAGCTTGCCGTGTCATCTCCGGTCCTGTCTTTTCCGGCTCTTCAGCCGGCACAGAACCACGGTGAATCGAAAGCTCCGGCATCTCCATCTGATGGGTATCGTCGTTTTCGTTTAAATCAGCCTTCGATTCCACATGAGAAAGAAGGCGGGATTTCTTTTTCTTCCCGGCTTTTTTCGGTTCCTCCACTGGCTCAAGAATCAGCTCTTTTCTTTCCTCTTCCTCCATCGCAGCTTGGCGCGCCAGACGCTCCTGGCGGCGCTCCTCCGCCATCCGGCGGTGGTCATTCGTCTTTTCATGGATCGGCGCGAGAATCGGCTTCTGCGTCATCACGATCACGGAAATCACGATGGCGATCACAATAATCACCCACGCGCCGATCTGGCCGAATCCCATGCCGAGAATTTTCACGACAGACCCTCCTAAGATTCCTCCGCCGAGATGATCGTAGGCGCTGTCAAAATAGTAATCCAGAAATGTCGTATCTCTCGTATAGCCGGACGCCAGAAGCTGCATAAAAGCGCAGAAAAAGACGAAACAGCTGATCGCTCCCCCGGTTTTCCGCACAATTAAAAAGTTCTGTCTGTTTGCTATGTAAAATGCTGTTCCAAAGAAGATCAGAACCGGTGCTGCCCACTCTGTCACGCCGAAAAGGCCGAAAAAGAAGTCGCAGACAGCCTGTCCGATCACGCCGCCCATACCGAAATTACTGAGCATCAGCAGAATCGAAACAGCAAGCACGGAAAGCAGAATAATTTCTGCGCGCACTCCCTCGTCCATCGGCTCACGGACTGTGTTTTTCCTTGTGCCGGAGGTACGTTTTGCGGTACTGCTCTTTTTCACCGTTGTTTTTCTGGCCGTTGTTTGGGTCTGTTTCTTTTTTGCTGTTCCGGAAGCAGAAGTTTTTTTCTTTGTCTTCCCGCTTCCCTTTGTTGTATTTGCCATGCAGAACTTCTCCCCTTTCTCGTATTACAGCAGAAAATATCCTGCAATGGAGAATGTCCCGACAAGAAGACAGTACAAAGCAAAATATTTCAGTTTCCGTTTTTTCACCACACGCATCAGAATGCGGATCGTAAAGTAACCGGCAAGTGCCGCCATGAAAACGCCGACCAGATATACCGGATGAAAAACAATTTTATTTTTTCCCATGGTCGCAAGTTCAACGATCGTTGCCCCGATAATCGCCGGAACACTCACAATCAGAGAGTATTTCACAGCGTACGAACGGGTCATGCCGCCGATCACACACGCAGAAATAGTCGAACCAAGACGGGAAAGACCCGGAATCGTGGAAAAGCCTTGGAAGAATCCGGCAATCAGTGCATCTTTCGGCTTTAAATTTTTCTGCGTTTTTTCTCCCTCCGGAAGCATATCTGCCACCACAAGCAGAATCGCCGTCAGATACAGACCAACGCCAGGTGCCAGCAGATTCGAGGAGGTCAGTGTGACAAGGCTCTGAATCATGCCGCCGATTACAGCAGTCGGGATGGTGGTCAGAATCAGCAGGAAAGCAAGCATACGGTAGTTGCTGCCGAGCACCTTCCGGTACTGCTTTCCCTCCTGATGCTGACTGGAAAAGTGTTCCTTTAAATTATGAAACAGATCGATTATGATTCCGCACAACGCGAGGAAGAGACGTTTCCATTCCTTCGAAAATGTGAGCAGAATTGCAATCATGGAGCCAAAGTGCAAAAGCACATTGAAAAACACCGTCTGCGTATCTTCGATCTTCATAAAGTGACGGAAGATAATCAGATGTGCGGAGCTGCTGATCGGCAGGAATTCCGTGATTCCCTGGATCAGACCCAGAAATAAAGCTTCTATTACTGTCATTTTTTTATCCTGTTCCCTTATTTTTCTCTTTTGTGAAAGTCCGGACAAAACTTCCGTTCGAATTTTCACAGCGAACTCATTCTAACACAAAATCCCCTGAAACACAAGCCGCGCCGTGAAGTCAATTTTCTGTCCCTGCTGCCTTTTTCATCAGCTCATTCAGCTTTTCGAGCGCGCGGGCAATGCCGCCGACCTCGTCGATCAGGCCTTCTTCCACTGCCTGCGGGCCGTCCAGCATTGTTCCGACATCCTTGACCAGCATTTTCGTATCGAGCATCAGCTCCTCGAGCCGTTCCTTGGTGATTTTAGAATGGGCCGATACAAAACCTGTGATCCGATCCTGCGTCTTTTCCATATTACGGTACGTCTGTGCAACACCGATGAACATGCCGTTTGTACGCACCGGGTGAATGACCATGGTGGCACTCGGCACGATCAGCGAATAGTCTGCTGCAACTGCGAGCGGGACACCGATCGAATGACCGCCCCCTAAAACGAGCGATACCGCAGGCTTTCGCATGGACGCAATCATCTCTGCAATTGCAAGACCGGCCTCCACATCTCCGCCTACGGTATTCAGGAGAATCAGAAGACCATCAATACTTTTGTCCTCCTCGGCACGGGCAAGAGCAGGGAGAATGTGCTCATAGCGCGTCGCTTTCGTGCGCTCGCCGAGTGATTCATGCCCCTCCACCTCGCCGATGATGGACAGCAGATAAATGTTGGTCTTCAGTTCTACAATATTTTCTTTTTCTGTCTGGTTTTTCTGTGATTCTGCCATACGGATTTCCTCTTTTCTGCTATTCCAAAATAGCTTCATCAGTATGCGCAGATTCTTATGATTCTATGTAATTTCCAGCGAAATTACTCGTCCAGATTGGTGTATACGTACTGTACGTCGTCGTCGTCATCCAGCAGATCCAGGGTACGGTTCAGATCTTTTAATGCCTGCGGATCGGTCAGCTCTACGTAGGTCTGTGGGATCATGGTAACGTCTGCCTCTGCCATGGCGATACCGTCTTTCTCCAGAGCCTCACGTACTGCGGAGAAGTCATCCGGATCGGTAATGATTTCGTAGCTGTCCTCTTCGTCTGCGAAGTCTTCTGCGCCTGCATCCAGAGCAAGCATCATCAGATCGTCAGCATCCATTTCGCACTCTTCTTTGTCGATGATGATCTGGCCTTTTTTGTCGAACATGTAGGATACGCATCCCGGTGTTCCAACGCTTCCGTTTCCTTTGGTGAAAGCGCTTCTTACGTTTGCTGCGGTACGGTTCTTGTTGTCGGTCAGAGTCTCTACGATGATCGCGATACCATTCGGGCCATAACCTTCGTAGGTGATACGCTCGTAGTTGTCTGCGTTTGCATCTCCGGCAGCTTTTTTAATACCGCGGTCGATGGTATCGTTCGGCATGTTGTTTGCTTTTGCTTTTGCGATAACGTCACGCAGCTTGCTGTTGTTTGCCGGATCCGGTCCGCCCTCTTTGACAGCGATTACGATCTCACGGCCGATGATGGTAAAGATTTTACCTTTTTTTGCGTCGTTTTTTTCTTTCTTATGCTTAATATTGGCAAATTTTGAATGTCCTGACATACCTCTTTTGTCTCCTTTATTTAAAGTATTACTTTTCTGTAAAAAGGTTTCCCCGAAAAACGGCAGAAGCCCATATAATATAGAATATAGCACGATCTTTCTCATTCGTCAACCGTGAACCGCGCCAAAAATACCCCTTATGTAGGCAGATCCAGGCTGATTTTCAGTGCTTCGTTCACAAGGGCCAGCTGTTCCGGCGTCAGATGACAGATTTTATCTTTCAGCCTTCTCTTATCGATCGTCCGAAGCTGTTCCAGTAAAATAACAGAATCCCGTACAATCCCATAGGCGGACGCTTCGATCTCAATGTGCGTCGGCAGCTTCGCCTTATTCATCCTCGATGTAATCGCCGCACAGATCACCGTCGGACTGTGCCGGTTGCCGATGTCATTCTGAATGATCAGCACCGGACGGACACCGCCCTGCTCACTTCCCACAACGGGCCGCAGGTCGGCATAATATACATCGCCACGCTTGATTACCACTTGTGCTCACTCTCCGATTCTTTCCGTTTTGCTTTCCCATACGATAACGATCCGGCGTTTTACGCCTTTTAAAATCGTTTCCATGTATTTAATATTGCCTGTTTTTCCGGAGGTATTCACAAATTTCATCCGGCGCTTCAAAAAAGTCCGCCCGGAGTCCTTTTGGGAACCCGTGATTCTGATCTGCTTTGCTCAGATTGACTGCAATCCTCTGATAATCTCGGATGCTGTTACATAGGAAGCACTGCTTTTTTCTTCCGCAGCCTCTCCCGCCTTTCCATGCGCATATGCCGCCAGTGCCGCTGTTTTGGCAAGGCTGATTTTTTTCTCGTTTTTTTCACACTGACGTTTTGCTGCAAAGGCGCCTGTGATTCCCGCGAGCACATCGCCGCTTCCCGCCGTCGCAAGCGCACTGCTTCCGCTTGTGTTTATGTAATACTGCTCACGCCCTTCCTCTGCTGTCACGGTTACGGAATCCTTTCGTACACAGCAGGCCTGGTATTTTTCGGCTGCCCTTCCGGCGCTTCCTGCCGGGTCACGCTGGCATTCTGCAATGGTCATGTGCAGCAGCCGTGCAAGCTCTCCTACATGAGGCGTTAAAATTTTTTCTGCCCGGCAGCCCGAAAGAATCTCTGCATCTTCTGCAATCAGGTTCAGCGCATCTGCATCCAGAACAAGAGGAACTTCTGTGTGCTGCACCGTAAAAACGAGCAGTTCTTTTGCCGTCCGGCTTTTGGAAAGTCCCGGTCCCGCAACAACAGCGTCCGCCCAGGCGAGATCCTGCAGCAGGGCTTCTTCCGGAAGCGGCTCATCCTCCTTCCAGAAATCCGCCATTGCTTCCGGCAGGGCACAGAAAAGCGGCGTACGGTTTCTTTCCTCTGTCACAACCTTTACCATGCCGGCACCGGATGCAAGGACTGCCCTGGCACACAAAACAGCGGCTCCGCACATGGCACCGGAACCGGCAAGTACCAGCACCTTTCCGAAGGTTCCCTTATTTCCCATCGGCGTGCGGGTAAGAAACCGGTCCAGATCTTCTTTTTCCACTGAACCGTACCAGGGCGTCTCCTCTTCTCCTGCATCAAAGCCGATTCCGATATCACGGACCAGGACCTCTCCGGCATATCGTTTTCCGGGATCAAAGAGAAGCCCTGGCTTTGCACAGGCAAATGTCACCGTGGCTCTGGCTTTCACCGCCGCATCAAGGACCTCTCCGGTATCCGTGTGGATCCCCGAAGGGATGTCCACGGCAAGAACAGGAACACCGCTTGCGCAGATTGCTTCCACTACCCTCCGGTACTCCCCTGCCAGCGGACGGGATACGCCAATTCCAAAGATGGCATCTATGATAACAGTATATTCCCGGAAATCCGGATTCTTAACCTCACGGACCCCATAATTTTCCGCAATTTTCTTCTGTGCTCTCATGCCTTCACTGTATTTTTCCGGATTTCCAAGACAGAACAGTTCCGCATCCACCCCTTTCGTCTTTAAAATCCGTGCAATTGCCGCACCGTCCCCTCCATTATTTCCGGGACCGCACACAGCAAGGACTTTTCCTGTATCCCATGTTCCATTTTGAAGCTCCTCCACGCAGGACAGCGCTGCGCGCTCCATCAGTACCAGGGACGGTATCCCCATGGTTTCGATCGTATTGCGGTCTGCCTGCTTCATCTGTGCTGCTGTAAGAATCCGTTTCATCGCTTTTCCTCCTTTTCCTGCCTTATCCGGAAAGTGAACAGAAAAAGTCTCCGGTTTCCCGAAGACTCTCCTGCTTTTGTTTTGGTTTCTTAATTGTTCTTTGGATGCTCCGCCTCATATCTGGTCAGATTGTAGGAGAGACGCATCAGACTTTCGGAAAGATGGACGTTCTCGACGATCACATCTTTCGGAAGTTTTAAGTTTAGATCGGTATGTGCAAAATTCCAGATTGCTTTTACACCGTTGTCCACGAGAATCTCTGCCATCTCTACCGCTTTTGCTTTTGGCAGTGTCAAAGCCGCAATCTCTACATGGTGTTCCTTGATAAATTCCGGAAGCTCGTCCGCCATGCGGATTTCAATTCCGCGCACGGAGATTCCTTTTAATACCGGGTTGACGTCAAAAATACCGACCGTTTTGAATCCGCTTCTTTCAAAGGCCGCATAATTAGCAAGCGCCTGTCCCAGATTTCCGGCTCCGACAAAAATCATATTGTGGACTCTGTCCAGACCTAAAATTTTTCCAATCTCGCTGTACAGATACCGCACGTTATAACCATACCCCTGCTGGCCGAAGCCGCCGAAATTATTTAAATCCTGGCGAATCTGGGAAGCTGTCACTTTCATCCGCTCGCTCAGCTCACCGGAAGAGATCCGTTCTACTCCGTCCTCCAGCAATTCGCCCAGGTAACGATAATATCTAGGAAGTCTTTTGATAACTGCCCGCGAAATTCCTTTTTCTTCCAAGATAAATTCCTCCTTATTTACACCTGCATATATTCATATTATATATGGTTGATAGAAAATTGTCAAAGATTTCTTGAAATTTTGTGTATTACTCTCTATAATAAGGATGGTGTATTATGTCAAAATACAGAAATATGTTATCTGGAGGAACCACATGATTCTTGCATGTCAGAATATCTCGAAAGCATTCGGGACAACGGAAATTATCAAAAATGCATCTTTTCATATAGAAGAACGCGAAAAAGCCGCACTGGTCGGCATCAACGGCGCCGGAAAATCGACGCTGTTAAAAATCATCATCGGCGAAATGAGGGCCGATGAGGGAGAGGTCATCCTCTCCAAAGGAAAGACGATGGGCTATCTCGCCCAGCATCAGGATCTGACCGGACACCTTTCCATTTACCAGGAAGTGCTGACCGCGAAACAGAATCTGATCGATATGGAGGAACGCCTCCGTCAGATGGAAAGTGATATGAATACAAAATCCGGTACAGAGCTGGATGAACTTCTTTCCACCTACACCCGCCTCTCCCATACCTTTGAACTGGAAAACGGATACGCGTACCGCAGTGAAGTCGTCGGTGTTTTAAAAGGTCTTGGCTTTTCCGAGAGCGATTTTGAAAAACAGGTGGACTCCCTCTCCGGCGGTCAGAAGACCCGCGTGGCACTTGGTAAACTGCTGCTCACCAAACCGGACATCATTCTGCTCGACGAGCCGACCAACCACCTCGATATGGACTCGATCTCCTGGCTCGAAACGTATCTTTTAAATTACAGCGGAGCCGTCCTGATCGTCTCCCATGACCGTTACTTTCTCGACCGCGTTGTCACAAAAGTCGTTGAAGTGGACAATAAAAAAGTAACAACTTTTGAGGGAAACTATACCGCCTACAGTCAGAAAAAAGCAATGCTCCGTGAAGCCGCTTACCATGCCTGGGTCAACCAGCAGCAGGAAATCCACCATCAGGAAGAAGTCATTGCAAAGCTGAAATCTTTCAACCGCGAGAAATCCATCAAACGCGCCGAGAGCCGTGAAAAAATGCTGGACAAAATGGATGTGCTGGAAAAGCCGACCGAAGTACGCTCCGATATGCGGATCCGTCTGGAACCGCGCATCACAAGCGGAAACGATGTGCTGACCGTCGAGCACCTCTCCAAAGCCTTCCCGGGACAGACGCTTTTCCAGGATCTGAATTTCGAAATCAAGCGCGGCGAGCGCGTGGCAATCATCGGAAACAACGGAACGGGAAAAACGACGATCTTAAAGATCTTAAACGAAGTCATCCGCCCGGATGTCGGCTCTTTTACACTTGGAAGCCGTGTACAGATCGGTTACTACGATCAGGAGCATCAGGTGCTCCACATGGAAAAGACCATTTTCCAGGAGATTTCCGACGCGTATCCATATCTGACAAACACCGAAATCCGAAATGTGCTGGCCGCCTTCCTGTTTACAAACGACGATGTCTTCCAACCGATTCATACCTTGAGCGGCGGTGAGCGCGGACGAATTTCCCTTGCCAAGCTGATGCTCTCGAACGCCAACTTCCTGATCCTCGACGAGCCGACCAACCACCTCGATATCGTATCAAAGGAGATTCTGGAAAACGCGCTGAAGGATTACACTGGAACGGTACTGTACGTTTCCCACGACCGTTACTTTATCAATCAGACTGCAACCCGGATTCTGGAGCTGACGGGACAAACACTCGTCAACTATATCGGAAATTACGATTACTATCTGGAGAAAAAAGAAGAGCTGACCCGCATCTATGCTCCTGCTGCCGATGCCGCCGCTCCGGAAGAAACAGCGGCTCCTTCCGAAGCCTCCTCCACAAAGCTGGACTGGAAAGCGCAGAAAGAAGAACAGGCACGTCTCCGCAAGAAAGAAAACGAGCTGAAAAAGACGGAGAAACGAATTGAAGAGCTTGAGACACGCGATTCGGAAATTGATGAGGAAATGTCGAAACCGGAAGTCGCAACGAATGTGGCAGAGTGTGTGAAATTAAGCAAAGAGAAAGCAGAGATTGCCGCGGAACTCGAAGAGCTGTATGAAAAATGGGAAGAGCTTGCCGAATAGGCCTGGTTTTCCCCGGAAAATTCAAAACAGAAAAAGCCGGTCCGGCGCATCCCTTTTTGCGGGAATGCCGGATCGGCTTTCTTTTTTGCTTCGTTTAATTATTTCTCCAGCTCCTCGCGGATGGCCAGGATGAAATCACGGCTGTTTAATACGGTCGGATTTTCCATGGTGGTGATCAGCGCAAGGTCTTTTGTCATTTTTCCGCTCTCGATCGTTGCGATCGTTGCTTTTTCCAGACGGTCTGCAAATGCGGAAAGTTCTGCGTTTCCATCCATTTCCCCGCGTTTTCTGAGTGCGCCGGTCCATGCAAAAATGGTGGCCACGGAGTTGGTGGATGTCTCCTCACCTTTTAAGTGACGGTAATAGTGGCGCTGTACGGTTCCGTGCGCAGCCTCGTACTCGTAATATCCGTGCGGGGATACGAGAACAGAAGTCATCATCGCAAGGGAACCGAAGGCGGAGGATACCATGTCGCTCATGACATCGCCGTCGTAGTTCTTGCAGGCCCAGATAAAGCCGCCCTCTGCTTTCATGATGCGGGCAACGGCGTCATCGATCAGAGTGTAGAAGTAGGTAATGCCTGCTTCTGCAAATTTCTCTTTGTACTCTGCATCGAAGATCTCCTGGAAGATATCCTTGAAGCGGTGATCATACTTCTTGGAAATCGTATCCTTGCTTGCAAACCACAGATCCTGTTTCGTGGACAGTGCGTACTCGAAACAGCTTCTCGCGAAGCTTTCTATGGAGTTATCCAGATTGTGCATGCCCTGAATGACACCGGCGCCGGTGAAGTTGTGGATCAGCTCTCTTGTCTCGGTGCCGTCCTCAGCCGTATAAACCAGCTCTGCTTTTCCCGGTCCCGGAATGCGCATTTCTGCATTTTTATAGACATCTCCGTATGCATGACGGGCAATCGTGATCGGTTTTTTCCAGTTGCGCACGCACGGCTCGATGCCTTTTACGACAATCGGGGTACGGAAAACGGTTCCGTCGAGCATGGCACGGATCGTTCCGTTCGGGCTCTTCCACATTTCTTTCAGATTGTACTCGGTCATACGCGCTGCATTCGGCGTAATGGTGGCACATTTGACTGCTACACCGTATTTCTTGGTAGCGTTTGCGGAATCTACGGTTACCTGATCGTTCGTCTCGTTTCTGTGTTCCAGTCCCAGATCGTAATATTCCGTTTTCAGGTCAATAAACGGGAGAAGCAGCTCATCTTTGATCATTTTCCAGAGAATTCTGGTCATCTCATCTCCATCCATCTCTACCAGAGGAGTGGTCATCTGAATTTTTTCCATAGTAGGCCTCCTTTTTCTATTCCCGTTTATTGTATAAAGTATCCTATAGCTTGTCAAGTCAAAATTCGCCTGATTTTTTGGCATTTTCCCATAAATTCACACAATTTTTGCAGGATGAGAGGTGTTTTCCTTCATTTTTCTTTTTTTATGCTGCCGCACAGTGTCTCACAGAAGAGACAGAAAACGGTCTGTTTGAAGCATCCCATGCCCCTGACGGTTGCGCGGAAGGCCAAGGTCTCTCGCCGATTCGCAAAGCAGCATTTTCGCCTGGACATTTGTAAGATCCGGAACCCGTTCAAGTGCCAAAGCCACGGCTCCGGACACCCGCGGTGCCGCCATCGAGGTGCCGCTCTTCACCACATATTCCTTCCTGCTTCTTCCAGGCGCGCAGGAAATGAGACGTTTTCCAGGCGCGACAAGATCCGGTTTGCAGACGCAGTCCCGTGTCGGGCCGCATCCGGAGATTCCTCTTCTTGGCTCCAGCAGATCGCCCGCTCCCACGGTGATCACTTTTCTGCTGCTCCCCGGCGCCGTAATACTGCCCGGAGCGGGCCCCAGATTTCCGGCCGCTGTCACAACAGTGATCCCGTCATCCCAGGCGCGCTCCACCGCCTGTACTAGCAGATCATCCACCGTTTTTTCCTGCTCTGTTGTTCCCACTGAAATATTTAAAATGCGGATATTAAGTCTTATTCGCTCTTTGCACACCCAGTCAATCGCCGCGAGGATATCCTGCTTTCTTCCATTTCCCCTTCGGTCCAGAATCTTCACTACGACAAACCGGCATCCCGGTGCCGCACCCTGGTATTTTCCGCCGGACGCTCTTCCACTTCCGCCAAGGATACCACAGACATGCGTTCCGTGTCCATTGTCATCGTAAGGCGTCTCCCGCCCGTACACAAGATCCCGGAAGGCTACAATCCGGCCGTCAAAATCCATATGGGGAAAAATCCCTGTATCCAGCACGGCGGCTGTAATTCCTTTTCCTGTCAGATTTTCCTGCTCTTTCATCCATAAGCCCCTGTGTATTCTTATCTTATGGTATGCAAAAAAGGCTGCCTTTCGCAAAGAACAGCCTTTTTGTTTTTCTTTTCTATACTTAAAACTGAATCTGCTTTTCCCCTTTCCGTTTCCAGAGAGCTGCTGCAAGCGGGATGCCGCAGAGCTCAGCCAGGACAAAGGCGCCCCATATCAGATTCAGGTTTCCAGATCCTTTGAGAAGAAATGCAAACACCAGCGGCAGAATCGCCTGGCGTGTCATGGATATGTACATACTTTCTTTTCCAAGGGAAAGTCCCTGCAACGCCGCCTGATAGATCAGGCCTGGAATCGAAAGCAGATAGGCCACTGCCAGAATGCGGAGCGCCGGAACTCCGATGCGCATCAGATTGTCCGAGGCATCAAAAAGTTTCAGTACAACGCCAGGACAGAATTCCAGCACGGCAAAAAAGATAAGAAACAGTCCGCCGCCGTAAAGAATGCCGTACCGGATCGACTGACGGATTCTTTCTTTTTGCTTTGCGCCGTAATTGTACGCTACAATCGGAATCAGACCGTTTGTGATACCGTGAACACCGACGGTTGTAATATTCTGAATCTTTGTGCACACACCAAAAGCAGCAACTGCCGTCGAAGAAAAGGTAATAATAATCGCATTCATCGCCATGTTGACAACCGAGGTCAGAATCTGTACCAGCGTGGACGGAAAACCGACTTTTATGATCTCACGCACACTCACCCAGTCCGGTTTCAGCGTAAAGGCAAACGGGATTTCCGGGTTCCACTTTTTATTAATCATCATTCCGGCAAGACAGCCCACAAACTGGCCGATGACGGTTGCCAGCGCAGCTCCGGCCGTCTCCATCCGCGGAAGGCCGAACCAGCCGAAAATAAAGATCGGATCGAGAATCAGATTTGTCAGCGATGCGGCGGAAAGTGTAAAAATAAAAAGGTGCGCTTTTCCGCTTGCCATAACAAACCGGTCAAAGACCCACTGTCCCATCTGGCCGAGAGACGCGATCATACAGATACTTAAGTATTGGATGCCATACGCTGCGATGGCTTCATTGCCGCCGGACTGACTTTCAAAATAGATCCGGGCAAATGCGATACATAAAATACTGTTTAAAATCCACGAGCAGAATGCAAGAAAAAGCGCGGCGCTCGCTGCATCTTTTACCTTTTTCTGATTCTTTTCTCCAAGTGCCCGGGAAATGACGGCGTTCAGGCCGACCGCATTTCCAAGACCGAGCGATGATACAATGAGCTGCATCGGAGCCGCCAGGGAAATTGCCGTCAGTGCATCCTCAGAAACCCGCGCAACGAACACGGAATCTACGAAGTTGTAAAGCGAATTAATCAGAAGTGACAGCATCAGCGGCAGCGCCATGGAAATCACCAGACGGCTGACCGGGATCGTTCCCATTTTGTTTTCTTCCATAAAAACCCTCTCCTGTTCTTTTGTTTTTTCTGTTTCCAGTGTAGCGTGAATTTCCGGAAAGATCAAATACTTATCTTCGATACAACAAAATAGTTTTTAGCTATACTTTATAATTTTTTCACCTGCAGAAACTGCCACCGGCAGCTCTCTTCGAATGCAGCGCAGCGAAAAAGGGGAATCTAACCCTTTTTATCGTATGTATCGCAACAAAAACAGAAAGATATCTGCCGAAACGGTTTCGGTAAATATCTTCCTGTACTTTTTCCAAAAACTTTTCAAAACTATTACTTCTGCTGCTCCATTCGCTTCAATTCCGGCAGAACCAGAATCAGCATGGTGATAAAGCAGAGACTTCCGCCGATTACGTTTGATACCGGTTCGGCAAGGAATACACCGTCCGTTCCCATGTGGAGTACGTACGGCATCAGATAGGTGAGCGGTACAACAATGAAGACTTTTCGGAGCAGGGAGAAAAAGATCGCCTGTTTCTTTTTATTCAGAGATTTGAATACGGTCTGTCCAATGTACTGCAGATCCATGAAAATGAATGCTGCAAAGTACTGCTTCAGAGCCGGAACCGCATCTGCGGTCAGTACCGCATCCGAACTGAAAATACCGATCAGCGCATGCGGCGCCAGAACAATCACGCTCCACATCACTGCGGTATAGCCGAGGATCATCGCACTCATGACACACATCGCCTTGCGCACGCGGGCCGGACGGCGTGCACCGTAATTATAGCTCAAAATTGGAGAAGTTCCCTCATTCATTGCATAGATCGGTGTCTCGACGAGCTGACGCACGCTCGATACGATCGTCATAACAGAGATGTAAATATCACCGCCGGTCACAGAAAGTACATTGTTGCAGCAGATCGTGACAAGGCTGTTGGTCAGCTGCATGATAAATCCGGCGGTACCGAGACTGACAATATTTTTCGCATAGCCTGCACACTCAGAAATTTCATCTTTCCGCACAAAGCGCACTTTCAGTTCCGATTTCCGGGTCAGGAAATACAGAACGAACACTGCGGAAAGTGTCTGGGAAATCACAGTTGCAATCGCAGCCCCCTGCACACCAAAGCCAAACACAAAGATAAACAGCGGGTCAAGCAGCAGGTTTGCGACCGCTCCGATCGTGACGGAAAGCATGCCAACGGTCGAGTAGCCCTGCGCGTTGATGAACGGGTTCATGCCGGTTGCCACCATTGACGGCAAAGTTCCGATCAGATAAATCATCATATAAGGATACGCGTATACCATCGCATCTGCCGATGCACCGAACAGTGACAGCAGTGGACGGGCAAACAAAAAGCCGATCACCATCAGTATGACAGCACAGACACATACCATGGAATACGACGTATTCATAATACGTTCCGCCTTTTTTTGATCATTCTTTCCACGCTCAATCGAAAACAGCGGAGCGCCGCCGCTTCCAAACAAGTTGCTGAATGCTGTGATGATAACGATCAGCGGAAAGCACAGACCGACTGCACCGAGTGCCGCCGTTCCTACCTCCGGGATCCGCGCGATGTAGACGCGGTCTACAATATTGTACAGCAGACTCAAAATCTGAGCAACCAGCATTGGGAGCGCTGCCCCGAGGATGTTTCCGGTTACGGTTCCATGTTCGAAATCAATTCGTTTCATTTGTTCCCTCATTCCCTTCTTTTTCACTTGCTTTTCAGTATAGCATGGCGTATTCTATATGTAAATTATTGTTTTTATATTGATATTAAATAATTTTTATATAGTTTTTTCAGGAGGATTTTTATGGAACTTCGACAACTCGAATACTTCCGCGCCATCGTGGACGCGGGAACCATCAGCGGGGCGGCACGGGTGCTGCATATGACACAGCCGCCGTTAAGTTATCAGATCAAAATGCTGGAGGAAGAGCTTCAGGTGCCTCTTCTCATCCGCGGCACAAAGAAAATCACTCTGACCGAGGCAGGAAAAACACTGTATGAACAGGCAGGAACGCTTCTGATGTTTGCGGATCTCACCAGGCGCGAAGTCGTAAAATCCAGTCAGTCTGCGACACTCCACATCGGCATGACGCCATCCACCGTTTCACTGCTCGCCGACTATCTCCTGCGATTTTCCCGGAAATACCCGCACATCCATTTCGATGTCCACGAGGGTTCTACCTTTGCTTTAAAAGACCAGCTCGAAAATCACATGGTGGATCTCACCACGCTCCGTACGCCAATCGTTTTAAATGGCTGTGAGACGAAGACCCTTTTAAAAGAGAGCATCACCGCCATGGCACTCCCTTCTCACCCGCTTTTTGCCGGGCGTGAAACCCTTTCGCTTACAGAACTTGCCGAGCAGCCGCTGATTCTGTCGAACCGCTACCGGAAATACATGCTCTCCGCTTTCGAGCAGGCAGGTCTGTTCTGCGATATCTATCTCACCTGCGAGGACGCCCGCACGGCAATGACAATGGCAGAAAAAGGCCTTGGCATCGCTCTTCTGCCGGCCTCCATGCTGAATCTTACCCATAAATTAAAGGCCTGCACCATCACAGATGCAGACCTTACAACCGAAATCCTGCTTGCCTGGCGCAAGGGGCGCCTTCCGTCTGAACTTCGGGCTTTTCTGGAATTGTGGGATAAAAATGACTCCCTCAATAATCAAATTCATGTTCCCCAACCGTAATCGTCTGCGTCAGTTTTTCATTCAGATACGGTTTACGGATCTCAATTAGATTCAGAACGGTGTAACCACGCTTTCTCAAAAATTCAATCATCCTGTGGTTATTGGGATGGACATAGTTGTAAACCGTATCGTTTCCATAAGAAGCTGCAATTTCTTCTGCCTTGCCATGCAGTGCGGCAGCAACTCCCTGCCGGCGGTACTCTTCTCTGACAAAGATGGATTCCACCCACACCACCTCGCTCTCAATACGACAGACAACATAACCTGCGTATTCGCCATGCACCGTGGCGGCAAACACTGGAAATCCTGCTAAAAGGTATTCCTTCATTTCTTCCCGTCCGTCTTCCACGTTCGGTTTTGATGCAATTCCTTTATAGGAACGCAGTTCTACTCGAAACAGCGCAACCATTTCTGCAAGGGCATCGTTTACCTGCCTGATTTCTACCAGTTCTATTTTTTTCATGGTTTCTCTCTCCTGCCACTGTCGTTCTTTTTCCTATTTGCAATTCGTCTCGCTGCTCATATCCGTGATCGAAGTATATCAGGCTTCTTTTCTCTTGCGAAACAAATATTCATCCAATTGTTTCCGAATCGTTTCCGGTATTTCTCTTGCCACCGGGCAGACCGCTGCGTTTGCGAATCTTCCGGTAAATACTGTCAGGAAATCAATATCTTTTTGCAGCTGCTCCATCGACATCACATCTTTGACATCGTAGCGGCAGTGAATCGGGGCGACATTTCCGTTGGCAATACGCGCAAACGAAACAGCCGGAACCCCATGATCGGCAAATGGTGTGGAATCACTGGAATAGACGCCGTTTTCTGCCGCAATTGGAAATCCAACTTCTGCAGCCATATAGCTGATGTAATGGGTAAGCTTTTCTTCTGCCGATACACAGGCGATAAATTTTCCCATATACGTTCCGATCATGTCCAGATTGATGTTCAGTACTGTTTGTCTCAGTTCTTTTTCATGATCTCTGACATACGCTTTCGATCCTAAAAGTCCTCTTTCTTCGCTTCCGCAGAATACAAACCGAAGACCATAATTCAGCTCTTTCCCTTTCATCTGCTCCATGATTCCAAGAAGCCCTGCGCATCCGCTCATGTTGTCATATGCACCATGCGAAAGCGATGTCGTATCATAATGCGCGCTTAAAACGATCCATTCTTCTCTTTTTCCCGGCAATTCTGCAATCACATTATGGGATTCTCCATCGTATTCCTTCTGCCGGATTTCCAGACGGATCTGTTTTACTTTATTTTTCACAAGTTCTACTGCCTGTGCGGAGTGAATCATAGCGCAGAGCACTTTCTTTTCCTCTCCGACAACGGCTTCCCGAAGATCTCTCTGATCAATGTCTGTATGTGGGTAATAGCTGTTTCCATATTGGAACAGAATCGCTTTCGCGCCTGCTTTCATCAAATCCTGGTACGCAAAAAATCCGATTCCCTGCGTATCCATCAGCACAATTTTATCTTTTGCACCGGCAACGGAAACCGGATCGGTTCCCGGCATATAGTAGAGTTCGCCTTCGACACTTCCGCTTCCGCAGCATGTGAGAGCTTTGCATGAAATTTCCATCCCGTCTGCATACAAATGTGCCTCTTCGATTTCGCCCATCGCAACGCGGAAACCTTCCAGTTTTGCCGGGACTCCTAATGTTTCACACTGCTCCTTTAAATAGTTTGCAACCTGCAATTCTTCTTTTGTACCGCTTGCATGTACAAAATCTGTCTGGTCAAAAATAGATTGTAGCTTCATATTTTTAGTTCTCCTTTATAACCATTTTTTCTGTATATCATTTGCTAACATAACCATGTTATTTCGTACAACTTTTTTTTAAAACTGTGATGGTGTATCTGTTCCTCTTTCTCATTCCCATGATTTATGTTTTTTCCAGAGCTCAGAGAGACTCGATCAGTCCTTTGATTCCCTGCTCTTTATAGATATCTTTATAGTATTGGACTTCATCCTTGATCAGCTCATCGATCACCTGCATGCCAAGCAGCTCCACCGGTGCCTGGTCATCTGTGAGGATATAATTTCCTTTCTGATATTCTGTAAGATTTGACGTAACTTCCTGCATCATATTTTTCAGGTTTACGTTTGTAAGTTCCCCCGTATGTTTCGTCAGATTCTTTACGATGTCCGAATCGTCCGACGCAAAGAGTTCCCGGTTGGACGATCCTGCCACATCCACTGTAACCGCTGTATCAAAGACACTTCCAATCGTATCCGAAAGGTACTGATTGATGTTTCCTTCCTTCATTCCACGCATATTCATGTTTACCACCATAACGCCATCGTCCTTCAGATGTGATTTGACCAGTTCAAAGAACTCTTTGGAGGACATCTGGAATGGAATTGTGATATCCTGATATGCATCGACCATAATCACATCATACGTTTTCTGCGATGCATTTAAAAACGCTCTTCCATCGTAAGTAGTCACCGGAATATCCTCGGAAAGTGAAAAATATTTCCGCGAGAGATCCGTGATCTTTTCATCAATCTCTACACCCTCAATGTTCATGTTCCCAAAATATTTCTTACACTGTGTGGCGTAGGTTCCCGTACCCATGCCAAGGATCAGCACATCCATCTGATCTGTCGGCTTGTCTTTGATCATAAGCGGCGCCGCCATCGCATAATCATAGTACATTCCGGTCAGTTCATCCTGCTTCATATAGACAGACTGTACGCCAAACAGAACATTGGTAGACAATGCTACTCTCTTATCATTTTCGTACACCTGAAGATAGTTGTATACAGACTCTCCCTCATATGTCAGGTTGTTTTCCCAGAATGCGAAGGAATCGGAATAACCTGTTCCACAGCAGAACGCGAAAATAAGTACCGATGCAATCACTTTCTTTTTCCCTGCTTTTTCCATCACAAAATACACGATGGATAACGCAAGTAAAATTCCCGCAAAGATCAGAAAAGTGATCGATGTTCCAACCGCAGGGATCGTAACAAACGTCGGCACAAAGGTACCAATAATGCTGCCGATCGTATTGAATGCTCCCAGTGTTCCCACCGTTTTTCCGTTATCATCCAGATTGCTCACCGAATATTTGACCAGTGACGGAGTTACCGTGCCCAGTAAAAACAATGGGAACACAAAAATTACCATACAGGCCACAAACGCAGCCAGGATCAGAAAATTGTTATTTACAGAAAAAATCAGAACCGCAGAAATGCCAACAATGATATATTTTCCAACCACAGGGATCAACGCAATCCATAAAGCAGCTACGATGATACGGCCATAAAGCTTGTCCGGATTGGGTGACTTGTCCGCCGTTCTGCCTCCATAGATATTTCCCAGTGCCATAGCGATCATGATGGTTCCTATGATGATCGTCCATACAATCTGTGAAGAACTAAAATATGGTGCCAGAAGCCTGCTCGCACCAAGTTCTACCGCCATCACAGACATTCCTGAAAAAAATTCTGTCAGATACAAAAACAACTTGTTTTTTAAGATGCCACGATTTTTTCTTTCCATGTCGACTCCTTTTTTATTTTATCTTTTTGCTGCCATCATGCCGGCAAAAGAGTGAAACATACCGCAAAATGGAACGCACAGAATGCGGAAATGATTTTTCAAACGCGCTCTACTATCATACCATAGACTTCTTTGGAATTTTGCAATATATTTTTCCATGACTCTTAATGTCCAAACAGCCATCCCATAATTTTTTCATCCCGACAGAACAGATAACCGCCTCCGTGCTGATAAGTCACTTTCGTTCCTGCAAAGTAATTTTTCTCTTTTATATCCAGTACCAGCAAATTGTCTATTTCGGATTTTGCTAAACCCTGCTCTGCATACAGCTCATATAAAATCTGATACGCTTCTTTAAACGGTTCTGATCCATAATATTCATCACTTTCGCCAATCACAAAACAGACCGGTGTTTTTGCCTCTGTCACCGGTTCATATGCTCCATCCCATTTGGAGCTGCACATGAGCGCTGCAGTAAACAGTTCCGGCTTTTTCCCCAGGATCAGCGCCAGCGTTTCTCCTCCGCCGGAATAGCCGTTACTATATACTTTTTCCGGTTCTGCTGCCCCTTCTGATGCTGCTGTTCTTTCTGTTTCTTCCAGCTCTGTCATTTCTTCTGTGTTTCTTTTTTCTTCTGTATCCTTTGAATCCTCTATCTGTTCAGATCCCGCTGCCGGAACATCCATATTCCTTTTTCCAGCGCTTTTAAAAAACTGTCTGGATAGCAGAAGCGATATAGCAAAAATAGCAAAGCAAACCGTAAGCAGCATTATTTTTCTTTTTGTCATAATGTGAATTCCTCCTTTTTTTACTATTTTTAATCATAGCAAAACGAGACCTCCATAAGAAGTCTCGTTTTTTTTCAGTCGTAACCTTTCCGTTTATTCTTCTGGTCAAAGCTCTACCACTTTCGTTGCCAGCTTTTTGGCAAACCTTGCATCATGCTCCACGATCAGCATCGTTGGCTGGAACTGCGCAATCAGTTTCTCAATCTGCATCCGTGAAAATACATCAATATAATTCAGCGGTTCATCCCACAGATAGAGATACGCAGGTGTTAAAAGGCTGGCAGCAATCAATACTTTTTTCTTCTGTCCCTCGGAAAATTCCTCCATGTTTTTTACAAACTGTTCTCTGTCCAGATCCAGGCTGCGCAACATGGAAAGGAGCATTGGCTCATCAATTTCCTGCTTTTTGGCAAATTCTTTCAGCGTTCCGGACAGATGCGAGGTATCCTGGTTGATATAGGAAA
This sequence comes from Blautia sp. AF32-4BH, assembly GCF_003460565.1. Classification (NCBI taxonomy): domain Bacteria; kingdom Bacillati; phylum Bacillota; class Clostridia; order Lachnospirales; family Lachnospiraceae; genus Blautia; species Blautia sp. AF32-4BH. The sequence goes on along the minus strand of NZ_QTVL01000001.1, from coordinate 386,544 downwards.
TAACGAGATTTGAGGCAATCGAACAGGTACCCGTTGCCATTATATTTTCGCCGGAAAGATTTTCGCATCCGGACATCGTAATTTTCCGCTTTTCGATTCCGCCATTGGAAGAATTTTGCAGGTTCTGCGTCAGAATATACTTGATCAGGCTGGATTTTCCACAGCCATTTTTTCCTTTCAGAAAAACACGGTCTCCTTGTTTCAGTTCAAAATTCAATCCGGTGATCACATGTTCTTTTCCATCCCGATATTTTAAGGAAAAATCCCTGCATTCGATCAGCCGTTCTTTGTAATGGGAAAGCGGCATAATCTTTAAATCTTTTACCGTTTCGATATCTTTTAACAGCCCTTCCTTTTTCTCGATCTCCCGGTCCATTCTCTCCTCGTACGCTTTGACGCGCGACTGCATTTTCTTCGTCTTTGCTCCGATATACGATCGTGTCGATATCGATCTGTCATGTTCTTTGGCTGGATCATACCCAATCTTGGTATTTTCATTTTTTCTGCCCAGCGCGAAGAACGGTCGGCGGCTGCCTTTAGTTTTCCAATTTCTTTTACATGTTTTTCATGTTCCATTCTGGCGAAGTTGTCTGCTTTTTCCTTATTTTCCCACCAGCTGGAAAAATTGCCGCTCTGCACTTCGATCGAGGCCCGGTTTAAAACCAGCACATGATCGATACAGGCGTCCAGCAGATCCCTGTCGTGGGATACCAGAATAAATCCTTTTTTTGACGCCAGATATTTTTTGATAATCTCTCTGGCGTCCTGATCCAAATGGTTGGTGGGTTCATCGATCAGCAGAAAATCATTTTCACCGGAAAAAAGGACTGCAAGCATGACCCTGGTCCGCTCCCCAAAGCTTAACGTACCAAATGGTCTGTACAAAAGTTCTGCGTCCATATCCACTTTTTCCAATTCACAAAGAACTCTCCAGCTCTCTACTCCCGCTTTCCAGTCTTCCATCAGCTCCGCTGCTGTCCGTTCCAGATCTTTTTGTTTCACCGGATACGGAAAATAATCGAAGACAACCGATCGGGTGATCGCTCCCTGGTATTCGTATTTTCCCAGGAGTAACTGAAGAAACGTTGTCTTTCCCTTTCCGTTTCTTCCCACAAAACCAAGCTTCCAGCTGGTGTCGATTGAAAACGATACATTTTCAAAGATTGTATCATAACTTCCTTCATACCCAAAGGTTAGATTACTGACATTGATCTGTGCCATAAAAACTCCCTTCTGCCTGTTTTTCTTTTTCTCACGGCATAAAAAATTCTGCCTAGAGTATTTAAAAAGCGAGCCCGCTTTGCGTACGCAAAACAGACCCGCATCCTAAACAGACACAGCGTGCATGGCACTGGTGTCGGAACATAACGAATCGTCTAAGTATCTAATTTAAGCGTACACAAAATAACCCGTTTCAAACAGGTCTTACCAAAATACAATTGTGTTTTCCAGCTTAAATTATTTCAGATACATTCCCTCACCTTTACACGTTCATGTTCTTTCTTTTTTCTATTCATGCTTTAAAGCGTCTTCGAAAAGCATTTTTCAAATATGCTCTATGCATAGTTGGACAATATCACAGATTTGCTGATCTGTCAATGCCAAACTAATTTCTCAGCATCTTTCCATTTTACATAAAAATAGTACAAGACCTTCCAAAAATGCCAGATCTCTGGGCTGGAACATCCTTTTCCACTCAGAAAAAATCCCCATGCCGGATCAAATGCCCGGGTTCAGCTACCAGAAACTGCTCATCCCATTCTCCCGACACCAGTTTTTCCAGGATTCGGTTACTTCCCTGCACATAGTCCAACGCTGCATGAATCATATCTGCATTTTTCTGCGCCTGCTCCGCATACGCAAGTTCATAACAATCATTATACCCGGTATCAATGATATCCAGAAAATAATACTGGTCAAACCACATGTGGAACAACGTTTCTTCATCTAGTCCCTGAAATTCCTTGGATGCTTTCCGATAATCTTTCAATAGTGATAACACAGAAAATTTTTCGGGCTCATCCTCATAAAGATACAGATGCCCGCTCTCCTTGCGGTTGGGGATGTACCGGTCATCTGTGGCTAAAAGCAGGGACACACAATCATCTACTCTTGGAATCACAGTCCTTACCTGTGCCCGCACCTGGTCCCAAACTCCTCCGCAAAATCCCATGGCAGCCAGAATCGTATCCGGCTTCCTTTTTCTTTTTTCCAGTTCCTGCCAGATCACCGTTTTCATAGTCGCCGGCTCTACGTGATAGATCCGATCAATGACTATAATCGGATAATTGGTATGCATCTTCTCCTGTGCCCGTTTCACATAACGTTCCAGCGAACTGCAAGTCAAAATGACGGTTTCTTTTTCCATATTCGTGCTCCTCGTACAATATATAAAAATTGATTTATCTGCGTCGTTTACCGTAAGTTTTTCTTTCTATGTTATACTACAATAGTTTTGATGTTGGGGGCAAAACCATAAATAACTTTGTCCTCTATTTCTATAAAGAGTTTTCTGAAATTCAATGCTGCTATCTTGGAACCGAAAAAGAACTTGCCCCGCTGTTTCCCACGAGGTATCTTTTCCAAGTGGTAATTCTTGCGTATATTCGATGGAACAGTTTCCACTCCATTACGCAGCCTTGCATAATTTTTGAATTCTTTGCTATTCATGTTCCGTTGGATTTTCGCACGTTCATGCGCTGCTTTGGATGTTACTATTTTTGCAACCTTCTTAAAGATCTTCGGCTTGCATTGATCCTGCTACGGACAGTTGGCACACTGCTCATGCAGAGAGGAAACGGCACACTGATTGCTTGGTTTCATATAAGAACAGCTTTTCGGTGCATGGCCGGCTGGACATCGGAGGACTTTTGTTCCCTCTTCGTTGAATTCAAAATCAGCAAGGATATACGGAGCCGGTTTCCCCGTCAGACTTGTGGTAATCAGTTCTACGTTTTTATGAGCTGCAAGTTGTGTGTTTTCTGTTCCACTATATGCTCCATCCGTGACTATAACAGTCCGTTCTTCCTGGTTATCCATCTGCGCAAGGTGCTCCTGGATAAACTGACTGTCACTATGGTTGTTTTGCTCATACTGGTACTCTGTTACAACAGAACCATCGGCTCCAACGGATTCTTCAAGATTAGCAGCATATCCTCGATGCTCTTTTCCTGCTTTATTCCGGAATGTCGCTTCAGGGTCAGAAGGATTCTGCAGCATGGTTGATTTCATGCCGCCGTCTTCTTTCGTGCGGAGTCTTCGGTTTTCATTTTCAACAATGGTCTGTTCTGACAGGCATCTGACAAACAGATCATACTCTGTTGAATCATTGTAATCAGACTCACACAGGGCAAGAAGTTTATCCGCATCCGTTAAGAGTTGCTTCATGCGCTCATCTGCATCGGTACTGCGCTGATGATAAATCACTCTGTTAAAATCGTTAGGATCGATATAATGTTTTAAATCGTCAGACAGAACGGAACCATTGATTTTATTCACATACATCGCCAGCTTTACAATGCAGGTGTATATCAGTTCCATTCGGCTGAGCCTGCGGACGTTGGATTCGATCATCATGGAATCCATACGTCTGACTTTACCGCTGATTCCCATCAGTTTTGCAATGGAAGCACTTAAATCTTTCACACAATCATGGTAAAGATCCTTGTTGTGAAGTGTTTCATAATCATAGCACCTCTTGCGGAAACGGCTTAAGGTCTTGTCACTCAAAGGCTGTTCTTCAAAACTTGTTGTGTGCAGTGCGTACTGAATTCGAAAATCCAGCATAAGATTTTCGACCATCTCGTCATCGGAATAATCAAAAAGCTCTTTGATAATGAGCGCACCAACAATCACGTTGACCGGAGTATTCGGTCTGGATGCCTTATCGCTGTATAAGACAGAAAAACGCTTTTCATCAATGGCAGGAAATATTTCATCGGCAAAGACTTTTGCCCAGGATTTTTCCAATGCTTTTTGTTCTCTGGCAGTTAATCCAGAAAAACTATCTGTAAATGACATTTGCTGGTAAGTATTTTCTTTGAATGACATAGAGATTGCCTTCTTTCCTACTAAGATATCTCTATTATACAGCAAGTAAACCATTTAGGCTTGTATTTACTACAAAATATATGAACTTTTCAAGGTACTATAGAGGGGCTTTTGACCCCAACATCATAGTTTTAAAATAATATAAAGCAAACGGATAAAAATATTTTCTCCGTCATAAACTTCAAAAAGAGAGGGAAAAACTTATGATTTTTTATTTTACCGGAACTGGTAATTCGCTTTGGGCTGCAAAAGAAATTGGAAAAGAGCTGAATCAGCCTGTTGAGAATATTATAAAACAGAAAGCAATTTTTTCTGCAAAAACGATATAATCGGTTTTGTCTTTCCTACCTACATGAGCGATCTGCCATGGATTGTAAAAGAATTTTTATTGAAGTTAACGGTCAATCCTGACTGCTATACTTTTGTCGTCATGACTTCTAACAATGGAAAAAGCGGAAATTCTTTTGTCAGCCTAAGTCAGGCACTTTCCCGCAGCGGTGCAAACCTGTCGGCTGTCTTTGATCTGCAGATGCCAGGCAACTGTTTAATCAGCTCAGAGCAGGAAAATCTGGAACGACTGAAAAAAGCACCGGAACGGTTAAAATCTATCATATCTTTTATAAAAGAATCATTTAATAGATTTCTAATTATCTCTTTAGATGTTCTTATATGCCGGTATAGCCCGTTATTCCGGGCTTTTCCGGCACTTTTCATATCGGAAGAACCTCACAAATCTTTTTATTACCCCTCATGTTTTCGCTCTCAAAAGTAGTAAAAGCAGTAGTAAATTCTGCGTACTACTTATGCCGCCTTGGTTTCCTCGGCGCTTTGTGCCGTAGGCTCCGGCTTGACCTCTGCGGTGGGTTTTGCCTTGGCTTGCAGCCGTTCCATTTCCTCCTGTGCGGAATGGAAAGTAGCGTGGGCATAATAGTTCAGCGTCATTACGATGTTGGCGTGTCCCATGATGTACTGCAATGCCTTGGGGTTCATGCCCGCGTTTGCCATTCTGGTACAGAATGTATGCCGCATGGTGTGCGGCGTCATTATATCGGGCAGAGGCTCCTTGTGACACTTGTTGTACTTCTTGGCAAGGCACTTGAACATGGCGTCATAGTTGACGGCGGTTTTGGGCAGGCCATCCCGGTTCAGGAACAGGAAGTCCTTATAACCGTCAACCTCAATGCACCTGCCGTCCCTGCGCTTCTTTAACACGCGCTCAAACGCTTCATAGGCGGCTGCGCTCATGGGCACTTGACGGAATCCGCTTTCTGTTTTTGGCGCTTCGATATAGTAGCCGTCCTCGGTGCTTCTCAAAAGCTGGTGGTCTACATTCACAAAGCGCTTTTCAAAATTCAGGTCGGCGGGAGTCAGGCCGCAGAGTTCGGAAATACGAAGCCCGGTTTCCAGCAGGATCACCACCTCGTCATAATACTTGGCATAGACGGGATCGTTCTGCATGAAGTCCAAAAGCTCGTTTTCCTGTGTAGGGGTAAGCGGCACCTTTGGTACGGTATCGTCGTTGATAACCTCATTGATCTGGAAGTCAAAGGGATTCTTGCGGAGGCAGTCGTCCTGTACGGCCATATAAAAGATGGCTTTTAAGGAACGCTTGCTGTTGCAGATGGTGTTGTAGGCAACGCCCTTTTCCTGCATACGCAAGGCCCATTCTTTCGCGTCGGACAGCTTCACGCTGTCAATGCTGGCCGCGCCCAGCTTATCTTCGGACAGAAGTTTCATCAACTGCTGGCGGCTCTTTTGGGTTCCTTTCCGCACATTCCCGCGCTGCCGGATGTACTTTTCATAAAGCTGGCACACGGTCATTTTCTTGCCGATGGTGTCGATCCCGTCGTCAAGGTCTTTCTGTATCTGCTTGATCTTCTCGCGCAGGGAAAGACAGGGCCGCTTCCCGGCAGGTACTTTGTCGGTGGGTACTAACTTCCATGAGTAAACAAACTGGGGTTCTCCAAAGGTGTCAATGTATTTGTAAGCGTATCTTCCATCTGATCGCTGGCTCTCTCCAGACTTCAAAAGGCGGCCTTTGTTGTCCCGTCTTTTTTCATCTCGTTCTTTTCTTGGCATTTCGTCATGCTCCTTTCCATGACGGAAAGAGCCTTGACACGCTTATAACCTATTATAACACGCGCAAGGCCCTTTTTCACTATATTGTGTCAAGGGAATCAATAATTTTTTCAAACTGCTTCCGTTTGATCTGGATGCGGTTGCCGTTTAAGATCACCCAGCCAGCGGTGGGGGTTTCCTCGGCAAGCCGACGCAGTTTGTTTTCCCCGATCCGAAAATATTTAGACGCTTCCTCAATGGTGAGCGTGTATTTTTCCCAAATAGGCACATCGTTATTACTCATAACATGGCCCCCTTTCTTTTCAAAACAAAGGTTATTGTTGTGAAAGTGGGCAGAAAGTAACGGACGGCTGCTGGCACAGCTCCACGGGAATCTCACCCCCGCGTGGTTCTCACGCGGCCCTGCTCGTTGCCTGCGACGCTTCAAACGCTCGGACTACGACGACAAGGGCGTATCATTGTCCTGCCTGCGCGTCGTCGCCCGCAGGCTGCCACACCTGCTTTACGGCCCGGTAAAATCGCTCCGCTTATCCCAATGAGGGAAAGCCTCTTGGCGCACCTGCCGCCCGGCTCGGCACAGACAGAATGTATCCGTCTGCCCTATGACGCGCCGCCATTGTCCTGCGGGCGTATTTGTCAAGGAGCAAAGGGGCCGCCGGGAAAACAGGCAGGCGGGGAAAGGGAAAGCCGCCTGTCTATGGCCGGGGCCTTAACCGTCAGTCGCCAATGGGACTAACGATGGAATGGATCAGCTTGATTTGCAATCGGCGCTTCATATACTCGTCAATGCAGATATGAGGCTGGCCGCTGCCGTCATAGAGCGTCCGGGTACACAGCTTATTGATATAGCCGTCGTAATGCTGCAAGACACGCTCCACGGCTTCGGCGTTACCGGCGCAGGCCGCGTCGATCACAAAATCAGGCAGAGGGCTTTTGCCCTTGTAACTGGATTGCTTCATCCGCGTTTAACCTCCCTCCGGCATGAACGCCATCAATTTTATACGCAAGTCTTTCAGGGTGCTTGTCCTGTGGCGCTGTACTGCGCTGCGGGACATTCCCATCAGGCGGCCGATTTCTTCGTCAGTCAAATCCAGAACAAAGCGGAGAATCAAAATACTCTGCTCGTCTTTTGGCAGGCTGGCAAACGCTTCGGCCACAAGCTCGTTGTCGATATGTAGGTCATAGCCATGCGAACTGAATGTAAAGCTGTCGCAGGAATACCGATCTACGGTCGAGAGCTTGTCCCAATCAGCCGGGGAAACAGCGTCCAGCGACACTTCACGGTCGCGGCGGCACTTCATTTCCCGCAGATAATCTATCGCCTCATGGTACAGAACCAGCTTGCAATAGCGGTCAAACTGGCTCCATTCACCGTATTTGCGGGGGATCGCTTCCATCTTCTCACCCCCTTTCTATGGGGGATGTGGTGGTTCTCTCCCTTTCCGCCAATAGAGCGAATGGAATCTCTCTGGCTGCCCGCTAAACGCCTCCTTTTTTCACTTTTTTGAAATTTCTTTTTGCGCCGGATAGCAGGCCGCAGGAAACAACAAAATTCGCCCGGCAGGTCAAAGACCCACAGGGCGAAACAAAAAGCAATATGTTCTTTTCCTACATGGTATAGTACATACTTGCAGCCGCTTGTCCCCGCTGCCGGGGGACGGCTTTTTTTGACAGGCTAACCCCTGTCGGATTTTGTCGAAGTAGTTTTCGTTGCATGGCGGCTCCCTCCTAAAGCCGCCATGCCAGAACACGGTGCAGGGGTCGTCGAAGCAAAAAGAAACGGCGGCCTTGATCTACTCAAAACCGCCGTATCCGTCAGTGATACAGGAAAGCGCACGAAATCCTCTGCCCGTCAGCGGTTTTTTTCTTTTCCCCGCTGTGGAGGCAGATATTTGAATATGTAGGTATGTTTCATGCCGCAAAGGCCAAAACATACCATGTTAGTCAGTCAATTTGAATTAGAGTTCAATTCTTGCTTTCGATGGCTTATCTTCACAATAGATAACTTTAATCGTTGTTCCCTTGTCAGGGACTTTGTTTCCTGCGCCAATCCATTTTCGGCAGATGTTAATCTTTGCCGTCTATCGTATATTTGACCTTGATAGTATGCGGAAAGGCTGCGCCATCCATCGCATGAACGCGGGCAGGTTTACGATTCACTTTTAACCACCATTGTTTTGTAACTGAAATTACAGTTCCCATTGTTTCTTTTTCCATAAGTTATACCTCCAATGATATTTTTGATTGATGATACCTATTTTCTATTCAGCCTTTTCTTTGTTTGTAGTAAAAGCGGAACGCTGCTGCGCCGGTGGCCGCCAACTGTACCAGAATCAGCACAGCAAACAGACCGAAGCTCTCATAGTAGAACAGTTCATCCCAAAAATATAGTCTGTTCAAATGATGCCATTTATTGTATTCTAAATTTGTAGGTAAGCTGAACGGGTAACTTACCAAGGGATAGCGGCAACAGATGTCTATCTAACCATACTACCATTGAGATCGAAAAGTATGAATTGAAGAGTACAATAATAGGGTTGATTGAGGATCAACTTTTATTTTTTGTACCTTCATGTTAGAAGCCGTTGTGGACTATTACCTAAAAATAATAGATATAACACAAAGAGAATTATTCAATCTGTCCAAGCATAACAGGAAGGAAAAGATTGAAATTCCATAGGTAGTGGCTTCGTTGACGCGACTAAGTTCAATACGGAAAAATCGGTCTGCAGGTGTGTCAAACAGAAGACACTATTTTTTTATATCTGAGACCGATTGTTTCCGATACAATTTATGGAACATTCAGCACATCATGGACAAACCAAGTCTGAGCCGTGACCATAATGGCAAATGTGCAAATAGCAAAGAGAAGTACTTCAGCCACAGCATTGACACGGCTGGATTGAAGTTGCTTTTTCAGATTGGCAGGCAAGATTCTTGACAGCAGACAATAAACTAAAAATCCAATACAGGCTCCAGCGGTATTTGTCATCAAGTCATTGATGTCGGAAGAACCCCAGCCAAACATCTGGACAATTTCAACAGCCAAAGAAAACAGAAAGCCAGTCAATGCAACCGTCTTCATGTGATGATATTTCTTGTACAGCAGCGGCAGGAAAAATCCCAACGGGACAAACAGAATAATATTCAGAATGGTATCAATTGGCCCAGTTATCATACCGATAAATGGAGTCCAAGAAATGTTCGGGCGAAAGGTCATTGTGCTTGTAAAGCCGATGCCTGTGACGGTCAAAAGTCCGAATAAATAATAACCAAAAACAAACACTGCAGCGGTATGGAGAAAACTTTGTGTTCTCCCCAATTTTTTGAGCCACAAGAAATACAGTACGAAGACTGGAACCATAAACACATACCCACTAATTGAGCGGATGAGAATATCAGAAATTGGTATCATTATTATCTCCTTGTCAAATTCAAATTTATTGCCCATTCCAGCATTGAGCATTTTCTCATAAAGCAAACAGAATACTGTCATTAGTAACGACGGTATTCCCATAATGCTAATCGTAAGTCTAATTGTTCAATGTCGATTAGACATTCACTTTTACATTTTGGACAAAAGAGAGGAAAATTTTTAAGTACGGTATCTTCCCGAATTTTGTCGCGTGTTTTATTCCCGCAGACTGGGCAGCGGATGAACTCTGTTTTCTCCATATTGTTCACTCCGAATTGCGATCATTCTTTTTCTTATCCCGATATTTCCGTATGAGTTTATTACGGATAGGAACGCCAACACCAATCAAAAGCACAACTGCCAAAATTGTGAAATCCATACAATCACCTCACATTTCCTTATTCTTCATAACCCGAATGGACAAGAAGATTGAAACCGCATACATCACGACAATAGCAAAAACCGCAAGGAAAACGAGAAGTATCGGAGAAGATTCAACGACTGAAATAATTGAGTTCCCGATAGCTGGCATTTTAGAGAGAAGAAGTAAAGTCACCAAAAAACCGGCCACTGGAATATACATAAATACCCGTCCTTTGATTGAGCCGTACTTGTAATATCCCGGAATCTGGAACACGGTATAGAGTGCAAATAAGAATACTCCTGCAATAGCGGCAGTTACAATATCAAATACGCCAACTGTTTCACCCAGCACTTTCAAGACAAGCGGCTGTGCAATCAAAGAAATAATCAAGGAAAGAAGCCCCATTGCAAGGACAAAAACATAGCGTCCGATCACAAGCTCGCTTTTACGAACAGGTAAAATACCAAACAGACGATCCATGCTGTTTTTTTCTGTGATGGAAAAGGTATATCCCGTCGTCATGGCAATAAAGCACATAGCAAATGATACCCCTGTCAGCAAAGAACGATTGATTGCGGCAAACACAATCGGCAGGAGCAGGGTAAAGCAAATCGTCTTAAAATATGGTTTTACCAATGCAATATCTAATTTTGTGGATTTCAAAATATTACTCATAATCGTCACCTTTCTTGCTTGTAAACACTACAATTTCATCAATGGTGGCAGGATCAACGGTCAGGTTAGGGAAACCGCTAATATCTTCGGTTTTCATCAGAGCCTCAAATCCCGTAGGGAATGTACGAATACCAGCCGCCTTATTTTTCAGATCATCGGACAGTTCCTCAATTCCACCTTTTACAATGCGGAACATATCTACAAAATCATCTTTGCTGCCAGTAAAGTACAGCTCGCCATAACTGATGTAGGTAATATAATCGGCTGCACGCTCCAAATCGCCTGTGATATGGGTGGAGAACAAAACACTATGCTCGCCATCTTCAATATACTCTGAAAGAATTTTCAAAAGTTCATCTCTGGAAACCGGATCAAGTCCACTGGTCGGCTCGTCGAGGATCAGCAGCTTGGCGTCGTATGAAAACGCACAGGCAAGCATTAACTTCATCTGCATACCTTTGGAAAGTTCTTTTACCTTTTTGGTTGGTGCAATGTGAAATTTCCGTAACATATCCGCAAATTTCTGGCTGTCCCAATTTGGATAAAATACCGAAATGGATTTTTCAACCTGCGACACTTTCCAATCATCACTGAAATAATTTGTATCGAAAACAACGCCCAGCTCTGATTTTACTTTTTGTTCTTCTGCGATATTATCCAGCCCCATCACTTTGACTGTGCCACCGGTGCGCTTGAGCATATTCAAAATCAGTTTGATTGTCGTTGTTTTGCCAGAACCATTCGGGCCAATCAAGCCCATAATATATCCCTTTGGCAAAGTAAAGCTGATATTGTGAAGCTGAAAAGAATCAAAAGATTTTGAAAGATTCGTTACCTCTAAATAATTAGTCATCTGTTTTTACCTCCGTTAAAATGTCCAAAAGGCGATGTAATTCCTCTGTGGATAGATTTGCCATTCTTGCAGCTTTTATTGCTTCGGTGAGATTGTTTTCTACTTTGCAAATAAGCTGCTCCTTAATCAGTTCTGAACCAGACCCCATTACGAAACATCCACGCCCCTGCACATTTTTAACAAAGCCCTCTTGCTCTAATTCTGTGTATGCCTTTGTCACTGTTAAGACGCTGATCTTTAAGTCTTTGGCAAGTGTTCTAAGGGAGGGCAAAGTTTCTTCGGCTTGAAGCTCGCCAGATAAAATAGCCGCCTTGATCTGCTGTTTAATCTGCTCGTATATGGGGATGCCAGATACATTTGAAATAATCAGTTTCATTGCTGCATCCTCCGTGTGTTTTAACTGTTATGCTGTTTTGTATAACAGTATAACACGAGAGGCGTATCTTGTCAATATTTCAAAAAGGGGGGTGGCAATAATTTCCTCTGCCTATGTTTCGGGATATGAATTATAAAGTTTAATCTTACTGCATATAGCAACATTCCATTGAGAAAATATGAAATATACAATGTAAATGGGTGGTGCTATATGGCAAATATCAAAGATTGTCCCGGCTTTGAAACTTTCGGCGCAGATGTAAAAGAGGCGCGGAAAGTCAAGCAGTTATCGCGTAAGACGCTGGCGGAACAGGTCAATATCGACTGGCGCTATCTTGCCAACATCGAAAATGACGGCACGATTCCCAGCCTGCCGGTTATCATACAGCTTATCAAAATCTGCGGGCTTCCCGTGGAACGGTATTTTAACCCGGAGATTATGCGGGAGGAAAGCGCACAGCGGCAGCGGGTCAGCCACAAGCTGAAACTCTGCCCGGAAGAATTTCTGCCGGTCATCGAGGGCGCGATTGACGGGGCCATTCAAATTCAACAGAAGAATGACGAAACGGAGGGTGCATGACAACCCTCTGTTTTGTTTTTGGGAGGACGCAAGGCTGCGCCCTCTCTTTTTTTGTGCGGTTTTCGGAAAAACCGGGATTTTGCGGGTATTTCCTTGGGGTCAGAACGCTTTTTAGGGGAAGAAGAACAAAGACAGCAAGCATAGGGAGTGTAGCCACACTCCCGGCAAACGGCTTCCCGTTTGTATCTTGGGGAAGTCCCCAAACCCCTGAATGAATGGAGGTGCGAAAGTGGCAAACCGAAAACGGAAGTTTGTGCTGCGCGTCCCGGTGACGCCGGAGGAACGGGCGCTGATCCAGCAGAAGATGGCCCAGCTTGGCACAAAGAACTTTTCTGCCTACGCCCGGAAAATGCTGATTGACGGCTATATCGTCCATATCGACACCGGCCCCGTCCGGGCGCAGACCGCAGAGCTGCAAAAGATCGGCGTCAACATCAACCAGATTGCAAGGCGTATCAACAGTACCGGGACTGTGTACGCGCAGGACTTGGAGGACATCAAGGGGGCGCTGGCACAGATATGGCAGTTACAAAGATCCATCCTATCAAGTCAACGCTGAAAAAGGCGCTGGACTACATCGAGAACCCGGACAAGACCGATGAAAAGCTGTTCGTTTCTTCCTATGGCTGTTCCTATGAAACGGCGGATATTGAATTTCAAATGCTGTTAGATCAGGCGTACCAAAAGGGCAACAATCTGGCCCACCACCTGATACAAGCCTTTGAACCGGGGGAAACCACGGCGGAGCAGGCCCACGAGATCGGGCGGCAGCTTGCCGATGAAGTGCTGCAAGGCAAATACCCCTATGTGATTACCACCCACATTGACAAGGGCCATCTGCATAACCACATCATTTTCTGTGCCGTGGATATGGCGAACCAGCGCAAGTACATTTCCAACCGCCAGAGCTATGCCTTTATCCGGCGCACCAGCGACCGGCTGTGCAAGGAACACGGCCTGTCTGTGGTAAAGCCCGGCAAGGACAAGGGCAAGACCTACGCCGAGTGGGACGCACAGAAAAAGGGCAAGAGCTGGAAAGCAAAACTGAAAATTGCTATCGACGCGGCCATTCCGCAGGCCAAAGACTTTGATAGTTTTCTGCGGCTCATGGAGGCGCAGGGCTATGAAGTCAAACAGGGCAAGTTTATTTCATTCCGCGCCCCCGGACAGGAACGCTTCACCCGCTGCAAGACCTTGGGGGAGGATTACACCGAGGAACGGATCACCCAGCGAATCAAGGGCATTTCCATAGACCGGGGGCCGCGCAGAAGAAGCACCGGGGAAATCTCCCTGCGGATCGCCTTGGAGGACAGTATCAAGGCCCAGCAGTCGGCGGGCTATGCGCGGTGGGCGAAGCTGCACAACTTGAAGCAGGCCGCCAATTCCTTAAACTTCATCACAGAACACCAGATCGACAGCTACGAGGGCTTGGAAAGCAGGCTGGCCGAGATCAGCGCGGCAAACGACGCGGCGGCCTCCGCCTTGAAAGACGCAGAACGCCGCCTTGGGGATATGGCGCTGCTGATAAAAAACCTCTCCGCCTACAAGCAGCTCCGGCCTGTGGCGCTGGAACTGCGAAATACCAAAGACAAGGCCGCGTTCCGGCGGCAGCATGAAAGCCAACTGATCTTGTATGAGGCGGCGGCAAAGGCGCTCAAAGAGGCCGGGGTCACAAAGCTCCCCAACCTGTACGCCCTCAAAACCGAGTATAAAAAGCTGGACGCAGAACGGGAACGGCTGTCCGCACAGTACAGCGAAGCGAAACAGAAGTTGAAAGAATACGGCATTGTCAAACAGAATGTAGACAGCATTTTGCGGACAGCGCCGGGAAAGGAGCATACGCAGGAACGATGAACATACCGAGAATGAGTTACCCCCAATACCGCAAGGCCCGCAGGCTCACCCATGAGTGCTGCAACTACTGTAACGGGAACTGCCTCCTGCTGGACGATGGGGAGGAATGTGTCTGTGTGCAGAGTATTTCCTATTCGCTGCTGTGCCGGTGGTTCAAGGTGGCCGTCCTGCCGCTGGACGCGGCCCTGTGCGCCGAGATCACCAAAGGCCGGGACGAGATCAAACGCTGCGCCGTCTGCGGGGCGGCGTTTACGCCCAACTCCAACCGGGCCAAATACTGCCCGGATTGTGCGGTGCAGGTGCGCCGGAAAAAAGAGGCGGAACGCCAGCGGAAAAGATACCTCCTGTCTACGCATTTAAGGCGGTAAAAGTCCACGGAAATCAAGGGTTTTTCCGCATGGTCGGCAGGCAGGTGGATAAAGTTATCCTGTTCCCCTTAAAACGGGGTTCTAAATGCGGGAAAATGGACAAAAAAGAAGCGCCGGGCGCAGAGGCTTTGACACCTCCGCGCCCGGCGTTTTTTCAGCCTATTAACTGATCTACATAGGTAATCAGGGGATGCAGTTGTTTCAGGCGAAACATCTCAAATAACTTATCTGAACTTACCCATTGAACATCTACAACTTCTGTTTCCTGTAAACGCATTTCTTCAATCTTTATATCCCTATGAAACAGCCAAACATCGTAAAAATCCTGCACATTTTCCCGTCTGGTCTGATAAATCAATTTTTCACTTCCGGGAGTAAGCAGTATTCCTAATTCTTCTTTTACCTCTCGGATTGCTCCTTGCAAGCTGGTTTCCCCGGAAAATACAGAACCACCCGTACATTCCCAATAAAGAGGGTATTGCTTTTTCGGATGCCGCTGTGATAAAAGATACTGCCCCTGCTGGTTGACGATCCATACACTCACAGATAAATGATACAGCCCTTTGGGTATGATTTCTCCACGGCACATTGTTATTCCAGACTTTTCCCGTTTTGCATTATATAAATCCCATTTTTCCATTTTCATACCTCTTTGTGTGGGATCGGTGCTTGCCGAAAATCAAGTAAGTAAATATCCGCAATCCTTTCTATTTCTGTACGCTGATCTGCGGAATACTTATCATAAATCCCACCTGCTAACATACGGGCTGCCTTTGCGCTTTTAATTGCTGGAAGCACATCATCAAACACAATACAGTGTTCAGGTGCAACCCCTAATTTTCTTGCGGCCAATTCAAAGACATCCGAATATTCTTTTCCCCGCTGAACCTCATCTGTTGAACATAGAGCGTCAAATAATTCTAAAATAGAATTGTTCTTTAAGCATGGAATATAGAGCTTTTCCGGCAACCCCGTAGCAACTGCAAGTTTTATTCCATGTTCTTTTAAGCGCAGAAGATAATCAAGGGCATGGGGCAGCAGACCGACATGGTTACTGTATTCCTCGACCGCCATATTATTCCATTCCTCAATAATTCCCTCTACCGTTTCCTGCAATCCAAAAAGATCAATGGTATATTGTGCGGCTTCCTCAAAACTCCTTGCACATATTTCAGTTACATAATTTTCCGGGACGGGAAGATTTCTCTTTTTCAAAAACTGAATATCTATATGCTCCCATACATCCATTGAATCCAGAATTGTTCCATCTAAATCAAAGATTGCCGCATTAAAATCCATTTTTCTTTTCCTTTCCGCAAAATAAACCTTTCAGTTCCGCAGCAGCAGCTTTTATATCAGACTGCGCTATGATGGCAGATACAACAGCCAGCCCGTCAATTCCCATGGGCTTGAAACGCCCTGCATTTCCCTTATTGATACCGCCAATAACAACTATCGGCAAAGAAACGGCTGCGCGGATTTTCTGTAATTCTTCCATTGATACAGAATCAGCGTCGGTTTTAGTTCCAGTAGGGAACATTGCGCCAACTCCCAAATAATCTGCACCATCCTGTTGTGCCTGTATTGCTTCTGCAATGGAAGATGCAGATACTCCCAACAGCATATTTTCCCCAATTACTTTGCGGACGGCAGCCGCAGGTAAATCATGCTGTCCAATATGTACCCCCGTAGCCTGCACAGCCATTGCAATATCTATCCGGTCGTTTATGATAAGGGGAATATGGTATTTATCCGTAACCTGTTTCACGGCAACAGCCTGATTGTAAAATTCTAATGAGGACAATTCTTTTTCTCGGAGTTGTATCATTGTGCAGCCTCCTAAAATTGCCTGTTCTACCGCTTCTGTCAGGCTATCGCAGCTCATTAGTTGACGATCAGTAACAAGATAAAGTGTATAATCAAAGTTCATTTTGCACCTGCCTATTCTTTAGATAAACCATGCTGATACAATTCGTAGAAATGGTGCGTCGGGCCACAGCCTTTTCCAATCGCAAGAGAGTGTTCGATTGCCATTGTGACATAAGCCTTTGCAGATTCGACTGCAAGCGGAACACTTTTTCCCTTTGCAAGCTGGGAAGCGATTGCAGAAGAAAAGGTACAGCCTGTCCCATGAGTATTTTTCGTATCAATGCGGGATGTTTCAAAATGGTAGAAATTTTCTCCATCAAATAGGACATCAACAGCATTTCCTATATGATGTCCACCCTTGACAACAATCGCCTTACAACCCATGGCATATATTTTTCTTGCGGCAGCCTCCATATCTGAAACTGTGGAAATCTGCATATCCGCTATTTTCTCTGCCTCTGGAATATTCGGAGTAAGTACATCGGCCAGTGGAATTACTGTGTCTATCAAGGTGGAAACCGCCGTAGGATTCATCAATGGGCAGCCATTTTTGGCATACATAACCGGGTCGATTACGACATTTTGGGGCTTATATTGTAATAGTTTCTTTGCCACCGCTTTCATACATTCTGGTGTAGAAAGCATACCGATTTTTACTGCGTCCACTTCAATATCTTCAAATACGGCGTCAATCTGTTTTTCAATCATATCCGGGGTAATATCTTGGATGTCGATAACACGGCTGGTGTTCTCTGCAACAACAGAAACAATAACACTCATTCCAAATACACCGTGAGCAGAAAAAGTTTTCAAATCAGCCTGAATACCTGCACCTCCGCTGCAATCTGATCCGGCAATGGACAATACTTTTTTCATTTTGCATTTTCCTCCATTCTCTCGTTCCGATAGGCCATCTTCCAAAAAGCAAGCTCTAACAAACTTGCTTTTTCAAAAATATCAGCCAGATACTTTTTATTTGCTACTGATAACCCGGCACATTTATGCTCTGCAAAAGCAGACCATTCTTTGCAGCTTTCTGCATATTGTTCATCCGCATAATCTTTGATAAAGTCCCAATATCTTGACTGTCTGCTTGTAGGAACAGCCGCCAATTTGCGGAATATATAGCTGTAACTTAGCATACAGGGAAGAACCGCCATTAAAATTTCTTCATTCTTTCCATGTGACGCAATCTCAAACATGAAATCAATGTAATTTTGATTTTCAGGCAAAGGGGCGATCAGTTCAATATCATCATCTGTTATGCAAAATTGCTTTAGATAATCCAGCCGCACTTCCGATTCCGTATCATTTACAAAGTTCAGCATGGAGTAGTAAAGCTGAATTTCTCTTAATGTAGCAGCATGAAAAATTGCCTTTCCGTATATGCGGGCATAGTTTTTCAGATAGATACTATCCTGAATCATATATCTCTTGAATTTTTCAAGAGGTAGCTTTCCAGTTTGCACTTCCTGCACAAATGGGGTAGCTGCACATTCTTCCCAAATGGGGATGTTGTGGGTTAAGATGTCTTTCATAAATGCCATGTTTGATCCTCCTAAGATAAAAAAATAGAGCCTCTAAAACAATTAGAAGCTCTTTCAGACGCAATACGAGCGTAAGAAATTGCTTCCCTACGCCGGTATTAGCCGACAGGTCCAGAGGTCAGGTCTTACCTTTTTCAACTTGTTCAGTTCCCTCGCAAACACATATCATATCTTATTCAATTAAAAAAGGACATTCCCAAAACAGAGAATGTCCAAAAAATACGAATCTGTATTCTTCAGCTCCCTGCGTTGGTATTAGCCAACAGGTTCAAAGGGTCAGGTTTTAACCTTCTCAACTACAAGGTAGTCCCCCTGCTTGAGTATTATTATAGTTAAGAAGTCCCCAAAAGTCAAGTCTACGCATTTAGGGCGGTAAAAGTCCACGGAAATCAAGGGTTTTTCCGCATGGTCGGCAGGCAGGTGGATAAAGTTATCCTGTTCCCCTCAAAACGGGGTTCTAAATGCGGGAAAATGGACAAAAAAAGAAGCGCCGGACGCAGAGGCTTTGACAGCCCCCGCACCCGGCGTTTTGCTTATTCGTCTGTGAAGTGGAACCGCTGCGCCGCAAAGTCGGCGTCGCTCATGGCGTCCAGCTTATCGGCGGTCTGACAGGCCAGCACCGCCATTTCCTTGTCCATGTCCGGCAAAGCTGCCCGGAGATTTGCCGCCGTCTTGCGGCGGTCGGCGTTGTGGTACAGACAGATCAGGTTTTCTTCTTCCACGGTGAAATACATTCCTCATACCTCCATTTCTTTTGATTTTTCCCGCGCCGGGGGTTTCTTTTTCTGTTCCTCCTTGGCGGCGGCAAGCTGCGCCCGGATGGACGGTTTCTTTTGCTTCTGCGTCGTCTTTCGGGTCTGCTTGGGCTTTTTGGCCTCCGCCTTGGCTGCCTCGGCCACATCCAAAAGGGAAATCTGTTCCCCGGCTTTTGCCCTTGCTTCCAGTTCCTCCATAGACGGGGCATTGTTCATCATGCCATCGATCATGTTGTAGTTCTGCTCGGTGGACATTTCCGCCGTCTTGATATGGCTTTCCTGCTGGGCGGGGATGGCAAAGGCCCTTGTGCCGTTTGCCATAATAAGATACCTGCCGTCCTCCGACTGGTGGTGGAATCCATACCCGGCGGCCTCCATCTGTTCCCGGCTCCTGTCGGTCAGATAGAAACGGCCCCTTGGCGTCTGGATTTGTTCGCCGGTCATGCACTCGTCCGGCGTGAGCTGCTTTTCCGGCTGGGCGAAAAACTCCGGCACCTGCCGGTAGTCGGCCCCCTCGTCCACATAGTAGGCAGTCTGTTTCCCATCCTGCCGGAACACCACAATATCCCCCGTAGAGAGGGAATGTCCCTTGTAATCGGAGGGATGTTCTATGTTGAAGCGGCGGTAAATCTCGTCCAGTGTGGTGTCCTTGTCCAGCGGCGCGGTGTAGACAAGCTGATAATTCTTCCTGTCCACCGAAAGCCCGTCCGCCTGCAAGTCCTCATAGGAACGATAGCGGAAGTCGCGCCCCTCTGGGCCGGGCGGCACTTGGTAGATGGAAAAGTTGGGCTGCGCTGGTGCTTCATAATCAGAGGCAACATATTCCTCCACCGTCAGCCCGGCAGCGGCGGCCTCCTGTTCCAGCTCTGCCTCGATCTGTTTTTTGTAGTCCTGCAAGTTCTGGTCGAAATCGGCAAGCTGCGGCGGCTCCGGCAAATGGTACTGGCCCTGATTGAGAAGCGGGCGGCACTCCTTTACATAGTCCAGAACCGCGTTGAAATAAGCGGTCTGTTCCGGCGTCAGGGTTTCCCCGGATCGCAGGGGACGCCGGGCCTCCTGCTCCATAGCGGCCAGATTGCAATGCAGTTCCATATATGGGACGAACTCATGCAGCAGCATATCCCGCTGGGCCTTGTCCGCCTCCCATGCCTCCGGCCCCTCATGGTGCAGCACATGGTTTTTCCAGCTTTCATCCTGTGCATAGTATTCGTGGTAGCCCCGGATATGTTGGATCAGGGAACCGTCCCCGTCGCCAAAGTCCTGCCGTCCCTCGTAGCTGTCCGGCTGGCCCTGCATGGTAAAGTCAATGCGGAACTTGGTCTTGTCGTACCAATGGCCCGTATAGCCCGGCTGCTCCCGTTCATGGCGTCTGGCACTGTCCAGCTCCTTGAAAACGGCCTCGGCCTCATGCAGCGGCATTTGCTGTCCGTCTTTCAGATGGGGACTTTCGCTCCAAAGGATCGTGACAACCGGCTCCGCTGCCGGATTCTGCGCGATCTGCCGCTGGGCGTTGGCAACGGCAATCTCACTTCCGATCTCGCTTTTCACAAAGGAATCCATCTGGCCCTTTTGCAGCTCATAGCCCTGTTCGCACAGGCGGTTGATAAGCCCGATTACTTTGTCGGTATCGCCCACGGCCTCGGCATAGGCCACGATCAACTGCCGTTCCTCGCTGCCCAAACGCGGGGCGTTTTTCTCTGCCAGTTCAATCAGAGCGGCGGCTCGGTCAGCCGGGGACGCCTCCGGCATGAACGGCTTTCCATTCAACAGGCCGTCGATCCCATTCCACGCCTGCGGCTGGGGAATGGCGTTGGCCTGTTCGGTTGCTTCCAGAAAATCATCCAGCCCGTCGCCGGTCAGGGGTTCCATTGTCCCAGCCGGTCGCTCATGGAGCGCAAGGATTTCTTTTCCGGCTTCCACAAGGGACAGGCCGGGATTGTCAAGCTGGCCTCCGTCCAGTTCTTTGTAGTCGGGGCCGTACAGCGTGTAATCATAGCCGGTTTCCGATGTCTGGATATACAGGTAATCGCCGCTTTCCAGACGGTAGGCGGCCTCCTGCGGGGCTTTGGCCTGTTCCAGCGTTCCATCCCCGGCAATGGTAAAGCCCTGCACCTGCGCCGCCTCCTTGGTTCCCTGCGACACTTCGCCGGTGGATTTCAAATCCGCGTCAATCAGGGTTTGCAGCATAGCTTTTACGCTGGCGGTCATTTCCTGCTGTTGCTCCGGGGGCAGCTTGGAAAATACGCTGTCCGGGTCTGGCTGCTCGGCGGCCTGTTCCAGCGGCGCGGCCTGCGGCTGCTCCTGCTGGGCCTGCCGTTCTTTCTGAAGCTGGGCAAGGTGGCCGTCAATGGTGGTAATCAGTTCATGGGCGGTGGCCCGGATGGTTTCAAGGGAGGCTTTCAGCTCTTTCAAGTCCTTGCCGGAACTCCAACCGGCCACATAGCCAAAGGAATAGTCGGAGGTGTCCAGCCCGTAATGCTGGCATACGGCATAGGCCACGCTTTCAGCCTGCACTTCGCGGGTGCGGCTGTCGGGGCGGTCGGCCTGCTCAATGGCCGGGGCTTCCGGGTCGATGGCGTGGAGCTTGGAATGGGCGATCTCATGGATGGCTGTCTTTAGGGTCTGTAATTCGCTCATGCCCTCCTGAATGGCGATCCGCTTTTCCGTCAGGTGGTAATAGCCGTGGGAACCGCCCGGAATGTCCTCAAAACCAATGGGAACCGGGGAGGTCTGTTCCAGCGCCTTGAAAAATTCCCCGTAGCGTTCCACGCTGCCGGTCAGTTCTTCCACGCCGATAGAGGGCAGCGGTTCCCCCTCGGTCTGGCTCACATCAAAGACAGAAACGATCTTAAAGGCCGGAACCTGTATTTCCTGTACTTCGGTAACAGGCTTTCCGTCTTTTCCCATCACCGGCCTGCCCTGTGCGTCCAGCTTTTGCACTTCCTTTTTCGCCTTGAACGGGGCCGGGGCCAGTATCTTGATGGCCTTTTCGCCTTTCTTTACATTGCGGTGAAAATCGTCCCGCCACTTGTTGTAGCCCGCCACAAGCTGTCCGCCCTGCATGGCGATCAGGAGGGTGTTGTTGAAGCTGTAACTGTGGAACTTGGACATGGTGGTGAGATAGGCTTTGTAGCGTTCACTCTCGAAAAGCTCCTGTATGCCGGTTTCCAGCCGGTCGGTGATCTCTTTCATGCGCTCGGCGCTGTTCTGGCCGTTTAAGAGAATGGGGGTGACAGGCTGCGGGGCCTTTGTAGGCGCTGCCGCCTCCGGCTGTACCTTGCTTTCCTCCCGCAGAATTTCCGGCGCAGGATAGGCCATCACCCGGTATTGTTCCGGCACTGGCTGGCCCTCATGGACGCGCTGCCATTCGTCGCCGCTTTTTACCAGATAGCCATAATCGGTAAAAACACCATGCTCTGTGTTGGCAATATGCAGGCCAAAACGGGGCAGGAGAATCCCTGCTTTCCATTCCTCCGGCATATCCACCATGCCGGAACGGTTTAGATAGTAGTCGCCCAACTGTCCTGTGCTGGTGACATCCGGCAAATGCACATAAAAGTCCACATTTTCGGGATAGTCGATAATCTGGCCGATATTGTGAAAATCACTCTGCGGGCTTGTCAGGGCGGCGTTCAGCTCCGTAAGTTCGGCGGCGTCCAGCTTTTCCAATCTTGCAGCAAGGAAGTTTAATTCATCCATGCCTGCGGACAGCACCATATCACGGGGCAGCTTAATAGGTCGCTTCTGTGGGCTTCTATACCCATATAGAAAAAAGTCCTGTGGATTGTCGGTGCTGATTCCGATTTCCCGCAGGGCTGCTTGCAGTTTTTCGGTTGTGGTCGGCAGAGAAAACCATAGGCCCTCTTTGCCTTGCTCATAACGCTGTCGGTTATGAAGAAGTACGGAAAACACTTCGCTCATTGAATCGCTCCTTTCACATAATATAAGGGTTTGGGGCTTCCCCAAAGAGAAAATCCCCGGCCCGGCAGGTGCGCCGGGTCAGGAATTTTGCCGGGAGTGTGGCTACACTCCCTATGCTTGCTGTTTTTAGTTTTTGCCCCTCTGTTCCACGCGGTAGTTCACATACTTGCCGCCGGTATCGGCCAAAAGCACCGTCCCGTCATAGGTTTTGCCGGTTTTCATGGAGCGCAGGCCCTTTACCTTTGCTTTTCCGTCTTTAAGGAGCGCGGCGGCGATCTTCGGGGTGAACGCCTTGCCTCGTTCCTCAAAAAATCGGTCATTCTTCCACATGACAAACTGGCAGCTTCGGTTTCCGCAGTAGTAGTTCTTTTTGCCCTCGTAGACGCTTTCCCCGCAGCGCGGACATTTGCCGATAACCACACGCTCGGTCTGAAACAACTTCTGCGCGTCCTCGCTGATCTGGGAGTAGCCCACGATCAGGCCCCTTGTCATTTCTGCAATGCCAGCCATGAAGCCCTCCGGGTCGGCCTGCCCCTTGGCAATGGCCGTCAGCTCCGTTTCCCACTGTGCCGTAAGCTGGGGAGAGGTCAGCACTTCCGGCAGCACACAGGCAAGGTTGTGGCCGTCCTTGGTGGGAAGTAGCTGTTTTCCCCTGCGCTCCACAAAGCCCATCTGCACCAGCTTTTCTAAGATGGAGGCGCGGGTGGCCGGGGTTCCCAATCCCTGCCGCTCGGCGTCCTCCGGCAGATCGTCCGCACCGGCGCGCTCCATAGCAGAAAGCAGGGTATCTTCCGTGTAGGATTTTGGCGGTGCGGTGAAATGCTCGGTGACGGCGGCAGTTACCTTGTCAAAGGTCTGTCCCTCGGTGATCTCCGGCAGTTCCCGCGCAGGCTCCGGGGCGGTGTCGTCGGCGTCTGTTTTGAACGACGCCTTAAAGCGGCGGTCAAGCTCTTTCCAGCCGGGGGTCAGGATGGTTTTTCCCTTGGCGGTAAAGGTGTTCCCGGCACAGGTGAATGTGGCGGTGACAGCTTCATACACATGGGGCGCGGCCACGGCGCACAGCAGCTTGCAGCACACAAGGGACAGCAGTTTCTTTTCCCCCTCGGCCAGCCCGTCAAAGCCTCTCTGCACAAATTCCATCGTCGGGACAATGGCGTGGTGGTCGCTCACCTTTTTGCTGTTCAGCACCCGGCCAAACTGTGGGGACAGGTCAAGCCCCGCCGCAAAGGGCAGCAACGGCCACAGGCCGGACACAAGGCTTTCCGCCGTCGGCAGCATATCGTCGGTCAAATACTGGCTGTCGGTGCGGGGATAGGTCAGCAGTTTCTTTTCGTAAAGCTGCTGGGCATAGTCAAGGGTCTGCTTGGCGGTAAATCCAAACAGGCGGTTTGCTTCCCGCTGCAAGGTGGTGAGGTCATAGAGGCGGGGCGGCTGCTCCGTCTTTTTCTCCCGTGTTACCGACACACAAACGGCCTGCGCCGTTTCACAGGCGGCTTTCAGGGCCTTGGCGTCGTCTGCGTTTCTCATGCGTTCACTGGCCGCCTCCATGCCGCCCGCCGCAATCTGGACGATGTGGTATTTCTCTTTCTGAAAGCTGCTGATCTTGGCCTCCCGGTCAACCAGCATTTTCAGGGTCGGCGTCTGGACACGGCCCACGGTCAGGGTCTTGTGGTAGAGGATGGAGAAAAGTCTTGTCGCGTTGATCCCCACCAGCCAATCCGCCTGCGCCCGGCAAAGGGCCGACTGATACAAGTTGTCATAGTCAGTTCCCGGTTTCAGATGGGCAAAGCCGTCCTTGATGGCCGCGTCCTCCATGCTGGAAATCCAAAGGCGCTGAAACGGTTTCTTGCAGCCCGCCATCTGGTAGACGAAACGGAAAATCAATTCCCCCTCGCGCCCGGCGTCAGTGGCGCACACAAGGCCGGTAACATCGGGGCGCTCCATCAAAGAACGCAGGGTGTCAAACTGCTTTTTCTTATCATCGGGAATGATGTACTGCCATTCCTGCGGCAGAATCGGCAGGTCGTCATAGCGCCATTTTTTGAAACGCTCGTCATAAGTCCCGGCGTCGGCAAGGGAAACAAGGTGGCCGATACACCAGCTCACCAGATAGCCGTTTCCCTCCATGTAACCGTCCTGTTTCTTGTCCGCGCCGATCACGCCCGCAATGCTGCGGGCGACGCTTGGTTTCTCTGCAATTACTAACTGATAGCTCATACTTCGTCCTCCTTATTTCCATCTTCACTTGTCATATCCTCGTCCGGCTCCGGGGCTTCGTCCTCGTCGTCCTCGTCCTCTCCAAAGTCATACTCGGCCAGATCGTCATTGCCTGTGGTGTCAACTTTTTCCTTTTTGAATTTCAGGAAGTAAAGGGCTGCGCCGCCGCCCAGCAGCACCACCACAAAGAACACCACAAGGCCGCCCATGCCGCTTGGCTTTTCCTCCTGCGGCTTTTCTTCCTCCGGCTGGGGCTTCGGCTCCGGCCCGTTGCAGGCGGTCAGGTTGTTTTTACAGACCGGGCAAGCCGTATTGACGGCCCCGGCTTGACACTTGGCCGTACAGGTGCAGACCTCCGGCTCTTTTTTCCCGTCCTCCAACAAGGCTTGCAGGTCGGCGTCGTCCACTTGGTTGAGGAAATGCACCGCCGTTTCCTTGTCCTCGTTGGCCCGGTCGATCAGGATGTAAAAATAATTCCCGGCCTTGGTGGTAACGGTGATAAGCTGCTTATCCCCGAAAAAATCATCCACCAGCGTAGCGTTGCCCTGCGGGGTGACAGGTACGCCCTCCGGCTCCATGCCGCCGGTGGTGGGTTCTTCGGTTTCCTCCGGCACTTCTGCGGGGGCCTCGGTGGTTTCCGGCAGCGGCACCGGGTCAGGGTCAGCGCCCCCGGCGTAGGCGGTAACGGTCGTGGTCGCCATGCAGAGCGCAGCGGCCACAGCCAGCGTCAAGGTGCGGAACAGTTTAGATTTCTTCATGGGCGCTGTCCTCCTGTTCAAAGTCCGGGATCGGGGCCGGGGCCGCCTGCAACGCGCCGCCGCGCACAAAGGCGGCGAACTCCTGCGGGGTCATGTTGAGGCCGCGCACAAGCTGGACGATCTGCAAGTTTTCCTGTTCGGTCTTGGCTGCTTCCAGCTCCCGAAGCTGCTTTTGCAGCTCCGCGATCTTGCCCTTGGTTTTCTCAATATCCTTTTCAATGCGTTCCAATTTGTTCATTGCCATAGTGATTTACTCCTTTCTGGCGTTTAAGGCAAACGCCCGTAACAATAAAAATGCTGCTGCCAGTAGCTTGAATTGAGGTTCGTGTAGGAAATGGGGTCGCCGCAGTGCAGCATGACCGAATTTCCCACATACAGCCCCACATGGGACATCCCGGCAGTGTCATAAGTGCCGACGAAAAATACAAGGTCGCCGGGCTTGGCCTGCTCCGGGGAAACGGGAGTGCAGATGTTGTAAAGCCCCTGCGCCGTCTGGCGTCCCACATTCCAGCCGGAATGATTGATAACCCAGCTAATGAAGCCGGAACAATCAAAGCTGGTGCTTGGGGAGCTGCCGCCCCACACATAGGGATAGCCCACATACTTTTCCGCCTCGGCGATCATGGCGGCAAAGGCTTCGTCCTTTAGCGCCTCCGGGGGGATTTCATAGTAGGTCGGCTCTTTCGGGGTGGAGGCGTGGGGATAGCTGCCGTTGGGAAACAGGTCTGGCCGGTTGCCCAAAGTCTGCATATAGGCAGCATAAAAGCCCATCTGTTCCTCGGTGAGAATGTAGATGGGCAGGTGGGACAGGTCAAAGTTTTCCAGCTTCACATTGCAGATGTAATAGGTGTAGGGAACTTCCACGGTATAGGTGTTTCCCTCGCTGTCCGTCCTCGTTTCGGTGCGGTAGCGGGTTTCCGTTTCGATGGTCTGGGTCAGGATGTACTGCTTTTCAAAGAGCATGGCAAGGTCGCCCTGTACCTCCCCCAAAGTGAACACGCCGTTATGCAGCGCGGAGAGGATGGAGGTCAGCACATAGGGGTCATGTTTGATCTCGTCCAGATCGAAACGGTATTCGTCATAGCCAGGGTGCAGGCTTTCGTAGTTGTCAAGTTCGTGCTGCAAGTCTGCTTCCAGCGCGGCATAGGCGGCTTCGGCTCCCAGCATATCGCTGTCCTCGGAGAGATAGGAGGTGGCGGCAAGGCCCGTCCCGGTGCTGCCAAACATGGCGGTGCAGGATTGTAGGCCGCCCATCACCAGCAGGAGCATGAGGCCCACGCCGCCGACGATCAGCGCCCCTTTCCAGTGCCGGGCGGCAAAGGACGCGGCCTGTCTGCTTTTTTCTGCGGCTTTCTTGGCTGCGGCACCCGTGGTCTTGGCGGTGCCTGCGGCCCCCTGTGCGGTCTGACCCGCCGCCCTTGCTACCTTGGCATATTCCCGCTTGATGTGCTGTTTCTGCCAGAAGCGGGAAACGGGGTTCTTGACCGCCTGCGCCAGCTCCGGGTTGTCCCGCAGGGATTTTTGATACGCAAACTCGGCGTTGGCAGCGATGGACTTTCGCTCGGCCTTGGCTGCGGCCCGGTAGGGTTTGAGCTTGTGGCGGTGGACGCCGCTGCGGATCATGCGGCCCACCTGCCGTTCCGCCAGTTCCTCCCCCTTGTGGCCGCCCTCCACGCCCACATTTTCGTGTTCTACCTCGTGGATTTTTCCGTGGAGATAAAGCCCGGCTTCCTGTATGGGGCGGCTGGCCGGGTTTGGTTTGAGCTGGGGAGGGGATTTCTCCACCTTGTCAAAATACAGCCTGCTTTTAGCCTTGCCCTTGGCCTCGTCATAAACGGTTTCCTTGGTGACGACGCGCTTTTTCGGCAGGGCTTCTTTGGTCGCTTCCAGCTGATCCGCCCGTTTTTCTGCCTTTTTGATATACGGGGCCAGCTCCGGGGAGGCCCGTTCCTCGGCGGTAAACTGCAACCGGGAAACGGGGCCGGTGGCCTGCGCCACGGTTTTTCCGGCGTCCTTGGCCGCTTTCCTTGCCTTGTGGCGGTCGTGCAGTTCGTCCGCCCGTTCCAGTATTTTTTCCGCCGCGCCCTCCGGCTGGGCGGTGTATTCCTGCTCGGCCTCCCGGCTGGACACATTGACGCTTTCGCCGGTGGTCTGGTTATCCAGCGTCAGGCCGTCGCAGGTCATGTGCTGCGTTACCTTGTCGCGGGGTTTTAAGGGTTCCATATCCGATCACCTCCTTGCTGTCTGTTCCGGCAGCGCCCGGTTTCAATCTCTGCAATATAGCGCAGGATGGGGTACACCTGCGGGGGAACAACTGCGTTTCCCAAAGTCTTTAACCGCTTTGCCACATTCGCCGGCGGGTCACTGATTAAGTACGGGATTTGCGCCGGTTCTTTGGCCCACATGGAATGTCCGTCCATCTCTGGGGGAATCCCATCAGCCATTCCACCCAGTCGGGGTTCAGTTTCACATCCCCCGGCGGGCTGCCCAGCAGTTTGTAAACCGCCCATGACAGCCGCGCCGTCCATACGGTTCCGCTGGGATTGTATTTTCGGAAGCTCCCGGTCGGGGTCATCCGCACATCGACAGTTTTCCCCACATCCCCCGTGTCGCTGGCAAGGGGCGTGGGAAGCAGCATGGCCGATGATGAAAGTTCTTTTGCGCTCATGCCATGCGCCGACGGCGACAGCAGGAAGTACGAAAACCCTAACGGCGTAGCCTGCCTGCTCCAAGTCAAAAACCGTCTTGTCGAGCCCCAGATGGATGAAGCCAGCAACATTTTCTCCAAGCACCCAAGAGGGGTGCAGTTCCCGGATAACGCGGAGCATTTCGGGCCATAAATACCGTTCGTCCTCAAATCCCCGTTGTTTCCCGGCGCTGGAAAAGGGCTGGCAGGGGAATCCCCCGGAAATAAGTGTGGTGGTTTCTTGTCCTGTTTTTTCAAAAAATGCCTCCTTTGTCACTGTGGTAATGTCCCGGAATTTTGGTACCTGCGGCCAGTGCTTTTTCAAAACTTCCATCGGGAAATCCGCCCATTCGCACTGGCATACGGTGGTAAACCCTGCGGCTTCCGCCGCAAGGTCGATCCCGCCGATCCCGGAAAACAGGCTGAAATGTGTTAAGGCGCTCATACCGTCGCCCCCTCGCCTAACCGGGTCGTCATGATCTGGTAGAGCTGGGTGTTTTTCGGGATGGGGTTCTTAAAGGGCAGGATCACATTTTCGTAAATGAGAAGCCCCTCGCCGGGTTCGGAATTGTCAACATACCGTAATTGCTGGGGCGAAATGTTCAGCCGTTCCGCAAGGATTTTGCGGTCGCCGCTGGCCTGATTGAGCAGGCAGATAAAGTCGCTGTTTTCCAAAATGTTCTCAATTTCCGGGGAGGAAAGCAGGTCTTTTACATTCTGCGTCGCACCTGTGGGAATCCCGCCCCACTTACGAAAACGCTTCCAAATCTCACAGGAAAAGGCCGCCGTCTGTTCCTCACGCAAAAGCAGGTGGAACTCATCACAGAAATACCATGTCGCCTTGCCCTTGCTGCGGTTTTGGGTGACGCGCCCCCAAATCTGGTCTTGGACAATGAGCATACCGATTTTCTTTAGCTGCTTGCCCAGTTCCTTGATGTCAAAGGCCACAATGCGGTTTTGAATGTCGATGTTGGTTCTGTGGTTGAACACATTTAGGCTGCCGGACACATACAGGTCAAGGGCCTGCGCCACCCGGTCAGCCTCCGGGATATGCTGGTCTAACAGGGCTTTATGCAGGTCTGCAAGGGTGGGCATATTTTCCGGCTTGGGGTCTGCCAGATAAGGCCGGTAGATCACCTGTACCGCCCGGTCGATCACCGTCTTTTCAATGGCTTCCAGCCCGTTCTTGCCGCCCATGACAAGCTCACAGAACGACAGCACAAAGTCGGATTTCAAGGCCAGCGGGTTTTCATCCTCGGAGTAATTCAGGTTGATGTCCAGCGGGTTCACATAGTTTTTGCTGGTAGGCGACAGCTTCACCACCTGCCCATGCAGCCGCTTCACAAGGGGGTAATACTCGGCTTCTGGATCACAGATATACACATCGTCCGGGGTGCAGAGGAACACGCTCAAAATCTCGGATTTACAGCTCATACTTTTGCCGCTTCCCGGTGTCCCCAGCTTTAGCCCGTTGGGACACCTCGCCCGTTTGCGGTCGAGCATAATCATGTTGCCGGTCTTGGCGTTGATCCCGTAATACATGGCATCGCCGCCCTGAAAAAGCTCCTGCGTCACAAAGGGGACGAACACGGCCACGCTGGAAGTCGTCAGGGAGCGTTCAATCTGGATGTGGCTGGCCCCCAGCGGCAGGCTGCTCATAAGCCCCTGTTCCTGCTGGTAGTCCAGCCGCACAAGGGAACAGTTGTATTTCTGTGCAATACCGGCAGCCCAGAACACATCGTTTTCCAGCTTTTGCCGGGTGTCTGCGGTGTTCAGCACCAAAAAGGTAAGCTGGAACATCCGTTCATTCCGGCTCTGCAAGGTCTTTAGCAGCTCCTTGGCGTCCTGCCCGTAGGTGGCAAGGTCGCTGGGAAGTATATCCATGTCGTAACCACTTCTTACCGCCCGTTTCTGTTCCTGAATCTTCATGGCGTCAAGGTCGGTGATCTTGCGCTTGACCGTCTTAATGGCGTCGCTCTGGTCGATGGCCTGCACATGGAGGTTCACCACAATGCCGTTTTCTGTGTTGAGGAAGTCGGCCAGCATTTCATCCGACAGCTCCGGGGAGAGGATTTGCAGGAAGCTCACCGCCCCGTATTTGCCGCCCAGCCCGAACATCCGGGCATTGCCGAAGCGGAACGAGGACGGGGCGATAAAGTCCTTGGTGGAAAGCCCCGACGGGGCAAGCCACTTCCAGTCAAAGGAGAACGGCTCCCCGTCCGGGTGGAAAATGCTGTGCATGACTTCCAGCCGCTGCTTGGCGTCCAGTCCCCACGCGGAGGCCCCCATGCTCTTGAAATAGCCCAAAAGGTCGGTTTCGATCCGGCGCAGTCTGGCGCGGGCCATTTTCAGGCTGTCCGCCTCGATGGTGTAGGTCATAAATTTCCGCTTCATCAGGCCGTTGTTCCCGTTCACAAGCTGGTCTTGCAAAATGTCGGAATACTCGCTGCGGATGTCGTCGAAGTCGTCCCCCTGCGCCCGGATTTCAAAGCTCTTGGCGTACTGCTTGGGGTCGATCTTGCGGTTGATAAAGGAAAACTGCACATGAATGGAGGCGTCCAGATAGTTGTAGAGGTCGCACAGGTTTTCAAAGATGGCGGTCTTGGTGTCCGCCTGCGCCAGTTGGTAGCTGATGTCCGTAAACTCAATGCACTTGGAAAAGGTGCGGGGCGTTACCCGGCATACGCCGTCCTGATACATGGCCTCATAGGGAATACTGGCCTGTGCCGAATGGGGCTTGCCGTCGCCCTTATACTTTCGGATGACGGCCTGAATCTCTTTCTTTTCGGCGCGGGTGAGCTTGACCGGCGCTTTTGCGCTCGTTTCGTTCTTTTGCTTTTTGGACAATGGCGTTGACCTCCTTTTCCATTTGGGATTGCCGCACAAGGGCGGTATAAGCGTTGTTGGTCTGATAGGGCCGTTCCTTGGGCTGGATGAAGCAGCACTCGACGATCTGGCGCACCACCACTTCAAGGGGCTGGCCGTGTTTTTCGTAAAGTGCCAGCAGAAAGCCCGGCAGCATGGCGAACACCATAATGAGTGCCGCCGCGCTGGTCGGGACGCGGCCCCGGATCAAAAAGAAAAGCGGGACGCCAATAAGCAGCGCACCGCCAAAACAAATGAGCTGGCGTTTCGTCAGCCCGAATACTACCTTGGATTTGACCTTGGTTAAATCCTTGGGGACAGTTACATAAGCCATAAAAAGTCACCTCGTTTCTGGTACGGACAGGGAAAAATCGCTGTCCACTTCATTGCCCCACACATCCCAGCCGGGGATTTTCTGTCTG
This sequence comes from Blautia sp. AF32-4BH, assembly GCF_003460565.1. Lineage (NCBI taxonomy): Bacteria > Bacillati > Bacillota > Clostridia > Lachnospirales > Lachnospiraceae > Blautia > Blautia sp. AF32-4BH. The sequence goes on along the minus strand of NZ_QTVL01000001.1, from coordinate 354,891 downwards.
GCAAACAGTTCTGCGCGGGGCAGGTCGCCCGCAAGCTCTATGATTTTCTCACGGGTAATGTCTGGTTTCTTGCTGTGTTCCTCCACCGGGGAAATGATAAACTGATGGACGCTTTTGGAGTAACGCTTGGGATGGCCCCGCTTGGCAAGCAGGCAGATTTCCGCGTTTCCTCTCGTCCAATAGCCCAGCCCGTAAAACCATGTGGGGCTTTTGCGGTTCAATTTCAGCCAGACAAAGGCCACGGTCTTAAAGGAAAAGCCCCATGCCTTAATCAGACGCAGCGCCTCCGGGAGCTGGGGGAAAGTCGCCCACAAAAACAAGAGGCAGTCTTTTTCCGCCAGCGTTTCCACCGGCAGGGCGCACAGCTCGTCAATGCTCATGGTGGGATAGTGATGTTCCGCCGCCCCTGTCCGTTTGCACTCATATCGCCACGGCGGGTCGGCGTAAAGGATGTTGTAGGTTTTCTTTTGTGTTTCTTTGATGGTTGGTATTCCTCCTGTCTGTCAATGTGCGGTAAATACGGCTTTCGATATGCTGCCGGTCTTGAACAGACAGAAGCAAAGCAAAACGGTATAGCCCATACAGCCCCAGATTGCGCCGGATATGTCGTCGGCGGTTCCGATCTGCTGGATCAGCACCGCATAAATCCCGACAACCACCATGATTAAAAAGGCTTGGAAGCCCAGCGCAAGCAGGGATTTCAAGTAGTTCTGGCCCATGCCGCGCCACTCTGCATTGCCCAGCGTGGCAAGGGGGATCGGCCCCAATGCGGTCACGGCGTAAATTTCAATCATTCTTCCATAGGTCACAAGGAAAATGCAGATGGAAAGAATGTTCATCGTCAGCCCCACAACAAGGGTCTGGAACCACAGGCCCAGCAGCGGCCCGATGTCCATTGCTTCAAGGCGGCTTTCCAGATCGGGCAGCAGCGTGTCAAAATCAATGCTGGTATCTCCGATAATCACCCCGGCGCTCTGGTTGACGACCTGCTGGGTGGCGTCAAACACGCCCATGACGATATTCCATGTGTTCGTCACAATGAGGATGGCAAAGGCGCTTTTGAAAATCCAGCGGAAGAACATGGAGCTGTCGAAGTCGTGCATATTGTTCTTTTCCACAATCATGTCGATCAGCTCATAGCACATCACAAGGGCGAGAATGGCCGCCGCAATGGGGACGATCACCGTTTCGGACAGGTTTTGCAGCATGGAGAAAATGCCGCCGTTCCAGTCCTGCGGGGTACTGCCCACATCCGACGCGATTTCCCCGACTTTGGTATTGACCGTGTTAAACAGGCCGGACAGGTTGCCCATGATACCGTCGATCAGGATTCCTTTGATCCATTCCCCGATTAAATCACCGATCATGTGGGGACACCTCCTTTCCCGCGCCCTCCCAGATCAGAGAGGGCGCGGAGGGTTTTCTAAGGCACATGGGGGTTATCCCAGCAGCCCGGACAGCAGCGGAACAAGGGTCATACCGATCAGGGCAACGCCACCTCCGGCGACAAGCTGCTTAATTCCCTGTGACTTGCTTGCCGGGTTGTCCGCCCCGTATCCCTCCAAAAGATTGACGCCGCCCCATACGCAAAGCGCGCCGCCGAGGCCCACAACGATGGTCTGCAAAGTATCAACTGCACTATTGAAAAATTCCATAAAGTTACCTCCATAAATTCAGATTGTGATGGTGTTTGGGTACAAAAAAGCCGCCGTTCACAGCGGCAGCCTCACAATCCGCTGACGGCCCGGAGTTACTGGCCGTCCCGCCATTTCAGCACAGCCAGCGAAAAAATTTCGCCCCATGCTTCACACAATTCACGGTTTACTTCCGCCTCCATCTGTTTCAAACCGGCGTCGTCAGGCAGTTCAAAATCGTGTTCGATCATCCACCGCAATGCAACGGCAGCGGAGATCATGCCACGGAAAACAGCCTGCTCCTGCTTGAAATAATCCGCAAATGTCCATTCGTCCGAGTGTCCCATCGGTCACGCTCCTTTCTCTATGGCCGCTTTATTCTGCGGCAAAATCTTCCTCCGACAGCTCAATGTCGTAGAGGTCAAAGGGTTCGTCCTCCGTTATCACGCGCCGCTTTTTCCGGCGCAGGGACGACAGGTAGCTGTCCACATCAAAGGTGTTCTTTTTGTCGGCGTCCGAGAGGTATTGATAGCGGGGGTGGCGGGTGATGTCGTATTTCTCACTGAAAAACGGCCTTACGCCGCGCACCTGCAAAATACACTTGCCTCCGTCCATCGTTGCAATTTCGTCTTGGCTCATCAGCTCCTTTCCGAGTTTTTGGTAGTTCAGTCCGTGGGAGGTCTGCGCGCCCCGGTTCTCGCTCTGGTTGTAGCTGTCAATAGTTTCCTTGCCCAGCACCTCCGCGATCTCCTTGGCGTTCTTGCCCCTGCCACTCAGGAACAGCGTACAGTCGCAGTTGTCGGAAATGATTTCCGCCGCGTCCTTGTAAATGGCCTTTAGCTGCGACTGGCTCTGCAAAATAATAGAAGCCGAGATTTCCCGGCTTCGGATAGTGGCGATCAGCTTGTCAAAGTTTGGAATCTGGCCGATGTTGGCGAACTCGTCCAGAATCAGCCGCACATGGACGGGCAGCCGCCCACCGTATTTGTCATCGGCCCGGTCACACAAAAGGTTTATGAGCTGGCTTTGCACCATTGCCAGAATGAAATTAAAGGTCGTGTCCGTGTCCGACATAATCAGGAACAGAGCTGTTTTTTTATCCCCGATGGTGTCAAGTTCCAGTTCGTCGTCCTCCATCAGCTCCCGCACCTCCCGGATGTCAAAGGGCGCTAATCTGGCTCCGCAGCTTATCAAAATGGAGCTGCGGGTCTTGCCCGCCGACAGCAGGAATTTACGGTACTGGCGCACCGCAAAGTGTTCCGGATCTTTTTCTTCCAGCCGTTCAAACATCTGGTCTACCGGGGATTGAAATTCCGGGTCGTCCTCGCGGGCTTCGCTGGCATTTATCATTTCAAGCAGCGTCGTGAAATTCATTTCATCGTCCGGCGCTTCGTACCAGATATAGCCAATGAGGGCCGAATACAAAAGCCGTTCCGATTTTATCCAAAAATCTTCCGCGCTCTTTTCGCCCTCGCCCTTGGTGTTACAGATCAGCGTGTTTACCAGCTTCAAAATGTCCTTTTCCGAATGGATGTAGCGAAACGGGTTGTAACGCATACTCTTGGAAAAGTTAATGGTATTCAGCACTTTTACCCGGTAGCCGCACCGCACAAGGAGCTGGCCCACCTCGCCGATCAGACTTCCTTTCGGGTCAGTAATCACGAATGAGGTCGGGTAGTCCTTGGACACGCACTGCATGAGGTTGGGTTTCACAAAAAATCTCGTCTTGCCGCTGCCGGAACCGCCGATCACCAGCACATTTTTGTTCCGGGCGGTCTTGGGGTCTTTGGGCCGGTTGTTCATGGTGAGGCGTTCCGTCTGGGTCAGGAGGATGTTGTTGTCAAACACCGGGTCGATGTACGGGGCTATATCTTTGGGGCCTCCCCAACGGGCGCTGCCGTACTCGACGCCCCGGCGGTATTTCTTGGCGTTCTTGCTCTTGCAGTACACTATCAGCCGCAATGCCACCGCACCGGCCACGCCCACCGCCAGATCGAACAGGTGGAAGCTGGGGGCGGCGCTTTCAAAGGCAAGGGAAAAGCCGTCCGCAAGGTGCAGCAGCTTTTCCGACAAGTCCGCCCCAGCCGCCAGCCGGTAGGTCTGTCCCAGCTTGCCGAACAGGTACACAAACAGCAGATAGGGCAGGTTGGCGATGATCAGCTTTTTCATTTCCGGCTTCATCGTGACAGCCCCCTTTCCTTGATTTTCTCCTTGGCCTGCTGGCTGCTTCTGGCCGCTGCCTTTTCTTTCAGGACGGCAAGGGTTTTTCGGATGGAGGGGCGTTCCTGCTGTTGGAGCTTCTTGGCTGTAAACTCCTTAAACGCCTGTTCCAGATTGTCCGCCTGCTTGGATTTGAAGATCACGATATACCGGGGCGGATGGGTAGTGCGGTCTTTCCGCAGGGTAAAATCAATGTCGTATTTCTTGGCGCAGGGCTTAAACAGGCCAATGTTGGCGTCGGTGATCTCAATGTTGGACAGGGCGGAACCGTCCTTTTTGAGCTGCCGTAAGCTCTGCTGGCCGTGATGGGCCTTACCCGTCCCTTTCTGCCGGGCGGACAGATATTTTCGGATGGCCGCTTGCAGCACTTGGGCGGTGAGCTTGCCCGTCTTAACCGCTAACGCTATGGTTTTCTGGTCTACTTCTTCCTGCAACTGCTATCCCTCCTTTGGAAAGTCAGCAGGCAGACGGATGGCTTAAATCCGCACCCGCAGGCCGGAGAGGTCGTTGGCATGGATTCCCACCAGATACCAGTTCTCGGCCATTTCAATGCGGGTCGGCCTCCATCTGCCGCCCACCATCACATCAAAAGTTTCTCCGCAGTGCAGGCCGCCGTAATAGTCCGCAAGGTCAAAGCGGATGTCGTAGCGGTCTGTCTGCTCGTCAAAAATCAAAGCACCCTGTTTCATAGGGCCGTCCTCCTTTCTCGTCGTCACAAGCTCCATATCGCTTGTTTCCACGCAAGCGTGAAAAGCTCGCTCATTTCGCTGTTCCTCCTCTCCCCACAAAATCACCGATTTTGCGGGGTTCCCCAACTGCCTGTGTTCATGTCGTGGGCCACCAGCGCCGTGTAATAGCCGTTGATGGTGCTTGGGGCGTTGAACAGAACCGCCAGCAGGTATTTTTTGATGTTCCGTATTTCCGTGGTGTTTTTGCTGATACAGTCAAAGACAAACTCAATGTGAGAACTGTTCAGCTTCATCAGCTTGGATTTCACCAGCTCGGCGGGGTAATCGTCCCCGGCAATGCGGATGGTCTTTCGGGCGCTGCATACGGTTTCCACCAGCAAGTCCACGATCTCGTCCAGCATATCCCGGTCAATCCCCTTGGCGTACTGGCAAAGGTGTTCATACTCGATGTTGTCCTTGATGATCTCCCGATAAATCTCTACGGCGCTCTGTGACTTCGCTCCCGTTCCTTTCCGTTCCGGCGGCGCAGCCGCTTCTTCCCCCAAAGGAGAGGGAGGGGAAAGGATAGGAATGGAATCGGTATTTGATCCATCTGTAATTGATTTCTCTTTACTTGATCTATCTTTATTTAATTGCGTTGGTTTTTCCTGCGTAGGCTTTTCCTGCGTTGGATTATCCAATGTTGGATTTTCCAATGTAGGTGAATCCGGCACAGGCTGGGGCTGTTCGTAAATGATGTAATCCGCCCCGCGCAGGCGGCCTTGGCTGTCACGCTCACGGGAACGCACGATATAGCCCGCCTGTTCCAGCTCCCGGACAGCCGCCCGGATCGCGTCGATCTGCTCCCGGTTGATAAGGGACAAGCCTTTCAGCGTAAAATCCCAATCCTCCGGCAAGGACAGCATTTGCGACAGCAGGCCCTTGGCTTTCAGGGACAAGTCCTTGTTCCGCAGGTGGTGGTTGGACATCACCGTGTAGCCCCGGTTTTTCTCCACTCGAAAAACTGCCATCTCGTCGTCCACTCCTTTCACTTGAAATTTCACCGCGCCGTCAAGGGCGGTGAGCTTGCCCGGCTGGTAGGGACATTCCTCATACACACAAAACTGGTACTTCCAGTGCGGGCGGTAGAAACGGCAGGTGCCGCAGCCCTCCGGCGCTCCGGCCTCGCCACTGTCAAAATGATCTGCGCCCGGCCTCGTCTGCATGAGCTGTTCAAAGGCCCGGTCGCTGCCGGAAGTAAAGTACATAGGCGGTCGCCTCCTTTCTGGTTTTGGGCGCAAAAAAGCGGCGTCCTGATCTCCCCAAAGGGGAAAAGAGAACGCCGCTGTCTGCGGTGTCGTATTCAATTTTCGATGTGTCACTATTTGGGCGGTGGGCTTCACGGGAGGCAGAAGCGTGTCAAAGCTCAATCCGAAAGTAGTAAATCGGTAGTAAATTCAGTTCTTATATCCCGTGAAATGCCCGTATTTCCGGGCTTTTTGGAGATAATCAGAGTTGTTAATGGAACAAAAAACAAACTTTACATCTGACGGAAGTCTGCCAAAAGAAGATTTTGTTACTGCATCGTATTTTTATGGAGGACATTCCTGTGCAGCCTGTTATGCCTGTCTTCACTGGTGTCCCAAGAATGCTACCCTGCTTAAAGTTCCATATTTGAAACATCGTCCGCAGTATCATCATCCAGATGTAACGCTGGCGGAAATCAAAGAATAAGTCTGTAAACGGCGCCCCGGTCCTGCATCCAGATGATCTGCAGGGCCGGGGCGCTTTGCAATTTATGTGCGTGTAAGATGTTGGCTTTTTATTTTCGCTCCGTCTCGCATACGATGATATGTTTGCTCTTCTCATACCCGGGAACTTTCCGGTCCGTGATAAAAATCGGTTTTTCAAAGTCTGCGAAGGTAACGGAACTGATGCTGTTAAATTTGCTTGCGTCACAGAGGACGTAGCACTGGCGGCACTGCTCCATGGCGGTCTTTTTGATTACTGCTTCATTGACATCCGGCGTTGTGCAGCCGCTTCTTCTTGTGACACCGTTGGTGCCGAAAAAGCCTTTGGTGAAATGATACTCCTGGATCGTGCGGATTGCCTGGTTTCCGACGACGGCTTCTGTGGAGCTTTTGAGCTCGCCGCCTACCAGAATGACCTTAAACCCGCGTGATGCCAGCCGCCGTGCGTGGTCAACGGCGTTTGTCACGAAAACGGCGGAGGTTGCCCGGATGAAATCGATCATATGCGCCGTTGTCGTTCCCGCGTCGAGAAAGACGAAATCGTCCGGCTCGATGAGGGATGCCGCATATTCTGCGATTTTCCGTTTGGCATCGCAGTTCAGCTCATTTTTCTGTGCAACGGTGTACTCGTGTGCCGTCACCTTCTGGCCGGCTTCCACGGCGCCGCCGAATACCTTTTCCAGCTTGCCCTCCTTGTCGAGCGCTGTGATATCGCGGCGTACCGTGGACTCCGATGTATCGAGAAGATCCCGGACTTCCGTCACGGTGATGCTTCCCTTTTCCTTTAACAGTTTCAAAATTATCTCATGTCTCTGCTGTGTTAACATTTCTTTCCTGCCTTATATTCTGCCACGTTTGTTTCCAGAATGATCTTGCGGAGCGGAAGGATGCTTCCCGGAGAAACGGAAAGTTCATCTACGCCCATCGCAAGGAACTCTTTTGTCAGCTCCTGGTCAGCGCCGAGTTCGCCGCAGATACCGGCCCAGATGCCGGCTTTGTGTGCATTCTCCACAACCATCTGAATCATGCGCAGGATCGCCGGGTGATGCGGATCAAAGAACGGATCCAGCTTTGTGTTCTGGCGGTCGATCGCGAGGGTGTACTGACTGAGGTCGTTCGTTCCGATACTGAAGAAATCAACCTCTTTTGCCAGCTCATCGCTGATGATGGCAGCCGCCGGGGTCTCGATCATGATACCCTGCTCTGGATTTCCGTACTCAATGCCCTGCTCAGCGAGAGAAGCTTTTACTTCCTCCACAATCGCTTTGATCTGGCGAACCTCGCCGACACTTGTGATCATTGGATACATAATGGCAATTTTTCCATATGCGCTTGCGCGGAACAGCGCGCGAAGCTGTGTCTTGAAGATCTCCGGCCGCGTCAGGCAGATGCGGATCGCACGGCAGCCAAGTGCCGGGTTCTCCTCTTTTTCCATCTCGAAATAATCGCACTGTTTATCGGCACCGATATCGAGGGTACGGATGATGACGCGTTTTCCCGCCATCGTCTCTGCTGCCTGTTTGTAGATACGGAACTGCTCCTCCTCTGTTGGATAGTGATCCTGCTCAAGATAGATAAACTCGCTTCGGAACAGGCCGATGCCGCCCGCGTCGTTCTGCATGACAGCCGCAAGGTCTTTGATGTTTCCGATATTAGCATACAGCAGAATTTTCTGTCCATCCAGTGTAATATTTTCTTTTCCCTTTAAGGTGAGGAGCAGTTTTTTCTTTTCCTCCTCCTCGGTGCGGCGCTTCTGCATGGCAGCAAGAGTCTCCTCGTCCGGATCAACATAGATGGTTCCATCGGATCCGTCCACGATGCCGAGCTTTCCGTCTACGCTCTCATCCAGCGGAAGCGGTGTTCCGACCAGTGCCGGAATCGCCATGGTTCTTGCAAGGATAGCGGTGTGGGAATTTAAAGAACCGTGTACGGTAACAAAAGAAAGAACTTTGTCCTTATCCATCTGTACCGTCTCAGACGGCGCAAGGTCATCTGCCACGATGATCGCCGGTTCGTCGTTTAAGGATGCGTCGGTGTCGTCTCCGTTTAAGATGGAGATCAGACGCTCGGAAATATCCTTTACGTCTGCCGCGCGCTCTCTCATGTAATCATCGTCCATGGCAGAAAACATCTGCGCAAAGTTGTCGCCTGTCGTTGCAACGGCATACTCAGCGTTGACGCCCTGGCTCTTGATAATATTCTCGACGGACTCGTTGTAGCCGTCGTCCTCCATCATCATCTGATGTACCTCGAAGATCGCTGCATTTGCCTCGCCAACCTCTTTGCATGCTTTTTCATACAGAACGCCAAGCTGTGCGATTCCTTTTGCCTTTGCTTCCTCAAACCGTGCCATCTCCGCATCCGGATTTTCTACTTTCACACGTTTTACCTGACGCTCATTCTTTTTGTATACGCGGATCTTTCCGATCGCAATGCCGGAAAATACGCTTTTTCCCTGATAAATCTGCATAAGTTTTCTCCACCTTTGTTCTCGATATCCGAATTTTCTGTCCAGACAGCCGGAGCGTGTTCAAAAAGGATTTCTTAGTTTCAGAAAGTTTTTCAAACACGCTCCTGCCGATTACTATATTGTAATTCTCCAGAGCCCCATCTCAATTCCGCTTACGCTCCATTTCGATGTGGCTTCTCGCCATATGGAATTTCAGAAAAAAGCACTCATTCATGCAAGCATGATTCGCACTTTTTTCTTCCATTCCGCATGGCTCTGTAGAATTATAAGTTCTCTTTCATGAAATTGCTGATTGCTTCGTATGCAGCATCTTCATCTGCTCCATCGAAGGTCAGGGTAACTTCTTCGCCCTGTTTTACAGCCAGTCCCATGATGCCGAAGATGGCTTTGCAGTTCATGGCTTTTCCGTCTTTTGCGATCTTGATATCACAGGAAAATTCTTTGACTGCTTTTACCAGCATTCCTGCCGGACGAGCGTGGATTCCTTCTGGATCTGTTACAACATACTTAAATTCTTTCATGATTTTTTCCTCCCATAGGATCTTTGATATTTTTATTTTACTTTATTTTCTGTCTTTTTTCTACTCTTTTATGCAGCTTTTTTCTTTAAAACCCCAAGCAGAACTGCGGATACCACTGTTCCGATGACAACTGCCACCAGATAAAGCAGCGCATTTCCCATAACCGGTACAACGAAGATGCCGCCGTGCGGTGCCATTAAGGTACAGCCAAATGCCATGGAGAGCGCACCTGCGAGGCCGGAGCCGATGATGCAGGCCGGAAGAACGTGGATCGGGTCTGCTGCTGCGAATGGAATCGCACCCTCGGTGATGAAGGCGAGTCCCATGATGAAGTTGGTCGGACCGGATTCTCTTTCTTCTTTTGTAAATTTATCTTTGAACAGCAGGGTTGCAAGTGCAATCGCACACGGAGGAACCATACCGCCGATCATAACGGATGCCATAATGTCGTAGTTTCCTGCTGCGATGGCTGCTGTTCCGAATACGTAAGCTGCTTTGTTGAACGGGCCGCCCATGTCGATGGCCATCATGCCGCCGAGGATCATGCCAAGGATCAGCTTGCTGGATCCGCCCATGGAAGCAAGACCATTGTTCAGTGCCGTGTTGACGGTTCCCATGATCGGCTCTACAATGAAGAGCATCAGAAGTCCCATCGCAAGGATGCCGACTACCGGGTAAATCAGAACCGGCGCAATCTTTTCGAGTGCTTCCGGAAGTTTCTCACATGCTTTGCGGAGGCCAAGGATAATGTAGCCTGCTGCAAAACCGGCAACGAGTGCTCCAAGGAAACCGGAGGTTCCGCTCGATGCCATCATACCGCCGACAAAACCAAGGGCAAGTGCCGGCCGGTCGCCGATTGCCATGGCGATGTAGCCTGCAAGAACCGGGAGCATGAAGCCGAATGCCACGCCGCCGATCTGTTTGAACATCGCTGCAGCCGGGGTAATCGTACCGAAGTTTGATCTGGCTGCGGCATCAAGGGAGTTCATATCAACAAGAAGTCCGTCGATCAGGAATGCGATTGCGATCAGAATACCGCCGCCGACAACGAACGGAAGCATATGGGAAACACCATTCATCAGCTGGGTGTACAGCTGGTGGCCGATACCGCCGCTGTTCTTCTTCGTGCTTGCTGCGGCTGCCTGCGCATTGCCGCTCTTGTAAACCGGTGCGTTTCCGGACATCGCAAGCTCGATCAGCTCATCTGCTTTGCTGATACCGTCGGATACCTGGCGCTGGATAACTTTCTTTCCGTCGAAACGATCCATCGGAACCTGTGCGTCGGCTGCAACGATGATGCAGTCCGCATCGGCGATTTCCTGTGCAGTCAGCACGTTTTTCGCTCCGCCGGAGCCTCGTGTCTCGACTTTTACGAAGCATCCTTTTGCTTTCGCTGCTTTCTCGATTCCCTCGGCTGCCATGTAAGTGTGGGCAATACCGGTCGGGCAGGAAGTAACGGCGAGAATCTTCACCTGATTTTCTTTTGCTTCCACCGGCTCTGCAAGACGCTCATCTACGCTCTTTTTCTCTTCATCGGCGCGGTCGATAATGGCAAGGAACTCTTCCGGTGTCCTTGCGTTTCGAAGGCTCTTGGTGAACTCTTCATCCATCAGCATCATGGAAAGTTTACTTAAGACATCGAGGTGAACGTTGTCTTTCGTGTTCGGCGCTGCGATGAGGAACAGCAGGGTGACCGGCTCTCCATCGAGAGAATCAAAATCAACGCCGTTCGGGATAACCATGGCTGCAAGGCCCGGTTTGTTTACTGCATCACATTTTCCGTGCGGAATCGCAATTCCCTCTCCGATTCCTGTGGTGCTCTCTTCTTCTCTTGCGTAAACCTGTGCGCGGTACGCATCTTCGTCTGTGATCTTTCCGCTTTTGACCATCAGCGCTACGGCTGCGTCAAGCGTTTCCTGTTTGCTTTTCGGTGCGGCATCCAACGCAATACTGCGGATGTCCAGCAAATCTGTGATTCTCATGAGACGTCCTCCCTCTTATTTTGTAATCTGTTCGTAGACAGATGCAATTTCCTCCCGGGTTGCAAGGTTTTCAGAAAAAGCACTTGCACTTCCCGCTGCGATTCCCATATGGAACGCATGGAGGTAATCTTCTTTTTCCATGTAGCCTGCCATGAATCCGGCTACCATCGAATCGCCTGCGCCGACGCCGTTGATGAGCTTTCCTTTCGGGGCCGGAGCTTCAAAGACCTCACCGGATGCGGCAACGAGAACGGCTCCTTCGCCTGCCATGGAAACCAGAACGTTCTGTGCGCCCTTTTCCTGCAGCTGTTTTGCATACGGAACAACTGACTCTCTTGTCTTTAATTCCACACTGAAAATCTCACCGAGCTCGTGATTGTTCGGTTTGATGAGGAACGGGTGGTACGGCAGAACCTTCATCAGCAGATCACGGGTCGCGTCTACGACGATGCGGACGCCCTTGCCGTCGAGCATTTCCATAATTTTCTGATAGGCATCATCTGCCATGGATGACGGGATGCTGCCTGCGAGGAAGAGAACGTCGCCCTCGCCGAGTGCGGAAAGCTGTTTCATCAGCTCTTCCACTTTTTTCTCCGGGATTTCGGGTCCCTGTCCGTTGATCTCAGTTCCGTCAATGCTCTTTAATTTGACGTTGATGCGGGAATATCCTTCTTCCAGCCAGATGCAGCCGTTTTTAATTCCCATCTGGTCGAGCCGTCCCGCGATTTCTTTTCCGGTAAAGCCTGCCAGAAATCCGAGCGCTGTGCTCTCAATTCCAAGGTTTCCAAGTACGGTCGATACGTTGATTCCTTTTCCGCCCGGAAGCATCAGCTCGGAGCTTGTACGGTTGGTAAGGCCGAGCTTGAAGTCTTCCACCGATACAATGTAGTCCAGAGACGGATTGAATGTCACTGTGTAAATCATATTTCCCTCCTGCTTTATTTTGATCGTGTTTGCTTTGATGAGCTTATTATATCGTCATATTCATTCAAAATCAATCATTAATATTTCATGAATTTTACCTTCTCTTTTTGTCGTATTTGCATAAGTTTAGAGTTTTATGACGGATTCCCCCGTTTTATCGCCCTGTTTTGACCGAGTTTGACTGATCGTCATCTTTTCTTCCTTGTCACGCATCGATCGCTTTATTCTCTCCATTTCGGTCATTTTTTATCAGACACTTTCTGTTCTCATTTTTGTACTTTACTTTTTCCGGATTTGGTACTAAAGTGAAGAGAAATCAAAAAAAAGAATTTCCAGAAGAGGTGATTTTATTTGAAACGATACTATATTCTTCACTATTTTGATCCCGCCAATGTGGGCAGTTTTCTGCTTGTCTCACTGCTCGGCCTGATTCTGGTGCTTACCCTTGTGCTTCTGATTGCAAAATTGCAGATTCAGCGGCAGCTAAAAGAGGAGACAGAGGAAAAAGCGAAAAAAATACGCCGGAAGAAACACCAGCGCAGGCAGTATCAGGTTGTGGAAAGCTTTTATGAGCTGGTTTTCTCCGGCACTTCGATTCTTCTCTTCCTCTCCCTCTATTACATTATCGATGAGCGTCTGCCGCAGATTTCGATGTACTGGGAGAAATATCAGGATGTGGTGCTTCTTGTCTTTATCGTGCTCTCCGTCTTTCTGACAAGCTGGCTCGATGTGGTTCTCGTAAAGCTCACGCATCTTGAGCCGGAGCAGAAAGCATCGGTGCGGCTGATTTCGGTCTTCTATATTGTACTGATTCTCCTGTACATCCGCTTTATCTACGAGGACACGAATTACGACGGCCTGATTCTCTATTTCCTGACACTGACGGTCGGCCGCTTCCTGTATTTCGACTTTACGGTCAAGAGTTTTCTTGAAACGATGCGGGGCGTGTTGGAAAATCTACCGCTTCTTGTCATCATGAGCGCCTACTCCGGTTTCGTGTGCTGGTATGGGTTCCATGTCGGCTTTCTGCTGAAATCAAATGGCGTCATTTTGAGCACCTTTCTTGCCCATCTGTTTATGGACTGCTCGATCTTTCTGCTCCACAAGACAAGAATTTTAAAGCATGTGATACGAAAAATTTAAAACCGGCATTTTTTTACCAGCCATATATCAAAAGCTCTGCAGATCAGAATTTTGCATTTTCTGTTCTGCAGAGCTTTTCTTATTTAATGTTCTTTTTTACATGCCAAACAGCAGTGCAAAGCCATGTACGACAAAAGCTGCCAGCCAGGCGATCACACACTGGGAAACGACAACACCGGCTGCCCATCTGCCGCCAAGCTCCCGCTTGATGGAAGCGACTGCCGCCACACACGGCGTATAGAGGAGGCAGAAAACCAGAAGGCTTAATGCGGAAACCGGTGTCAGAATTTCGGTCAGCTGCGCGGTCGTGCCGAACAGTACGGAAAGTGTGGAGACGACACTCTCCTTTGCCATAAATCCGGTTAGAAGGGCGGTCGATACTCTCCAGTCTCCAAATCCAAGCGGCCGAAAAACCGGGGCGAGACGGCCGGAGACAACGGCGAGAATGCTGTCCTTGGAGTCCTCCACGACATTGAGATGCGTTCCAAAGGTCTGTAAAAACCAGATCACAATCGTGGCAACAAAAATGACGGTGAATGCCCGCTGCAGGAAGTCTTTTGCCTTATCCCACAAAAGCTGTCCGACATTTTTTGCCCCCGGCATGCGGTAGTTTGGAAGCTCCATGACAAACGGAACGGCTTCCCCCTGGAATAAAGTTCCCTGCATCAGCATCGCCATCAGGACAGCCATGAAGATACCACCGAAATACAGAAGAACCATCACAAGGGCACTGTATTTCGGGAAGAATGCGGCGGTAAAGAACGCGTAAATCGGAAGTTTTGCCGAACAGCTCATAAACGGAGTTAATAGGATCGTCATTTTCCGGTCACGCTCGGAAGGCAGGGTGCGGCTCGCCATGACGCCCGGCACGGTACAGCCAAAACCGACCAGCATCGGCACGATACTGCGGCCGGAGAGGCCGATTTTCCGGAGCAGCTTATCCATCACAAATGCCACGCGCGCCATATAGCCGCTGTCTTCCAGAATGGACAGGAAGAAAAACAGGGTGACGATGATCGGAAGGAAGCTTAAGACACTTCCGACGCCGTTAAAAATACCGTCAATCACAAGGGAATGAAGCACCGGATTGACGCCCCATGCTGTCATGGCGCTGTCCACGAGCTCGGTCAGTTTTCCGATCAGAACCTCCAGCACACTCTGCAGCGATGCTCCGATCACATGGAAGGTCAGGAAAAAGACAGCCGCCATAATCCCGGCAAAACATGGCAGAGCCGTATATTTTCCGGTCAGCACACGGTCAATTTTTGTGCTCCGCACATGCTCGCGGCTCTCTTTTGGTTTTACCACGGTCTCACGGCAGACTTTTTCAATAAAATTAAAACGCATATCCGCAATCGCCGCCGCGCGGTCCAGGCCGCGCTCCGTCTCCATCTGACAGACGATATGCTCGAGCATCTCTTTCTCGTTTTCATCGAGGGCCAGCTGCTCCAGGATCAGCGCATCGCCCTCTGCCAGCTTGCTCGCCGCAAACCGCACCGGAATATCCGCCCTTGCGGCGTGATCCTCGATCAGATGCATGATCGCATGCAACGCACGGTGGACGGCACCGCCGTGGTCATTCGCCTCACAGAAGTCCTTTCTGCCCGGTTTTTCCTGGTATTTGGCCACATGGACAGCATGGGCAACCAGTTCATCGATTCCCTCGTTTTTTGCAGCGGAAATCGGGATAACCGGGATGCCAAGTCTCTCTTCCATCTGGTTCACGAGCACAGAACCGCCGTTTTCGCGTACCTCATCCATCATGTTGAGGGCCAGTACCATCGGAACGTCGAGTTCCATCAGCTGCATCGTCAGATACAGGTTTCGTTCGATATTTGTCGCATCTACAATATTGATGATGCCGCGCGGATGCTCGTTCAGAACGAAATTCCGGGTGACGATCTCTTCGCTTGAATACGGCGACATCGAATAAATGCCGGGAAGATCGGTGACCAGCGTGTTTTTCTGGCCGCGGATTTCACCGTCCTTCCGGTCTACGGTCACGCCGGGGAAGTTTCCGACGTGCTGGTTGGATCCCGTTAATTGGTTGAACAGGGTGGTCTTGCCGCAGTTCTGGTTTCCGGCCAGCGCAAAGGACAACAGCTCTCCTTCCGGCAGCGGATGCTCCTCTGCCTTATTGTGGTACTTTCCGCCCTCTCCAAAGCCGGGATGCGGAATTGCTTTCGCATCCGGCTGCTCTTTTTCTTTTACAGCGTCCCGCATCTCATCAATGGCAATCCGTCCGGCATCGGCGAGGCGGAGTGTCAGTTCATAGCTGTGAATCCGCACTTCCACAGGGTCTCCCATCGGTGCATACTTTACCATCGTCACTTCCGCCCCCGGAATGATTCCCATATCTAGGAAGTGCTGCCGCAGCGCGCCCTCTCCTCCTACCGTGCGGACGGTCGCTGTTTTGCCGATCGGCAGTTCTTTCAGTGTCATATATTTCACTCCTTATTGATTCTCATTATCAATAGTAAGTATATGACACAATTCGACTGCGGTCAAGCAATTGCCATTATTTCTCTTTTTGTTTTTCTTCGAGCTTCTTCTGTACACTCGGAAACAGCTCCAGATCCGTGTGTGGGATTGCCTGGGCCGCTTTCATCATAGAGATGAAAGCGGCGACCTGGCCGAACTGGATGTAGACCATCTCGTCCAGAATGCGGTCAATATCGTCGATGCAGGTCCGATCCAGCAGGATTTTTTCTGCTCCCGCAAGCGACGTATTTCCGGCGCAGATCAGGCGGCTGCGGTCCATATCCGGGTACATGCCGATCGTGATGGCGGATTCCTTTGAAACGTGCTTTCCAAATGCACCAGCCGCGTAAAACCGGTCAATTTCTTCCATGGAAATGCCGGATTCACGCATCATGTACTCAACCATCGTGTAGGCCGCTGACTTTGTACGAAGGAATTCGGCGATATCACTCTGATAGAAGCACAGCCCTTCACTATATTCAACGCACCACTCTCCCGTCTCCGGGTCTTCCTTGATCTTTTCGGACCGCTCCGGCTGCAGGGTGCCGAACAGGTTGATCCATCCATTTAGGAATAATTCCGCGAGCAGATCGATAATGCCGGAACCGCAGATGCCCTTTGGCTTACCCTCTCCGATTACATGGCACTGGATTTTCCCGTCTTCTATTTTTACCGTATCAACAGCGCCTTCTGCAGCTCGCATGCCGGTTTTGACCACGCCGCCCTCGAGCGCCGGACCGGCAGCGCCTGCGCCGCAGAGCAGAAATTCCCGGTTTCCGACGACAAGCTCGCCGTTCGTTCCGATATCAAAAAAAACGCTGATCGTTTCTTTTTTATAGAGTTCCGTTGCGATCATACCGCTTAATATATCACCGCCCAGGTAATTGGATTTTCCCGGCACGCAGTAGACACATCCCTTCATGGGAAATCCCATCTCTTTCGCCGGAAGGAATCCGACGCGGTCTGCGCGCACGGCGTACGGGGATGAAAAGACGCAGAACGGATCCAGTCCCAGCAGGAAATGGATCATCGTTGTGTTGCCGGATACGACCATTGAGAGAACATCCGACGGCGCAATTCCTGTCTTTTGGCGAAGTTTTTCAAAGAGCAGTGTAAATGTCTCCATCGTACACGCACGGATGTCCTGCAGTACCTCCGGTTTATCCTTACAGGCAAAGATTCTCGTCAGAATATCGGTTCCATAGGCAGTCTGGCGGTTGTATTCGCTCTCCTCGGCAAGCACAGTACCGTCGCTGCAGTTTACCAGGCGCACAACGACGGTCGTACTTCCAAGATCAGCGGCATAGCCGTAATGCTCTGCTGCTGTATCGCCCGCTTCCAGATCAACCACCTGCCAGATGCTTCCATTCCATGCGAGGGAAACCGTTATGTTATAGTCTGCCTCATCGCAGATGGGATACAGTTTCTGCAGCGCTGGAAGGGTAAATGATGCGGTGATTCCTTTCTCTTTTAATGCATCCAGTATCCGCATCTGGCTGGAGCGGGCGTCCTCCTCCGTCGGCGGGACCAACCCCAGATACTGTTTCTGTGTTATTCCTCTATTCATTATTACTTCCTCATTTCCTGATCATTTTTCTGTTTCTTATTGTAGCACTTTTCTCTTTTCCAGAGAACTTATTTTTTTCACATTTTTACTACATTTCCATCACAGATTCCCATTATACTGCAAAGCATAGAAACAAAAAAGGAAGCAAACAAAACCGGAAGCCGATTCCGGAACACAGTTTAAAATACAGATACCAGAAAGGAAGCATTTATTATGATGGACTACAGAAACAACTACAATAACGAAAACGAAACCAATAATGAGAACATGATGGCAGCAGAGCAGAATAGCTTCAACGGAAAGAAACCTTCTTCCAAAAACAAAAAAGCTGCTAAGCTTGCAAAAAAAATCGGAGCCATCGCCTTAAGCGCAGTTCTGTTCGGCGGTGTTGCCGGCGGTACCTTCCAGGCAGTCAACCACTTTGCCGGAAGCACGACAGCCACTGCAACAACAACCACTGCACAGCAGACGACTTCCAACAGCAGCCTCTTAAAAGCCGCTGCCACATCCTCAAGCTCCACTTCCACCGGAACGATGGATGTTTCCACGATTGCGAAAAACGCAATGCCGTCGATCGTCTCCATCACAAACCAGTCCGTACAGGAAGTACAGAACTACTTCAGCATGTTCGGTTACGGTGCCCAGACTCCGCAGACCGAGGAGACCACAAGCTGCGGTTCCGGTATCATCATCGGAAAGAATGACACCGAGCTTCTGATCGTCACCAATAACCATGTAGTAGAAGATGCCGATACTCTTTCTGTTAGTTTTGTAAACAATCAGGTCTGCAAGGCAAATATCAAAGGTACCGATGCCGATAACGATCTTGCCGTCATCGCCGTTCCGCTCTCCGAGATCCCGGATGACACGATGAGCAGCATCGCTGTTGCCACGATGGGCGATTCTGATTCCGTTGAGGTCGGCGAGCAGGTCGTTGCGATCGGCAACGCACTCGGCTACGGCCAGTCCGTTACGACCGGTATCATCAGTGCTGCAAACCGTGTGATCGACAGCGATTCCTCTTCTGACGGAAGCTCCGATGGAACAACGGCAGATACTTCTTCCACTGATACAACCGGAAAGACCTACTTACAGACCGATGCAGCCATCAACCCTGGCAACAGCGGCGGCGCTCTTCTGAACATGAACGGAGAGGTCATCGGTATCAACTCCGCAAAACTTGCTTCTACAGAGGTAGAGGGCATGGGCTATGCAATCCCGGTCTCCCGTGTTTCCGATATCATTGAAAATCTGATGAATGAGCAGACCAGAACAAAGGTTGCCGCAGAAGATCAGGGAACGATCGGCATCAAATGCCTCGATGTCAGCAGCCAGATCCAGCAGGCATACAATATGCCGGCCGGCATCTATATCTCCGAAGTAACCTCCGGCGGTGCCGCTGAAAATGCAGGTCTGAAATCCGGATACGTTCTGACCAGCTTTGACGGACATTCCATCACCTCCACCAGCGAGCTGAAATCCCTGCTGCAGTATTACTCTGCCGGCGAAACCGTTGAGGTGGAAGTACAGGTTCCAGACAACGGATCCTATGAGACAAAGACCTTCTCACTGACCCTCGGAACGAGCACCAGCTCTTCAGATGATCAGCAGAGCGATTCCCAGCAGAATGCGGGTTCATCCCGCTCTGCAGAGGGTGGAAATACCCTGACCTCCGCTACTCCTTCGATCTGACTGCCCGCTCTCCCGTGAAAGAAATCCATAAATAAAAAACATCATAAGCATGAAAGAAAGGCCCCGAAACATAACTCCAATGTTTCGGGGCCTTTCTCCTATTCTCTTAATCCATTTCTTATTTTTCTGCTCCTGCAACTGCCTCGCGGGCTGCTTTCTCTTCCGGATCTTCATCCAGAATGGAGAATGCAATATTGGTTGCATGGTCCGCGACACGCTCGAGTCCGGATACAAGATCGGAGAAGATCATGCCGGCTTCCGGCGTACATTCGTTGCGGGTCAGACGCTCTACATGCTTCTGCTGCAGATCCCGCTCCTCCTGATCAATGGAATTTTCAATATCAATGATCTCCTGCAGGTGCTGCAGATCATTCTTTGCAAACATTTCGATCGACTCATCGAGAATTTTTAATACCATATCCAGCATCTCGGAAAGATCCAGTTCGCCCTGTTTGCTGAAGGTCACATTGTCATTCGTCATCTGCACAGCAGAATCTGCGACATTCTCGGCATGATCACCAATCCGCTCGATATCATTGACCACATGGAACAGCGCTCCGATGCGCATAACGTCTGATGTCGGCAGCGATGCCTGATTTAAGTGAACCAGATAGTTCGTAATCTCTTTGTTCAGGAAATTAATATTTTCCTCGACACGGTAGACCTCATCGATTTCTTTCTGATCGCGGGTCACCAGCGTATTCATCGCGCGAATCAGGTTGGTCTCTGCCATCTGTGCCATACGCTCCATCTCACGGACAGCCTGCAGAACTGCAGTCGTCGGGGACATCGCGTGTTTCGAGCTGATGTAGGCAAGCTCGAACTTTTTGTCTTCCTCGTCATTTCCGCGGATGATAAAGTACGTTGCCTTCACCAGAAGCGGGGTAAACGGCAGCATCAGGAGTACCTGGCATACTTTGATGATCGAGTTTGCATTTGCGATCATACGGCCTGCTTCGTTTCCGGAAATACCCATAAAGAAGTCAACTACCTGATTTCCAAACAGCAGGAAAATAATGGAGCAGACAATCGTTCCGGAGATGTTGAACAGCAGGTGGACACATGCCGCACGTTTTGCATCTTTTTTGCAGCCGAAGCTGGCAAGAATAGCGGACATCGTACATCCGATGTTGCATCCAAGCATCATAAACAGACAGATCGGAAGTCCCATCAAGCCCTCTCTTGCAAGAAGCATGATGATTCCGACCGTTGCAGAGTTACTCTGCAGAATCGCGGTAGCCACCCAGCCGACTAAGAACGCAAGAAACGGATTCGTCAGGGATCCGAGGGCGTTAACGACTGCCGGGATCTCTTTTGCTTCGTTCAGGGCTCCTGAGATACCGGAGATACCCATAAACAGAATACCAAATCCCAAGATAACCTCGCCGAGACGGCTGATCGTCAGATTGTTCTTTACGAACATAACCATCAGAACACCGATGATGACAAACAGCGGCGCGATATCCGCAAGGTCAAACGCAATCAGCTGTCCGGTAACTGTCGTACCGATGTTTGCTCCGAGGATAATTCCAGGAGCCTGTGCCAGTTTCATCAGACCGGAGTTTACGAAGCTGACCACCATAACGGTTGTAGCGTTGGAGGACTGAATCAGCGCGGTAAAGAAAATACCGACCAGAAGACCGATCACACGGTTCTTCGTAAATACCTCCAGAATGCTTCTCATCTTGGATCCGGCAACCTTCTGCAGTCCTTCACTCATCAGCTTCATTCCATATAAGAAGAAGCCCAGACCGCCCATCAAAGACACTATTACACTCATATTCTTTTTTCTTCCTTGTCTTTTTCTGATGTCTTTTCAAAATCCCTGTCAAAGCATTTTCATGTTTTGGTCTCAATATTTTACATTTCCTTAACGCAGATTTTACAAGACACCTTTTTTATCATAAAAGAAATCATGACATTTGTCTATAGAAAAATTAAAAATTTCGACAAGAAATTTTCAGATTCTTTTCGTTTCTTTCTTGCATTCTACTTGATAATATTGTAACATTTAGGATGTTTCCATATTATGAGGCGACATTTCCGCCTACAAAATTCAAAAGGAGAGAAAACTATGGAAAAGTTTAGCAAGCTGATGGAAAACACATTCAAGCTGCGGGAAAATGGAACAACGGTCAAAACCGAGATCATCGCCGGTGTCACCACGTTCATGACGATGGCGTACATTCTTGCCGTCAACCCGAACATCCTTTCCTCCACCGGCATGGACCACGGCGCTGTCTTTACCGCAACGGCTCTGGCAGCCTTCCTTGGCACCCTGCTCATGGCACTTTTTGCCAATTATCCATTCGCTCTGGCACCTGGAATGGGCCTCAACGCCTATTTCGCCTACACCGTTGTTCTCGGATACGGATATAGCTGGCAGGCAGCCCTGACCGCCGTTTTTGCAGAAGGTATCATCTTTATTGTACTTTCTCTGACCAACGTCCGTGAGGCGATCTTCAACTCCATTCCGGTCAGCCTGAAATCTGCAGTCAGCGTCGGCATCGGTCTGTTCATCGCATTCATCGGACTTCAGAATGCAAAAATTGTACTGCCGAACTCTTCAACCGTGGCAGGCCTCTATTCCCTGTCTTCCTACAATGCCAACCTGCAGTCTGCAGCCACATTAAACGGAACGGAGTATGTGGCAGGAACGTTTAACGATGTCGGAATCACCGTTCTGCTCGCAGTCATCGGTGTTATCCTCACCGCTGTTCTTGTCGTACGCAATGTAAAAGGAAACATCCTCTGGGGAATTCTTGCAACCTGGATCCTCGGCATGATCTGCCAGGCATGCGGTCTCTACGTTCCGAACCCGGCAAACGGCTTCTACAGCCTGTTCCCGGATTTTTCCAACGGACTTTCCATTCCAAGCCTTGCCCCGATTTTCGGAAAACTGGATTTCTCCATTCTGAAAACAGGCGAGTTCTTCGTGATCATGTTTGCATTCCTGTTTGTCGATATGTTTGATACCATCGGAACTCTGATCGGTGTATCTTCCAAGGCAAACATGCTCGACAAAAACGGAAAACTTCCGCGCATCAAGGGCGCGCTGATGGCAGATGCTGTTGCTACCTGCGCAGGTGCTGTTCTTGGTACTTCTACCACAACGACTTTCGTTGAGAGTGCTTCCGGCGTTTCCGAAGGCGGCCGTACCGGTCTTACCGCTGTTACCACTGCAATCCTCTTCGGCCTCGCTCTGTTCCTCTCCCCGATCTTCCTTGCCATCCCGTCCTTTGCAACGGCTCCGGCACTGATCGTGGTAGGCTTCTACATGCTGACCAACGTAGTCAACATTGATTTCAGCGATCTTTCCGAGGCGATTCCGTGCTACATCTGCATCGGAGCAATGCCATTCTTCTACAGCATTTCCGAAGGTATTGCCATGGGAGTTATCTCCTACGTTGCAATCCAGATCCTGAGCGGAAAAGCAAAAGAAAAAAAGATCAGCGTGATCATGTACATCCTGGCTGTTCTGTTTATCTTAAAATACCTTCTTCTGTAATGGCTTTTTAACGATACAGAACTGCATAAAAAGGCTCCTGTCCCACAGATTTTATTCTGTGAAACAGGAGCTCTTTTTATGCTCTGAATCAAAAATTTTTATTCTGCCAGGGTCCGGTAAAAGCAGGTGCGGTTTCCGGTGTGGCACGCTGCGCCGACCTGTTCTACTTTGGCAAGAATTGTATCGTTGTCGCAGTCAATCAGAAGCTGTTTTACATACTGCACATGGCCGGAGCTCAGTCCTTTCGTCCAGAGCTCATTGCGGCTTCTGCTCCAGTACGTCATTTTTCCAAGGCGCAGTGTCGTCTCAAACGCTTCTTCATTCATGTAGGCGAGCATCAGCACTTCGTCATTTTCCGCATCCTGTACAACAACCGGAACCATGCCGTCGCTGTTTGTCTTAAAATCCGCCCAGGTAAAATCACATTTTAATGCTTGTTTCATCTCTTGTTCTCCTCTTTTTCTGCTCTTACAGGCTGCCCTTGGTCGAGAGCACGCCGGCAATTCTCGGATCGAAGGAAGTTGCCTCATCGAGTGCCTTCGCAAATGCTTTGAACATCGCCTCGATGATGTGGTGGTTATTTCCGCCGTCAAGCACTTTGATATGCAGATTCATCTGCGCCGCATAGGAAACGGCGTAGAAGAATTCTTTTACCATCTCGGTCTCCATCTCTCCTACTTTCTCCCGCGTAAATTCTGCCTGGAAAGAGAGATACGGTCTGCCGCAGAGGTCAACGGCCGAGAGCACCAGTGTCTCGTCCATCGGAAGGATTTTGTCGCCGTAGCGGCGGATGCCCTGTTTGTCGCCGACTGCCTCGCGGATTGCAGTTCCGAGCACGATACCGGTGTCCTCGATCGTGTGGTGGCCGTCTATATCAAGGTCTCCATCTACAGAAACGGAAAGGTCGAAAAGACCGTGGCGGGCAAAGCCGTCGAGCATATGGTCAAAAAAGCCGATGCCGGTGTGGATGTCGCTCTTTCCCGTTCCATCCAGATTTAATGTCATGCGGATCTTTGTTTCTTTTGTCACGCGTTCTACGCTGGCTGTTCTGTTCTCCACTTACTCTTCCCCCTCAAAACGGACGGCAATCGAATTGGCGTGTGCCGTCAGGCTCTCTGATTTTGCAAAGCTCTCGATATCCTCGTGGATCTCGGAAAGGGCTTCTCTGGAATAATAGATGATGCTGGATTTCTTCACGAAATCGTCTACGGACAGCGGGGAGAAGAATTTTGCGGTTCCGTTCGTCGGCAGGATATGGTTCGGGCCGGCAAAATAGTCACCGAGAGGCTCGCTGGAGTTCTCGCCGAGGAAAATAGCACCGGCGTTATGTACCTTCATCATATCCTCAAACGGGTTCTTCGTCACGATCTCGAGGTGCTCCGGTGCGATGGCATCTACGGTGTCGATCGCTTCCTGATGCGAATCGGTGACAAGGATGTAGCCGAAGTTGTCCAGTGATTTGGAGATGATGTCGCTTCTGGAGAGGACTTTTAAGAAACCGTCTACCTCTTCACTTACCTTCTCTGCCAGTTCCTGGGAGGTGGTAATGAGGATCGCACTTGCAAGCTCATCATGCTCAGCCTGGCTTAAGAGATCGGCTGCCACGAACCGCGGATTTGCAGTCTCATCAGCAAGGACAAGAATCTCACTTGGGCCTGCGATGGAGTCGATGCTGACATTTCCGTATACGGCTTTCTTTGCAAGGGCAACGTAGATGTTTCCAGGTCCTACGATTTTATCGACTTTTGGAATGCTCTCGGTTCCGTAAGCAAGGGCTGCAATTGCCTGTGCACCGCCGATTTTAAAGACGCGGTCCGCACCGGCTTCTTTTGCTGCTGCAAGGACAACCGGGTTGACTTTTCCGTCTCTGCCGCACGGCGTTGTCATGCAGATTTCTTTGACTCCTGCCACTTTTGCCGGAAGAATGTTCATCAGAACAGAGGACGGATACGCTGCCTTTCCTCCCGGAACGTATACGCCGACACGGTTCAGGGCGGTCAGCTTCTGGCCAAGCATCGTTCCGTTCTCGGTAGAGGTGAACCAGCTGTTCTGTTTCTGTTTTTCGTGGAACTCACGGATATTTTTCATGGATCTGCGGATGACACCGATCAGCTCTGGATCTACGATGTTGTACGCCTCATCAATCTCTTCCTGTGTTACTTCTACGGTAGAAGCATCGAGTACCGCGTGGTCGAATTTCTCGGTATATTCGAAAACGGCTGCGTCTTTTCTTGTTTTTACATTCTCAATGATCTCCTGCACGGAAGCCTCGTACGTTCCGTACTGTGTCGGGCTTCGTTTCAGCATATTCTCCAGAATATTTTCTGTGGTCTCTTTTGTCAGTTTTACGATTCTCATACCAGTGCTCCTTTCAGATCCTGAATTAATTTGGTAATTCTCTCATTTTCCATCCGCATGCTCACCTGGTTGACAACCATGCGCGCAGACAGCGGGCAGACCTCCTCGAGAACGGTCAGGCCGTTTTCCCGTAAAGTGCTTCCTGTCTCTACAATATCCACAATCACTTCGGAAAGTCCGACAATCGGTGCCAGCTCGATCGAGCCGTTCAGCTTGATCATCTCAACGGTCTGGTGCTTGCGGTTGTAGAAGTAATCCTTGGCAATGTTTGGGTACTTCGTTGCCACACGGATCTGCTGGTTGTGCTGCAGCAGCTCACGCGCGGATTCCGGTCCGCAGACACACATGCGGCACTTGCCGTAGCCAAGGTCCAATACCTCGTAGAGGCGTCTTCCTTCCTCCAGAATCGTGTCCTTTCCGACGATTCCGATATCCGCTGCGCCGTACTCCACATAGGTCGGCACATCCGGACCTTTGGCGAGGAAGAAACGGAGCTTATGCTCTTCGTCCGTGAAAATCAGCTTTCTCGTATCTTTATTTTTCATTTCATCGCAGGTGATGCCGACTTTTTCCAGCAGCTCCAGCGTCTGGTACGCCAGGCGTCCTTTTGTCAGTGCAATGGTCAAATATCTCATCTTTTTCGTACCCTTCCTCTCCTACAGCTCCACCGGCTGTACTTCTCCTGTCGACAAATCGATAGCAAGCACCGAATCGCTCTTCTGAATATAGACAATGCCGCCGAACTGGTTCTTTCTGCCGTATTCTTCATAATCTGCAAGAACCTTGTCCCTTGCAAAGCAGACCAGCGCGACATCCATGCCCTTGCTTCTGTGCTCGTTAGCAAGTTTTACGGCCAGCGGCTGAAGAAAATCCGGGTAGAGTAGCATCGTTTTCGTATTGGCAATCGGAAGAGAAATTTTCTGGCGCTCCAGTGCATTCATCAGAGATTCCATGACAGTACAGAATCCGATCGCCGGCGCTTTCTTTCCGAAGTGCTGCAGCAGTGCATCGTAGCGGCCGCCTTTTACGATCGGCTCGCCGGTGCCGTAGGTGTAGGCCTGGAAAATAATACCGGTGTAGTAATGGAATTTGCTTAAAAGGCCGAGATCGAAGAAGACGTATTTTTCATAGCCGTAATCTTTAACGATCTCATAGATCGTAGCCAGACGATCGAGTGCCTCTCTTGCCGCCGGATTTCTTGTAAGGCCTTTTGCCTTTTCGAGAATCTCTGCATTTCCGAACAGTTGCGGAACATCACGGAGTGCTTCAAACAGATCACTTCGAAGGTTCTGTTTTGCCAGCAGCTCCTCGGCGCCAAAATGATTTTTAATGGAAATCAGTTCTTTTAATTCGTTCAGAACATCCTCGGCGAGCGCAGCTTCCTCGGCGAGCGCCTGGAAGAAACCTACGTGGCCGATGCTGATCTGGAAATCGGTAAGACCGGCATCCAGCATAACTTTTACGGTCATCGCAATGATCTCTGCGTCTGCCATTGCGGAATCATCGTTTAAGAGCTCGACGCCCATCTGGGTGGACTCTTTTAAGCGGCCCTGATAGCTGCTGCTGTTGACGAAGCTGCTTCCTCTGTAGCAAAGGCGGATCGGCATCGTCTCTTCCATGAAATACATGGAGGCTGCGCGTGCAATCGACGGGGTAAAGTCCGGACGGAGCACAAGGGTGTTGCCGTCGCGGTCAAAGAATTTGTAGAGCTCGCGGGACGGTGTTGTTCCCACTTCTCTTCCGAATACATCAAAAAACTCGAACGTCGGTGTTTCAATATCCTGATATCCAAACGCATGAAATACCTGCTCAATCTGATTCTCCATGTATAATTTTTTCGTACATTCCTGATTGTAGACATCCCGGACGCCTTCCGGGGTATGAATTAATCGATCCATGTTTTGTTGTCCTCACTTTTTCGCTTTAGTCCACTACCATATTACCATATTGAATTTAAAACTATGGTTAGTATATCGGAAAACATTTTCCCTGTCAACTCAAAATTTTAATCCGCTTTCGAATCCCGTATCTCCAGATCCTTCTGGATTCCGTTCAGGTACGGGACGAGAACGCTGCTTCCCGTTCTGGGAAGGAAGAATGACGTTTCAAGCTCGGTGTAGGAAAAATGCTTCTTTCCGCCGTTCTGTCCGCGGTCCCAGAAGGTTTTCATCGTCTCATACCGCAGGTAATAATATTCGTCCCGCGCCGTAAAATACAGCAGCAGGAAGGAAATCCCCCCCTGCTGCTCGAAATCTTTCATAAACGTGACCTGGTGCTCGTGGATGTTTGCGAGCGGAAAGGAATCCGTTTTGCACTCTTTGGCATCGAAGCAGACGGGAATGCCCTGTACAGCGCCGATGTAATCAACGGTACTCTTCTTTTCAAAATAAGCCAGCGTGATGTGTCTGCTCTCCTTATCTATTTTGATCGGGGTGATCGGCGTCGGCACCTTCTGGATCAGTGCCAGATGCTTGTCACGGTACTGCTCGTTTGTGCGGTTGATCATTTCCTCCAGCGTTGATCCGCGGAGTCCCCTCGATGTCCATGCCATAATTCCTGTCCTCGTCTTTGTTCTGTTCTTATTCAATCAGAGAAATTTTGTTCAGCGGCCAGTAGCGCAGAAAGGCCTTGCCGATGATCTTGTCTTTCTCTACGTACGGATTCAGCCAGTAGCGGGAATCCTTTGATACGTTCCGGTTGTCGCCGAGCATAAAGTAGCAGCCCTCCGGCACCTCATACGGTCCGAAATCGCCGACCGGTGTTTCCGGGCAGAAATCATCGCGCAGCGGATCGGTGGAATCGTTGATATACACCTTTCCGTCGCGGATCGTAACCGTCTCTCCCGGCAGTCCGATGACGCGCTTGATAAACTTCTGCTTCTCGTCGTCCGGATAATAGAAAATAACGATGTCATACCGCTGCGGATCGCTCTTTACATAAGCAAGGCGGTTACCGAAGATCTGGTCTCCGGTCATAATCGTGTTTTCCATGGAAGGAGATGGGATTCTTGCGTTGATGACAATGACCTGCTCCACAAAAACAACGACTGCCACGACAATAGCGATCATTTTTACATATTCCCAGATTTCCCGTCCGATGCTCGTCTCCTCCGTTTTTCTTGGTTTTGTTTCTTTCTTTTCGTTGTCTTTTCGGCTCATAATCCTTCTCCCGTCAAATGTTCTCCCTGTAAAATCCGGCGCACGGATGATGGCAGGGGCGCTGTAAAGGTTTTTCCGGACAGATCCGATAAGGTGCCCGTAAGCTCTGGAAATACCGCCTTCCACGAATGGAGAAGTTGGTATTTCAGTCCGTATTTTTCCCGGAAGCGGCGGTTAAACTCCGCATCCCCGTATTTCGTATCTCCCGCAAGCGGATGACCGATGCTCGCGAGATGGCTGCGGATCTGATGGCTCTTTCCGGTCACCAGCTCAACCTCCAGCAGCGTACAGCCTCTTCCGGCACAGAGCGGCCGGTATGCGGTTTCTATGTAAACAGCATCTCCCTGCTGCTCTCTCTGAATCGAAACACGGTTTGTCCTCTCATTTTTTGTGAGATATCCGCGTATCCGCTCTGTCTCTGTCACGGTTCCTTTTACAACCGTCAGATAGTATTTTCCAACAGCCCGCTCTGCGATCAGTTCTGAAAGCTGCTGCGTCGCCGCAACGGTTTTTCCGGCAAGAATCAGACCGCTGGTGTTCCGGTCCAGACGATTGCAGAGTCCGGCGCGGAACATGGTCTCCTCCCCGGCATTTTTTTCCGAAAGATAGGCGCCGAGCGCTTCGGTAAGGCTCACATCCGTCTCTTTCGCCTTCTGTGAGAGGACACCTGCCGGCTTGTTCAGGAAAATTACTTTTTCGTCTTCATAGACGATATCCAGCTTCGGATACTTTACCTGTTTTCCAGCCGCCGGTTTTTCCGGTGTTTTCCGAAATTTTTCGATGGTCTCTTCCGCCAGATACAGCCGGATCGTATCGCCTGTTTTCAGCTTTTCACTGCCGTCCGCCTTTTTCTGGTTCAGCACAATGTTTTTCTTTCGCAGCATTTTATAGAAGAAACTCTTTGGCGCCTCCTCCATATATTTGGACAGATATTTGATGAGCTGCTGCGCGCAGTCTTTTTCTGTCACGGTCAGTTCTCTCATAGCAATGGTCTCCTACAGTGCCAGCGCCAGCATCGTGTGTTTCACCAGTTCCGTGCGGGACAGATCCGGGTACCGCTCATCCGGTTTGAAGTTTTCACTGGCGCTCTTTTCCAGCTCATCGTAGTTGCGGTTCAGGGAATCGAGGCGCTCCAGAAATGCTTTTTCCCGATCAAAAATCTTCACATGGCATTTGTAGCCGTTGGCACGGATGATCTTGTTCAGATACGTAGTGCAGTCCTCGATCTGTTTCTGGTCTTTGGCGCGCGTGGTGTAGCAGGCGATCTCCTCACCGCAGAACGCCGCTGCTTCGATCATCAGACTCGATTTTTCCTGTGTGATATACATTTCATATCCCATCAGCAGTTTTCCTTTTTTTGCCTCAATGGCATCGTACACTGCTTTGTCCACTGGCTTTTGCATAACCATCATGATAAAACCGACGGCGGCGCGGCAGCCCGGCAGACAGCCTACTACGGCGACAACCGTAAAAATGTTGCTCTTGTTTCCGTCTGCAAGCACAAGCCCGACAATAAAAACGATGGCCGGAAGGACGAACAGTCCCAGTGTCACAAGCAGTCTTTTTTTCTTTTCCCGGCGGATATAGCCGTAATCCCCTTTTCTGATCTTCATTCTTCTGTCATTTCCCTTCTTCGATAAGATCCCCGCTCATCTTCTGCGTGTTTATTTCTTTTTGTGCACGTTGCGGAGCGTCTTTTTCGGCCGTCCGCCTGTTTTGGCTTTTCCCTGTCCGGAACGGTCATTCGCCGTCTTCTGGCCAAAGCCTTTTCCGTTGGACCCTTTTCCTCTTGACGGTTTTCCTGCCTCCCCGGCCATCTTTCTCGGTCGTACGAGACATTTCGGTCCGAATCCGATCAGATCCTCCCGGTGTGTCCGGCGCAGTGCCTCGCAGACGAGCTCATAGTTCTCCGGATTCCGGTACTGAATCAGCGCACGCTGCATCGCCTTCTCATGCGGCGATTTCGGCACGTAAACCGGATCCATCGTCCGCGGGTCAAGACCGGTATAGTACATACAGGTGGAAAGTGTGGAAGGCGTCGGATAGAAGTCCTGTGCCTGCTCCGGGATAAATCCCATATCGCGGATGTACTCGGCAAGCTCCACCGCATCCTCCAAGTCACACCCCGGATGGGACGACATAAAATACGGAAGTGCGTACTGCTGCTTCCCCGTCTTTTTGTTGCACGCATCGAAGCGGCGGATAAATTCCTGATATACTTCGTGGCGCGGTTTTCCCATATAGGAAAGCACACGGTTCGAAACGTGCTCCGGCGCAACGCGGAGCTGACCGCTGACGTGATCCTTTACCAGCTCGGAAAGGAACGTCTGGTCTTTATCGGCCAGGACATAGTCAAAACGGATGCCGGAGCGGATAAAGACTTTCTTCACGCCCGGAATGTCTTTTAATTCCCGCAGCAGCTTCACATAATCTCTGTGATCTGCCACCATATTTTTACACGGCTCCGGGAAGAGACAGTTCCGGTTCGGGCAGGCGCCTTTGGTGAGCTGCTTTTTGCATGCCGGACCGCGGAAATCCGCCGTCGGGCCGCCGACATCGTGAATATAGCCTTTAAATTCTTTTTCCTGAACCATCTGCCGCGCTTCCGCCAGAATGGATTCGTGGCTTCTTGTCTGCACAACGCGTCCCTCGTGGAACGTCAGCGCGCAGAAACTGCAGGATCCAAAGCAGCCGCGGTTGCTCGTCAGACTGTATTTGATTTCTCCAAGCGCCGGCACACCGCCGTCTTTTTCATAGCTTGGGTGATAGGCGCGCATGTATGGAAGCGCATAGACATCATCCATCTCCTGCTCTGTCAAAGGACGGGAAGGCGGATTCTGTACAATGTAGCCCTGGCCCTCATACGGCTCTGCCATCGGCTTCGCATTGATGGCATCGGTATTTTTATACTGAATCGCAAAGCTCTCCGCATACGTCCGCTTGCTCTCCCGCACCTCCTCGAATGACGGCAGCACCACCGGGTCAATCAGGTGATCCAGCGTTTTGCTCCGATAAACGGTTCCCGGAATAAAGGTGACATCATGAACGTCAATGCCGGCCGCAAGTGCATCTGCAATCGCTACGATCGAAAGTTCTCCCATTCCGTACGAAATCAGATCCGCACCGGAATCGAGAAGGACGGAGCGGCGCACCTGGTCAGACCAGTAATCGTAATGCGAAAGGCGCCGGAGCGATGCCTCGATGCCGCCGAGGATCATCGGTGTATGTTTATACGTTCTCCGGATCAGATTGCCGTACACGGTAACCGCGCGGTCCGGCCGTTTTCCCATGACACCGCCCGGCGTAAAGGCATCTGTTTTTCGGTGCTTTTTCGCCACGGTATAATGGTTGACCATGGAATCCATATTTCCGGAAGAGACAAGAAAGCCAAGACGCGGTTCACCGAAAATCGAAATGCTGTTCTCGTCCTTCCAGTCCGGCTGTGAGATGATGCCGACGGAATAGCCGTTCGCCTCGAGCACACGGCTGATGATTGCCGGTCCGAACGAGGAATGGTCCACGTAGGCATCTCCGATGACATAGACAAAGTCAAACTGTTCGATTCCCCGTTCCTTCATCTCTTCTCTTGTAATTGGTAAAAAAGGCATGCTTTACTTTCCTTTCTGTGTTTCGGCGTCCGCTATGCCAAGCGCCGCTTTTTCTTTCTGCGTCAGGAGACGGGCACTGCCCTTTGGCAGCGCCGGATCAAGTTCCAGGCTCCCCATCGACAGCCGTTTCAAATAGACGACCGTTTTTCCGACCTTCTCAAACATGCGCTTGATCTGGTGGAAGCGGCCCTCACAGATGGTAATGCGGATCCGGCTTTCAAAAATGCCAGGCTCTTTTTCAGTCGTTTCCAGAATGGTAAGCTCGGCCGGAAGTGTCGGTTTGTCGTCCCCAATGTCGAGCCCTTCGGCAAATGCCTGCCGATCTTCTTCTGTCACTTTTCCGTCAATCACGGCCTCATACACTTTCGAGACATGCGATTTCGGAGAGAGCAGCCGGTGGGAAAGGGCTCCGTCGTTCGTAATCAGCAGCAGCCCTTCGGTGTCCTTGTCGAGCCGTCCGACCGGAAAGAGGTCTTTTCTTGCCGCACCACTTAAAAGATCGAGTACGGTCCGGTCACGGCGGTCCTCCGTCGCAGAGACGACACCCGCCGGTTTGTGGAGCATCCAGTATTCCATTTTCACATAGGAAATGCTGTTTCCGTCCACAGTCACCTGCGCTTCATCCGGGTCGACTTTCAGTTCCGGGGCTTTTGCCGTAATTCCGTCTACGGCCACCCGTCCCTTCCGGACCAGGGCCTTTACTTCCTGGCGTGTTCCCACACCCATGTCCGCCAGATATTTATCGAGTCGTAATTTACTCATACCATCCGCCATCCTGCATAATATTTATTCTTTAACGTTCCGTTGTTTATTTTTCCCCAGCCAAGTGGGAAATCATCCAGGCACACAAGCACCCAGTCCTTTTTCCCCTGACACTCTTCCTCGGAAAACGAGAGTGTCTCACCCTTTAAGTAGCGCATGACACGGTCATCTCCCTTGGGAATGGTCAAACACGAAACGTATTCTTCTTTTTTCAGATACGCCGCCAGCGCCTGGGACGGCTCGAAGCGGTTTTTCTTAACGGTGCCAAGCGAAAGTCCGGTCCGCAGATAGCGCAGACCCTTTGCCGCACAGACACCTTCCGGCAGAAAATAGAGCTGGTCTTTCACAAGGGCAAACGAACCATTCTTCCAGTCCATGCGCACGCCAGCAAGAAACTCTTCCGCCTCTTTCGGCAGCTTCTTTGTCGTTTCCAAAAGGCGGGAAGGCTGCCGTTTCCGGCTCTCTCCCTGCTTTTTCAGGAGCGCCACGAAATGGCCTTCTCCCTCCATCCGCTGCGGGAAAATATGAACGCACCGGGAAAGATCGCGGCCATTCACGGATACTCCCGGCGCAAACCCTTCGTAACCCGGGGTAATTTCCTGCACTTCCATATCCGGATGCGCATCCAGCAGCCCTGCGATGACCTCTTCGTTCTCCTTTACAGAAAACGTACAGGTAGAGTACAGCAGCTCTCCGCCCTCTGCAAGCATCTGATACGCCTGCTCGATCAGTTTTTTCTGGATCGGCACATAATGCTCCGGCCCATTTTCACTGTAGTAGCGCAGCATTGAGCTCTCTTTTCGGAACATGCCCTCCCCAGAGCACGGCGCGTCAAGAAGGATCTTGTCAAAAAAGGCCGGATACAAGGTTACTAATTTTTCCGGATCCTCGCTCGTCACGAGAAGACGTCCCACTCCCTGGATTTCCAGGTTGCGCAGCAGCGCCTTCGCCCGCGAATTGCTGATATCGTTTGCCAGCAGCATGCCGCCCTCACCGATCCGGCTTCCCAGCTCCGTTGCCTTTCCGCCCGGTGCCGCACAGAGATCGAGCACACGGTCATCCGGCTCAATTGGAAGGCGGGATGCCGGTGTCATCGCACTCGGCTCCTGCAGATAATACAGGCCCGCATAGTAATCGGCATCCTTTGCCGGATTGCAGCTCTCTTCATCGTAATAAAATCCATTGGGGATCCACGGAACCTTCTTAAGCGGAATATCGGTCCGCCTAAGAAACTCTTCTGTCGAAATTTTTCCGTTGTTTACCCGCAGTCCTCTATGTACCGCCTCGTCAAATGTCTTGCGGTATGCCTCATATTCTTCCTCACCGAGCAGCTGTTTCATCTCCTGCTCAAAGGCTTCCGGCAGTGTGATCATATCCGTTTATCCCCTTTTGTTCTAAAGTTCGTCTGTAATTGCCTGTGCGCGGTATCCCTCTGCAATCAGATCCAGTTCTTTGTGGAACCGTTTTAACTCCTGCAGATCGTTCTGCGCATAGATGTGATAAAACTCATCCTGAATTTTTTCTACTTCGCGTTTGTTCGTCACCTTGTAAAGATTCTCGATATTATTCAGGATATCCGTGATCAGATTCCGCTGTATCTGGGAGGAATTCTGTGCATCCATAATCTCACTCCGCACAGAGGACATCTCATTATCCAGCACAATAATCGCCTTTGCAGCTGCACTTAAGCGCTCCCGGATGTGATCCGGAATGTTTGCCTTATATTTGTACTGCAGCGAGTGCTCAATCGTCGCCCAGAAATCCATCGCCATCGTGCGGATCTGGATTTCCACCTGGATGCGCTTCGGGCCGTTCATCGTCTCCACGGTATAGTAAACAATGAGGTGATAGCTCCGGTAACCGCTGTCCTTCATGTGGCGGATGTAGTCTTTCTCGCTCTTAATCTCAATATCCGACCGCTTCTGGATCAGGTCGGCAACCTTTTCGATATCTTCAACGAACTGGCAGATGATGCGGATGCCCGCGATATCCTCCACCTGCTCCTCCATCTCTTCGGGCACAATGCCCTTTCTCTGCATTTTTTCCAGAATACTGGAAACACTCTTCACACGGCCGCTCACGCTCTCGATCGGTGAGTACAGCCCTTTTCCGTGGTGCTCCTTGATCAGATGCCGGAATTTCACCTGTAATTCCTTGACAGCCAGCTCGTATGGTTCCAGAATCTCATGCCATAACAGTATATCCATGTCCCCTAATCTCCTTTTTTGCTCCTGCTTTCAGCCATTTTTCTTATCGGATGGTAAACGCTTTGGAAATTCAATCCCCACCCTGTTACTTTATGCCTGTCTTTTCTGTTTTATGACTGTTTTTCAGAAACTTTTTTGAAATAGACACGGGCAGTTTTTTATGCCTGCCGTTTCGAAAGCTGCTCCAGAACGCGGCACAGGTACTGATACGTTCTCTCCACGGAGGAAATCGAAAGCCGCTCCTCGGTCGTGTGGATTGCTTTCATGTTCGGGCCGAAAGATACACAGTCAAGACCGGAAAGCTTTTCATAGAACAGACCGCATTCCAGTCCGGCATGAATCGCTTCCACTGCCGGTTTCTGTCCATACATGGCTTCATATTCCACCACCATCAGATCGCGGAGGGCAGAATCCTCTTTATACTCCCATGCCGGGTACGCGCCCTCTACGTGGAACTCACCGCCCAGGAAACCGATCAGATACTCCAGCTTGTCGGAAAGGGCTTCTTTTGCACTTCCCACGGAGCTCCGCACACTCGCACACGCATGCAGGTGATCCGGCTCTAATTTCAGAATACCGAGGTTCAGGGATGTTTCCACCAGTCCCGGGATCTGGCCGCTCATCTTCTGTACCCCGTTCGGAAGATTCATCAGGAAAAAGACGGTTTTCTGCAGGCTGACCGGATGAAGCGCCGGTGCAGCGCCCTCGCCTGTTTTCTCTACCGTAACGGTAATACCGTCATCTGTTCCGCTGTACTCTCTGCAAAGATTTTCGGTGAAGCGTAATGCTTCCTCTTTTAAGATCTCTTTCTCTCCGCCGTCGATGGCAAGAAGCATGCGGGTTGTCCGCGGAATGGCGTTGTCTTTTAAACCGCCCTCCAGCTCGATCAGGGCATAATCCATCTTTCCTGCCAGTTCGTACAGGAAACGGCCCGCCAGAATGTTGGAGTTGGCACGGTTTTTGTGGATTTCCGTACCGGAATGGCCACCGGCAAGACCGGAAATCGTCACTTCCATCTGCTCACCCATCACTTCGCTTCTGCGCACCGGCAGATCCATCATGGCTGTCATACCGCCTGCGCACGATACGGTGAGAATGCCTTCCTCTTCAGAATCCATATTTAACAGTGTTCTTCCCTTTAACTCATTCCCGTTTAATGCTGCTGCGCCGAGCAGTCCGATCTCTTCATCCGTCGTAATCAGTGCCTCGATGGCCGGAAGCTGCAGATCATCCGATTCCAGCACAGCCAGCATATAGGCAACGGCAATTCCGTCGTCTCCGCCAAGCGTCGTGTCCCTGGCATAAATCTCATCGCCGTCGATGTGAAGCTCAAGGCCGTCCTTCGTAAAATCGTGGCTGCTGCCCGGCTTCTTCTCGCAGACCATATCGCAGTGGCCCTGCAGAATCACGGTCGGAGCCAATTCACATCCCTTCGATGCCGGGCGGCGGATGACCACGTTGTTGGACGCATCCTGATACCAGGATAATTCATGGTCCCTTGCAAACTGAACCAGATAGTCGCTCACTTCTTTTGTGTTTCCGGAGCCGTGCGGAATGCGGCAGAGCTCTTCAAAATAATAAAATACCCGTTCCGGTTTTAATCCTGCTAATACGCTCATTTTTTCTTCTCCCATCTTCTTTTTTTCAAAGCTTCATCATACTCTATTTTAGAAAGCGGGAGGAGGTTCGAACGTCATGAAAAAATCACTTTTATTTCTCTCTTCCCTGCTTCTTTTTTTCTGTCTTCTTATCTTTCCCGCGCGGACTTTTTTCTATGCCTGCGAGGGTGTCAATCTCTGGTTTCATACCATTCTTCCGTCACTTCTGCCGTTTCTGATTCTGACATCTCTTCTTCTGGAAACAGGAGCCGCGCGGCGGATCTCTGCCCGTGCAGAAGTTTTTTTTCAAACGGTTTTCGGTCTTTCCCCGGCTGGGTTTTATGCACTTTTTCTCGGTCTTTTCTGCGGTTTTCCCATGGGAGCGCGCATCACTGCCCAGCTCTATGAGGCAGAAGAAATTGACCGGAACGAAGCGTGCTATCTTTTAACCTTCTGCAGCAGTCCGAGTCCTGCTTTTCTGTCTTCCTATGTTATCTTAACTGCGTTTTCCGGACAGATCCATCCCGGGTTCGTCTTCGGCGTGCTCTACGGTTCCAATTTTCTAACTGGTTTTCTGTTCCGGCTTGTTTTCCGCCGCTTCCGCCTGCACCGGCACACCGCCCATCGGACACATTCCGTGGAAAAAAAAGAGATGTCAAAACAGACTTCCAAAGGAAACCTGCTGGACACCTCTATCATGAACGGATTTGAAATCATTACACAGCTTGGCGGATACATCATCCTGTTTTCCATTCTGTCCGGACTTCTGATGGATCTGCATCCGTTTGGTTCCGCCTCGCCCCTGCTCTGCGGCGTGCTGGAAATCACGACGGGAATCGCACAGCTTGCCGCGTCCTCTCTTCCTTACGCCGGAAAAGTCTCTGCTATCCTTACCTGCGCCGCCTTCGGCGGTCTCTCTGTCGCTGCCCAGACAAACTGTATGATCCATAACAGCGGTCTGCCCCTCTGGCCTTATCTTGCCGGGAAGCTCTGCTGTGCTGCTTTCGCAGGAACGCTTGGTTTATTCCTCTTCGCTTTCCTCTTCTGATGCCGGATCATATTCCGGTACGACAACTTCTTCCTCTGGCTGCTCTTCTTCCGGAGCACCCTGCGGGGAGAGCTCACTTCTGTTCTGAACAACGGTATTGTAGCAGCTTGTCAGGGATTCTACAAAGCTGTTGTATTTCTCTCCTGCATCGTTTAATGCAGTCGTCATAATATTGCTTAAGTTGGCAAGCATATCATCGGTATATCCGATGGCACCGAGACGGATGCTGTTGGCATCGTTGGTTGCAGCATCCAGGATTTCCTGTGCCTGCTGGTTTGCATTGTTGACGGTCTCATTTGCCTGTGCGTATGCTGACTGCATCACTTCACTCTGCTCTACCATCTCTCTTGCCTTTGCCTGTGCCTCTGCAATGATGGCATCTGCCTTGTTCTGTGCATCTGCCAGAATCGCATCTTTGTTGCTGATGATCTTCTGGTACCGTTTGATCTCGTCCGGTGTTTTCAGACGGAGCTCACGGAGAAGCTCTTCTAATTCTTCTTTATTTACAACGATTTTGGTGGTAGACAGCGGCTGATATTTACAGCTCTCTACATACTCCTCAATTTCTTCGATGATCTGTTCAATTCTGCTGCTCATTTTAATTCTCCTTATCTTTTATCCTGCGGCATTCCTTCTGAATTTCGGGCGGCATACTTTGCGCGGATTTCTTTTTCCACAAAATCCGGAACAAATTTGTGAATGTCGCCGCCAAAAGCAGCTACTTCTTTTACTACCGTGGAGCTGAGGTACGCATACTCCAGCGAGGTAATCAGAAACGTGGTATCTACTTCCGGTTCCAGAACGCGGTTCGTCTGTGCCATCTGCAGTTCATATTCAAAGTCTGTGATCGCGCGGAGTCCGCGGACGATCGTATGCGCCTGGCATTCCTTCGCAAAATCAACAGCGAGCCCGCTGAAAGAACGGACTTCGACATTTGGAATGTCCTGGGTCGCTTTCTTTAGTATATTAACACGTTCTTCCACAGAAAACAACGGAGATTTTGAGGAATTATGTAAAACTCCCACGATTACGCGGTCAAAAAGCTTGGATGCACGCAAGATAACATCCAGATGACCATACGTTACAGGGTCAAAAGTTCCCGGGTATACGGCTGTCTTCATGATTCTTTTACTCCTTCGTGTTTGCTTTTCGGGGTAAGGAATACATGGACATTTGTCTTATAGATTTTTTTCTTCAGAATTTCGTATCCGGCATCCTCCGCCCAGTCGAAATCAGTATTCAGCGATGCTTCTACAATAATTAAGGTATCCTCACCGATAAAAGAGGCGTCGCGGAACGCATACAGCACGTCCTTTTCCAGTCCCTTATCGTATGGCGGGTCCATAAAAATGCAGTCAAAAGGCTCCTGTCCCTGAAGCGACTGCAGAGCTGCATGCGCTTCCATGGGCAGGAGCACTGCCTGCTGTTCCAGCTTCGTAAATTTTAAATTCTGCCGGATACAGTCTGCTGCAGCTTTGTTCTGCTCTACGAACCACGCGCGCTCGGCGCCGCGGCTCAACGCCTCGATTCCGATCGCCCCGCTTCCGGCGAACAGATCGAGAAAACGCGCATCCGGCAGATACGGCTGAAGCATATTAAATAAGGTTTCTTTGATCCGGTCCGTCGTCGGCCGGGTCTGTCTGCCGGGAACCGTCTTTAATGGAAGACTCCGGCATTTTCCTGCTATTACTCTCATGTTGGTCTTATTTTCGTCCTTACTGTTTTTGTTTGATGGATCAGTCGGCTTTCAACTGCTCTCTCCAGTCCAGATCTCCTCTTGCAAGTCCCAAAATCAGAGACTCCGCGGTTCCGATATTTGTTGCAATCGGGATATTGTACTGGTCGCAGGTACGGATAATTTTGTAGACATCCGGCTCTTTCGGATTGATCATCGTCGGATTGTAAAAGAAAATTACCATATCCATATCGCCGCGTTCAATCATCTCGGTAAACTGTTTGTCTCCGCCTACGCTTCCAGGCAGAAACTTGTGTACATGAAGGTTCGTCACCTCTTCAATCCGCCGTCCGGTGGTTCCGGTGGCGTACACCTCATGTTTCATGAGGATTCCCTTGTATGCAATACAGAAATCCTCGATCAAACTCTTCTTGCTGTTGTGTGCTATGATTCCAATATTCATTACTGCAAACCGCCCCTTCTCCTGTTTTTACTACCATGTACAGCAATTATAACAAATTTATTTTCAATACGCAATTCTTTTTGTGAATTTTTTACACAGTTTTTATATTTTTTTCTGACGTTCCATTTTTCCTTCTTCTTTTACTTTCTCCGCTTTTCCGGAAAAAATACAGAATCTGGAAGTTTATTTTTGTTTTCTTTCCACATACTATGACCGTAGCAGAACAGATGAAAAACACATCCGGATCTGCTTCACAGCAGCTTTTAACAAGCACAAAGATAAAGGAGGGAATGAACATGGCGAATCGTTCATCGAATACCGCAGCAGTACCAGAAGCAAAAGGCGCTCTGGACAAATTCAAATTTGAGGTGGCAAGCGAACTCGGCGTGCCGCTCAGTGATGGCTACAACGGTAACCTGACTTCCAAACAGAATGGTTCTGTCGGAGGTTATATGGTCAAAAAGATGATTGAGCAGCAGGAACGCCAGATGTCCGGCGGTTCTTCTGGCCAGTACTAATCATCCCGGTATAACATCCTGATGCCGGAACAGGCATCAAAAAGCGTGAGCTCTTTTCTTTTCGGAAAAGCTCACGCTTTTTTCTTGCTCCTGCAGAGCTGGTACATAATACTTACAGATCAATGCTTCCGGTTACATCATCATTGATTACGTAGTAAGCAGTAAATTCCTCCGGTTTTACATAAACCTTCAGGCTCTTTAATTCCTCTGCTTTCTTGCCATATCCTTCGATCCAGATCTGCTGGATTCTCTCGTACAGATCTTTCTCCTTGATTTCTCTTCCGCCGAACTGCAGAATCATCTCCTGCTCCGCTTCTTTCTTTGCTGCTTTTGCAGGTGCTTTTTTCTCTGCCGGCTTTTTCGCTGCTGCTGGTTTTTTCGGTGCAGCCGCTTTCTTTGTCGTTGTTTTCTTTGCTGTTGTGCGGGTTGTTTTTGCAGCTTTTGCTGCCGGTTTTTCTTCTGCTTTTGCAGGTGCTTCCTCTGCTACTGCAGTTTCCTTTACAACTTCTTTTGCAACTTCTTTTACAGCTTCTTTCTCTGCTGCGGTTGTTTTTTCTGCTGCTTTGGTCTCTACTTTTACTGTCTCGTTCTCTGCTGTCTTAGCCTGGGCAGCTGGTTTTTTCTTTACCATATCTGTTTCCTCCCATTTGGACCGGCCCTGTATATTTTGGAAGAGCCATCCTGCGAACTATTATTCAGGCGAACGCTTGACACTCACGGTCCGCACATTTTTTGATTCCTTGTTTATGATACATGAATTTTTTTGTCATTTCAAGTAATATCTGATT
Organism: Blautia sp. AF32-4BH; assembly: GCF_003460565.1. Lineage (NCBI taxonomy): Bacteria > Bacillati > Bacillota > Clostridia > Lachnospirales > Lachnospiraceae > Blautia > Blautia sp. AF32-4BH. The sequence goes on along the minus strand of NZ_QTVL01000001.1, from coordinate 314,147 downwards.
TCGCACGAATTTTCCACGAAATTGTACAGTCATTTTCCATACTATCCAATCAGGCTGTTACTTTTATCCGATTTTGCATTTTAAAGCCGGATTTTTTTTGTAATTTTTCACAATCCAATGTCGTGGTTTTCCAGATCAAGATACGATTTCATTACCTTTTTCAGCAGTTCATGCTCCGGTTTTTCAAAATAAGGATCGTCGGCAAGCAGTTCTGAAGCCGCCTCACTCGCTTTCTGCAGGATATCGGCATCCCGGAAAATATCTGCCATCTGGAATTCCATATCCCCGCTCTGGCGCGTTCCCAGCAGATCGCCGCTGCCGCGCAGTTTCAAATCTTCCGAAGCAATATAAAACCCGTCGTTCGAATGGTTCAGGATTTCCAGACGTTTGGCGGTCTCCTGATCTTTGTTTCCGCGGATGAAAATACAGTAGGACTGATGCTCTCCTCTTCCGACACGTCCGCGGAGCTGATGGAGCTGTGCAAGGCCGAAGCGTTCGGCATTTTCCACCATCATCACCGTCGCATTCGGCACGTTGACACCGACCTCCACGACTGTCGTCGAGACGAGTACCTGGATTTCTCCGCTGGCGAACCGCTCCATGATCTCGTTTTTCTGCGCCGCCTTCATCTGTCCGTGCAGCATCTCTACTGTGATGCCCGGCAGCTCTTTTTTCAGGAGCTGTGTATAGTCGGTGACGTTTTCCGCTTCCAGACCCTCGCTCTCCTCCACCATCGGGCAGATCACATACGCCTGACGGCCCAGTTCGACCTGACGCGTGATAAAGCGGTAAGCTTTTGGACGGTAAGACGTATCCACCACACAGTTTTTGATCGGCAGACGCTTCGCCGGAAGTTCATCAATCACAGAAATCGAAAGATCTCCGTACAGAATGATAGCCAGGGTTCTTGGAATCGGCGTTGCACTCATAACGAGAACATTCGGCGGTTCCCCTTTTTCAGCAAGTGCCGTTCTCTGCCGGACACCGAAGCGGTGCTGTTCGTCTGTGATGACAAGCGCCAGATTTTTGTACTGTACCTTTTCCTGAATCAGTGCATGTGTGCCGATCACCATTTTGCAGCTTCCGTCTTCCAGACTGGCATAGATTTCCCGGCGTTCTTTTGCTTTCGTGGATCCAGTCAGAAGGCGGGGATTGTATCCCGTCAGATTGTTTTCTTTCAACAGAGTGCAGAGCGATTCATAATGCTGCCGCGCCAGAACCTCCGTCGGAACCATCAGCGCCGATTGGTAGCCGTTCTCAGCTGTCATAATCATTGCAAGGAATGCCAGAATCGTCTTTCCGCTTCCGACATCTCCCTGTACCAGCCGCGCCATGCGGGTATGGCCTTTTAAGTCCCGCTCCAGTTCGCCCCACACGCGCATCTGTGCATTCGTGAGACGGTACGGCATATTTTCGATGACTTCCTCCGTCTTCCAGACGGCGCGGATCGGGAACACATTGGTAATTCCCTCCGTCTGCTCTTTTAACTGCCGCAGGGACAGGATGAAGAGAAAAAACTCTTCGAACACAATTCTGCGCCGCGCCGTTTCCAGATGCTCCTGGTCTTTTGGAAAATGAACCTCATGGAGGGCATAATTGATTTCACAAAGTTCATACCGGGCACGGATTTTTTCCGGCAGATAGTCCTGCGCAGGTGCGCATCGTTCCAGCACCTGTGCAACGGCCTTGCTCACCATCTTGTTCGTGAGACCGGCTGTCAGCCCATAAACCGGCTGAAGACTTGCCAGAAGCTCATGGTATGCGGCAGGAGTGAAGATTTCCGGCTGCTCCATCACGAGACGGCCTGATTTTTCCTGTATCTTTCCGCGGAAGATAAAAACACTGCCTTTCTTCAGCGTGCTCCGCAGAAACGGCATATTAAACCAGGTAAGCTGCAGCCGCACCGGCTCCTCGTAGAGTTCCAGGACAACGACGCTCTTTCTCTGGTTTCCTTTTACCGACGGACTGTGGACAATTCTTCCGTATACCGCATTCTTTTCCTCTTGTCTGCATTCGCGAAGGGGAACCGGCTCTGCATAGCAGTCATAATCTCTTGGATAATAATGCAGAAGCTGCTGCAAATTGTAGATTCCTACTTTTGCAAACAGCTTCTCCGTTTTTTCACCGATCCCCTTCAGTGTTGTCAGGGGTTCCGTATTCATATTTTTCTTTCCTTACTCTTATTCAACCGAAACGACACAGTAGTAAATCGGCTGTCCGCCATAGTTTACTTCCACATCGCAGTCCGGATATGCCTGCTCGATTTTTTCGCCAAGGCTTTCGGCATCTTCCTCACTCATATCTTCACCGTAATAGATGCTGATCAGCTCGCTGTCCTCATCGACCATGGCGCGGATGGTTTCTTCTGCAACGGTAAGAATATCCTGTCCGACAGCGAGAAGTCCGTGATCGCCAAGTCCCATGATGTCGCCCTGATGGATCTCTTTCTCATCGATGTGGGTATCACGTACCGCGTACGTTACCTGACCGGTTTTCACCATCTGGATGCCCTCTGTCATGGCCTCCTCGTTCTCTTCTGCAGATTTCTCCGGCACATAGCTGATCATGGCTGTGATGCCCTGCGGAACGGTTTTGGTCGGAACAACGATGATATTTTTGTCCTCAGTCATGGCTTTTGCCTGATTTGCTGCGAGGATGATATTTTTGTTGTTCGGCAGAATAAAGATATTCTTTGCATTGACCTTCTCAATTGCAGTCAGCATATCCTCGGTGCTCGGGTTCATGGTCTGACCGCCCTCGATCAGGTAATCAACACCGAGTCCCTGGAAGATCTCTTTGATTCCCTCTCCGATGGACACGGCAATGAATCCGTTCTCCTTCGGCGGCTGTTTTGCTGCTTCTTTTCTCTTCTTATCTTCCTCTGCCTGCTGTGCTGCGATCTTTTCTGCGTTCTTGATCAGGCGCTCCTGATGCTCCTCACGCATGTTGTCGATCTTCATTCTGGTCAGCTGTCCGTACGTCAGCGCCTTGGAAATTGCTTTTCCAGGATCGTTGGTATGTACGTGTACCTTAACCAGCTCGTCGTCTGCAACGAGAACGATCGAATCTCCGATTCCGTTCAGGAAATCTTTGAATGCATAAACCTCTTCATCCGGAAGCGGGTTTTCCAGCATAATGATAAACTCGGTGCAGTAGCCGAATTTGATTTCTTTTTCTGTCTCTTTGGACGGTCTGACAAATTCTGTCTTTGCTTCCGGCATCTCGAAATTCAGATCAATCTCTTTCCCGAGGAACGCGTCATATGCGCCCTGCAGTACGGTTAAGAGACCCTGTCCGCCGGAATCCACAACGCCTGCCTCTTTTAATACCGGCAGCATCTCTGGTGTCTGGGAGAGCACGTACTCTGCATGCGCGAGAACGTCCTCGATGAATGCGTTCAGATCTTCGCTTTCCGGTGCAAGCTCTGCTGCTTTCTCTGCTGCTCCCTTTGCCACGGTCAGGATGGTGCCTTCTTTTGGCTTCATAACGGCTTTGTATGCAGTCTCGACTGCTTTTTCCATTGCCTCTGCAAGAATCTCTGCATTCAGCTCTTCATAGTCGCGGATCTTCTTGGTAAAGCCACGAAGGAGCTGGGAAAGAATAACGCCAGAGTTACCTCTGGCACCGCGCAGAGAACCGGAAGAGATTGCCTTGGAAAGGTTGTACATGTTCACTTCTGTGAGCGAGTTTACTTCCTTGACTGCGGACATGATCGTCAGCGTCATGTTGGTACCTGTGTCGCCGTCCGGTACCGGGAACACGTTCAGCTCATTGATCCACTCTTTCTTTACTTCCAGATTTTTTGCACCAGCCAGAAACATTTTTGCCAGTAAGCCGGCATCAATTGTATTTGTAGCCACTTTCTTCATTTCCTCCTATTACCATCAGTCGATGACGCGAACGCCTTCAACCAGGATGTTGATTTTTTCAATTTCCATTCCGGTGAACTCTTCCACCTTGTATTTCACATTATTGATCAGGTTATCTGTTACGGCAGAAATACTGACTCCGTAAGAAACAATCACGTGGAAATCCAGGGAAATTTTATTTTCCGAAATCGATACATTGATTCCGTGTGTCAGACTCTCTTTTTTCAGAAGTTTGACCAGTCCATCTTTCATGTTTACCGCTGCCATTCCGACAATGCCGAAGCACTCCACAGCAACGCTGCCCGCATACAGGGCGATTACATCCGGATTGATTACGATTTCTCCCAAGCCTGTATTCATACGACCTTTCATGCCTTGTATCCTCCAATTCCATCATACTATTCAAAACACATGGAGACAGGAATAACTGACTCCACTCTACGATACATTATAACCGCTTTTCCGCAAAAAAGAAAGTTTAAAATGAAAAACCTTCAAAATTCATATAATTTTTTCATTTTTTACTTGCAAAACCGGTATAGATCTGTTAGAATGACTTATGTTGTGAGTCTAAAATGCGTTTTGACTCAAGTACGTATGTCAAGGAGGTGCAATCATGGCAAAGTGTGCAATTTGTGAGAAGGGTGCTCATTTCGGAAACAACGTAAGTCATTCACATAGAAGAAGCAATAAAATGTGGAAATCTAACGTAAAATCTGTCAAAGTTAAAGTTGACGGTGTACCGCAGAAAATGTACGTATGTACTTCCTGCTTAAGATCCGGAAAAGTAGAGCGTGCATAAGTTGAATGGTTAAAAGGCCTTTCCAGTCCGGGAAGGCTTTTTTGCTGTTCAAAAAGAATTAAGATTTTAAAAAAAGTTCTGGGAAGAGCAAACAGGACATACGTTTTCGCTTATGCCCTGTTGTGCTCTATTTTTTATATTTTAAAAGGGAGAAAAAAATAGCGTGGTCTCTTAAGCTGAACCTGCCAACGATCCATATGCTTAGCAAAAGAAAAAGAGCATCCTACCGAAACTTTCGTTCTGGTAAGACGCCCTCGTCTTGATCTATGATATTAGTATAGTTGGCTGATTCATTTAAGATGGACTTATTATAGCGCAGCTTTCTTCATTTTGCAAGTATTTCTCTGTACAAATCAGCCAGTTCATTTCCGATCTTTTTGTGCATCTTTCACTATTCCCCTGTATTGCAGAACAGATGATATCCCACGCACAGCAGCAGAGCGGCCGCAAGAACCGTAAGAAATGAGCTACGGATCATCAGGCTGATGAGAAGCCCGACCCCCATCCAAAACAGCAGAAAACCTAAAATTCTGCACAAACGAGCTTACTCCTTATCCGCCTCTTGGTTTATTATATGCTCTACTTTCTCTGCGGTATACCCGTCCTCTTCCTTTTTGCCGGTAAAGCGGCTGATCAGATCCGGAGCCATGTCAATGATTTTGGTGACAGCATCCTGGTTTTTGATGTTGACCAGACGCGTTCCGTTTTTGCTGATGACAAGAACGGCGCTCGGAGAAATTTTTCCGCCCATACCGCCTCCTGCATTGTTCTTTGCATTTTCTGCGAATGCACCCGCTCCCACGCCGAAGGAAACGTCTACCAGCGGCAGAAGAATCGTATCCTCAATGTGGATCGCCTCACCTACGACCGTCTTTGTTGTGATAAAACTGTCCATTCCGCGGAACAGTGCTTCTACGGTATTCTGAAATGTGTTGTCCTTTTCTGCCATCTTTTAGGCCTCCTTGTGTTTGAAATGTCGTATGGTTTTCCGAAGATTCTGATCCCGGAATAATCGAAGTGCAATGCCGGCTGCTGTCACAGCCTGAAAACTTCCTTTCATCCGGACATCGCCCTGGAGAATTTCCTGTTCGAAATCCGGCTGGATGGAAAGGTCTTTCGGCAGTTTTCCATAAATCATACCCAGAATGCCGAGTGTCTCTCCGGTCAGTGCCGGATCGTTAAATCCGAACCGGACTGTGCCGGTTACTTTTTTCGGTGCTGCTTTCTTCAGGAAATAAAGCACTTCTTTCTTTGCATGGAGCAGCGCCTCACGGAACATCTTCGAACGGAAGAATTTTTTCACACTCTCCCACTTTCTTTTTAACCGTCTGCCTGCCTGGATTTTCTGCTCCAGTTTTTCAAGCAGACGGAACGGAAGTTCCAACAGCCGGAAAGCTGTCTGCAGCAGACGGCTGGCAAGATTCAGCAGTTTTTCCGGAAGATATTCGATCCTTCCGAAAAACCGTTCCAGAATGCTTTTTTTCGGCGCATCCGGTTCCTGCTCTTGCTCTGGCTGCTCCTTCTGTGCTGTCACCTTCTGCTGCTTTTCTTTCTGGTCCGGTGCTTTCTGCTCTGCTGTTTTTTCTGCTTCCGGCGCATTTTCTGTCTCATTTTCCTCCGTCCGGGGCACGGACGCTTCTCCCCGGCGGATCTTTTTCAGCCGCCGTTTCCATGTTTCCAGTGATGCCCCGAAAAGCAGAATCTGCGCCTCCGGCTTCTGTTCCTCATACGAGGCCGTCAGCGCGACAGCTCCGAAAAGCCACGATACTCTTCCGCTCGCTTTTACGCAGGCAAATCCCTCTTCTTCTTTCAGAACCTGCGCCCGGTAGCAAAAAGGAAGAAACAGGACGGTGCAGACGATAAGAAGCACGAGAAACAGTAAAACAAGGAGTAAAATCCCCAGTGCCTTCAAAATCATGAATAGTATATGTATCATTCACATCCCTCAATCCGGTTCAGCAGCCATTCCCGGATTTTTACTTCTCCGGTTTCCCGATAAGTTTCCAATGCGATCGCCTCCACAAGCTCAAAAGCTTCCTCGCGCGACACGGCAAGTCCGACAATCATCGGACAGTTTCTCCGCACGGCCGGCTGCAAAAGCAGATCCGCCGGAATTACATCCAGATTGTTCTGCTGATTGGAAGGCAGTGTGAGGAGCCAGACTCCCGGAACTGCTTTTTTGTTCTCAATCCGGCGCATCCATTTTTTCTGTTTCTTTTTTGCAGTATCCCCGACGTACAGATTTTTATACCAGTTTACCATATTTTCCCTGAGCCTGTGGCTGAACCTTCCATAAATTTGCTCTCTTCAGTTCCAGATACTCCTGATAGGCCTTTTCCAGAATCTGCCGTTCATTGGAAAACTTCAGCAGATGATATGCTTCGTGATACTTGTAATAGCCCGAATCCACAAAGTATTCTTCTCTCTGTGGACGGCTGTAGTAGCCGGATGAGACCATCAGATACCAGTGCACCTCTTTTTCCACGGTGTCCTCCGGAATGCTGAAGCTGTACTGGCTTTTTCCCACGTACTTGATGATGGTGCCGTGTACGCCGGACTCCTCATATACCTCGCGGACAGCAGTCTGTTCATGGGTTTCTCCCGGCTCAACGGTTCCTTTCGGCAGAACCCAGCCTTCATATTTGTTGCGGTAGCTTTTGTAAAGCGTCAATATTTTTCCACGGTAGATTACGATACCTCCGCAGCTTACTGCTTCGATCATACGTTTTAAGCTCCTTCTGGCTTTTTCCATTCCCTGACAGCTCTTTTCTTCCCGCTTGCCGCCAGATCTTCTGTTAAAAAGTATACCTCTTTTCCCGCCCCCGCGCAACCTTAAAACCGCATCCTTTTTCTAACATTTTTCTAAAAATTCAGAAAACGCGCCCGAACCCATCCTTTCCGGTTCGAACGCGTTTTTTTCATCGTTTACTGCTGTGCATAATATGCTTCAATTACCTGTCTTGCAATCGGTACAGCGACTTCACTCGAATATCCGCCGTTTTCTGCCACAACAGCAATGACAATATCAGGATCATCCGCATTGGAGAATCCGACAAACCAGGAATGCGGTGTCTCTCCGTCGCTTCCGTGTTCTGCGGTTCCTGTTTTACCGGCGATATTGTACGGCAGATCCGAAAGTGAAACTGCAGTTCCGCTCTGGACAACGCCTTTCATCAGCTCTGTCAGCGTATTGGCTTCGCTCTCGGACATTACCGTGCCAAGAGACTCTTTGTAAAAGGTTTTGACTGCCTGTCCGCCCGCAGACACAATGTTGTCCACATAACGCGGTTTGATCATTTCTCCATCATTTGCAACCGCGGAGGCGATCAGTGCCATCTCCATCGGTGTTACCAGCGTATCGCCCTGGCCAATGGAGGTCTGCATCACAAGAGCATCCGCCGTTGTCGAATCAAGGTCGAAAGAACTTTTGCTGGTCGGAAGCTCCAGATCCAGACGGCTGTTCAGATACAGGGAATCCGCCAGCGAGCGGAAGGCATCTTTATCCAGCCCAAGGCCAATCTGTGCAAAGGCAGAGTTGCACGAATGTGCAAACGCACCTGCAAAATCTTCCGGTCCATGCACTTCACCGCCGGAGCAGTGAATCGTATAGTTTCCTGCTGTCAGCTCACCGTCACAGTCGAACGAAAAACCGTCCAGTGTGCCGTTCTGACGGAGATACGCAAGCGAAGTAACAATCTTGAACGTAGATCCCGGCGGATATCTTCCCTGCAGACCGCGGTTCAGAAACACGCCGCTCTCATCGTCTGCGTTCAGTGCCTCCCAGTCCTCATCAATCGTATTAGGATTAAAAACCGGATTGCTCACATTGGCAAGTACACGGCCTGTTTTTGCCTCCAGCACGACAACTGCACCGCGGTATCCGTCCAGTGCATCGGCCGCGGCCTGCTGGAGTGTTGTATTCAGCGTTGTATAGAGACTGTCTCCCGGGTTCTTCGCATCGCTGAATTCATTCTTTACCTGCTTTAACTTACTTGTATGGGACTCCATCAGCATATAGTTGTAGGAAGATTCGAGGCCGCTGTTTCCTTTTCCCGTGTAGCCAACCACCTGCGCAAACAGGCTGCCGAACGGATACGTTCTTACCTCATCCCCGTTTTCATCTGTCGTCGTCTTTGCCAGTTCCTGGCCGTCCGCAGAATAGATTGTTCCGCGGATCACGCGCTCTGCATAGTTATTCTGTCTCGTATTGTAAGAACTATTCAGAAATTCTTCTTTCCGCACGACATTAAAGTAAACGAGATACGCGATCAGCCCAAGAAACATGGCCACGAACAGGAACGAAACGATCAGATACGGCCCTGCGCCGTTGTTTGCCGCCTTACCAGTGGAGGCTGTTCTCGGTCTGCTCTTCGATCCGCCGTTCGAATTCATCCGGCTGCTCGCGGTACTTCTGGCGGGTTCCCTGTCCGTCGTTCCGGCTGCCGCTCTTCTTTCGTCTTTCGGTCTCTTCGTCCGGGCGTCGTTTTTTCTTGGCGCCTGGGTCGTTTTTCTGCTGGTTTCGTTTCTTCTTGTTTTGTCTTTTCTCAAGCTCCTCACCTTCGTCTTCCCTTAAGATGTACAATCCCTGAATGATCGACAGCATCAGCACCGTGGAGAACATAGAGCTTCCTCCATAGCTGACCAGCGGCAGCGTGATACCTGTCATAGGAATAAATTTAATGGTTCCTCCGATGGTGAGGAACACCTGTGTCGCATATTCCGTTCCAAGACCCATGGCAATCAGTTTGTAGAACCGTTTGCTCATCTTCATGGAAATATTGATAATCAGAAGGAATGTGGACATGCACAGCAGAATCAGGCAGATTCCGAAGATAATGCCCATCTCCTCACAGATCGCACAGAAAATAAAGTCTTTCGTTGCAACCGGGATAATGTCAGGCCGTCCCTCGAAAAGGCCGGTTCCGAACCATCCGCCGGAGCACATGCCGAAGAGTCCCTGTGCTAACTGGCTGCTGATATCCCAGTTTCCGATCGGATCCTGCCAGAGTGCCACACGGTTCCGTACATGGGAAAACAGGAAATACGCCACAACGCAGGCGGCACTCATTCCCGCAAGTCCCAAAAGCGGATATCTGGCTTTTCTCGTTGCCACATAGATTACAACCACGTACGCCATAAAGAAGACGAACGCAGTTCCAAGGTCGGTGGATGCAACAAGGATCAGCACATGAACTGCCGCAACGACCGTTGCTTTCACAACGTTTCCAAAGGAATTATCCTCGCGCAGCATGCCTGCCATAAAGAACACGAGTGTGATCTTGGCAATCTCGGAGAGCTGGAACGTAATGCCGTGGATTTCGATCGACAGCTTCGCACCGCCGGAAGTAAAGCCAAGCACCATAACGACGGAAAGCATGGCAATTCCGAGCACAGCGTAAATCCAGGTCAGATTTTTCAGAAACTTGCCCTTTCGGACAATGACCGGAATGATGAAGCAGAGCAGTGTGGATGCCGCCAGAATTTTGTACTGGGACATCGCCTTTGACACGCTCAGTCTCGTCAGAATAATCATGCTGATCGAGAGCAGCATACACATGTTGTTTACCAGGATCATCGATGCCTTCCGGTAAATCAGGCGGTACAGGATCTGTACGCCCAGGATATACGCCATCGTGAGCAGAAACATCTGAATCGTTGATACTTCGCCTTCCTGCAGGAACATCACGAAAAAACAGATGAAATTCATCAGAATGATCATGATGATCTGCCGCATCAGAATGTAATGGCGCTCATCCTCATCCCGCTCTTTGAGTGCAGCAAACGACTGCACGGTAAAACAGATCATGAGGAAGGTAATCACATATTTTGATAACTGAACAATGGTATTTTCCATAAATTCCCCTTATTTTTTCTCACCGTTTACTCTACTTTCCGGCGGAAATGGCCTTTGGTATATTCCCGTTCGGCCGGAACTGCGATTCCTTTACAGTACGTTCCAGCAAACGCAGCGGCGATTTCTTTTGTCTCCTCCAGTGTCTCGATGGTAAAATTCAGCCGCACCGCAGCCGGATGCATGGACCGGATCTCATCGGCTTCTTTTACCAGGCCGAGCGGAAGGCTGTTGTAGATCACACTGTAGCACGAGGTGCAGTAACTCTTCACCGGGAAGTATTTTCCCATCCGGTCTTTTAAGCGTACCAGAGAATAACTGTGATTGCAGCCGTTCAGGTTCTTCTGGACACACTGGGCGGAAACCATCATCGGAAGGTAGCCGTAGACCACCATTTCGCTGTTCGTATTGTCACGTTTTCCGATTTCCCGTTCGTTCAGCTCATACGGAACGGTATCACGCTGCACGCCCTGCTCCTGCCAGAATGCCTGCGCACGGCTGTTGTACGTGTAAACACTGTAATCGAGCCGGATATCCTTTTCCATTCCCATCTCTTTCAAAAACGAAAAGCTTTCGAGATTGCGGATCAGGAAACCGCCAAGACCGATCTCCTTCAGACAGCGGAACATGTCGCGGTATTCCTTCAGATCGCCTTCACGTACAACGTGCGGCAGCATCAGATAAACCTGTTTTCCCAGTTCTTTCGCCTGCAGGATGCCTTTTTCCGCCTGCTCTTCGAAGATTTCCCGTTTGAAGCATCCCATGCCGGCGTAGATCGTCGTGATCTCCGGAATCTCGAGCAGTGCATTCCACTGGGCTCTCGTCTCGGCAGATGCGGTCAGCTCCATTTTCTTTTCTGCCCTGCTCTCCTGGTCCGGTTTTCCAGATGCTTTTGCTTCCTGTTCCGGCTTTTCCGCTGCTTTTCTGCGGTATGGCTCTGTCATCTCTTTCACCAGCTGGTCTGAAACGCCTCTCCGCAGCTCGTTTAACGTCTGCATCGGCACGAAACAGTTGTCATCCATACAGACATCGAGTTCTTTGAAATAGAATGGTGTCTCGCCTGTCTTTTCCAGCTGTGTTTTTACGCGTTCCGCGGTCAGCGGCTGCTTCTTTGCCGGTTCTACCATGCCCGCCTCTGCTGTTACGCTGTATTTTCCGCTTTCTGCACTTAAGAACGCCGGCTGGCCCGGATACAGGGTCAGAAAGCCGGAAATCGGCTCTTTTGCCTCAGTCTCGATATAATCTCTCTGGATCTCATAAAAGAGCTGCTCATTTCTGCGCTGTTTCTTTTTATTTTCCTGCTCTTTTTCGTTCTTCAGCGCCATCATATCGCGTCCGTTTCTTACGGTATAATAGCTTTTGTTGAAACCGTCACGGTTATACAGCTCATACAGCTTTTTCATGTCCTCCGGCAGAACGTGGAAACGAGACGGCTTTTTCTCGTACAGATCGAGGTATTTGCGGTAAATGCTGACAACGCCCGCTGTATACTCCGGCTTTTTCATTCTGCCTTCGATTTTGAGGGACATAATCCCGGATTTTACAATCTCCGGCAGCAGTTCTACCGTACACATATCCTTCGGGCTTAACGGATAGCGGTCGCCCGGCTCCCCCATGCGGTGGTTGTCTTTATCGTACGCTTCGTACGGCAGACGGCACGGCTGCGCGCATCTTCCGCGGTTTCCGCTTCTTCCGCCGATCAGGCTGGAAAAAAGGCACTGTCCCGAATAGCAGTAGCAGAGCGCCCCGTGGACGAAGCATTCAATTTCAAGGTTGGTCGTCCGGTGGATTTTCTGGATCTCCGCAAACGAAAGCTCACGGGCCGGTACCACACGCGTTGCGCCAAGGCTCTCCAGGAAACGCGCTCCCGCAGATCCTGTCACTGTCATCTGTGTGCTCGCATGAATGTCGAGATCCGGGAACCAGGAGCGGACCGCCTTTAAAACGCCCATATCCTGGACAATCACGGCATCCAGTCCCTGCTCATAGTACGGACGCAGATACGGATACAGTTTCTCTTCCAGTTCCTCCTCTTTTAAGAGGGTGTTGACCGTCAGATACAGTTTCCGGTTCCGCAGATGGACGTAATCGATGGCTGAGAGAATCTCCTGCTCATCCAGATTTTTTGCATACGCTCTTGCGCCGAATGCGGCTCCGCCGAGATAGACGGCATCCGCACCGGCGGAAACCGCTGCTTTTAACGCTTCCATCGAACCGGCTGGTGCTAATAATTCTGTCTTCATCTTTATCTCCTAAAAACGGGCGATTACCTGTTCCGCAATCCCCCGTTTTTCCTTCTTTTACGCTTTTAATAAATCTTCCAGATCCTTATTTGCCTTATCAAGCTGCCGCTGCAGTTCTTCCATCTCGCCGCGCACATGTTCCAGCTCGATTCGTTTCTCTTCCAGCTCTTTTTTCAGATCGCCGGCCTGGATTTCCGCTGCAATCAGATCGTGCTTCATATCGTAGGTTTCCCGGTCTTTGGCTTCCATATCCTCTTCGAGGGTATCTACCTGGCTTTTTGCTTTGAAATAGTCGTCTGCAATGTTCAGTGCAAGCAGTGTGTGCTTCGTATCCACCGACAGGCGGTTGTATCCGGCTGACTGGGAAAGTTCGCTGATCTTCTGATTCAGATAAGCAGCTACTTTCTGCAGATATTCCGGGCTCTCATAGCCTCCCAGTGTGATAATTTTTCCATCTATTAAAACCTGTGTTGTATTTTTTACAGCCATTCTTTTGCTTTTCCTCCACTGAATTTAACCGGACCAAACTCCCGGCTAATATAACCTATCATATACCGAAAATGGAAGAAAAACAACCTTTTTCTGCAAAAAGCGACAGGAAATGAAAGATTCAGGGCTTTTACTCTTCGATCTTACGCGGTGCCTCCAGCCCCAGGTGGTGCCAGGTAAATTCCGTTGCCACTCTTCCGCGCGGAGTGCGGTTGATAAATCCGGATTTGATCAGGAACGGCTCGTAGACATCCTCGATGGTGCCGGCATCTTCTCCAATCGATGCTGCCAGGGTATCGAGTCCCACCGGACCGCCCTGGAACTTTTCCATAATGGTGGTAAGAAGCAGCCGGTCAGTCTGATCCAGTCCGTAACGGTCTACTTCCAGCAGATCGAGAGCAAACGATGCGACCTCTTTTGTGATTCTTCCATCGTATTTCACCTGGGCAAAGTCGCGGACACGCTTTAAAATCCGGTTTGCCAGGCGCGGTGTTCCCCTGGAACGGCGTGCCATCTCAAGCGCTCCCTGTGGATCCACCTCCACATTCAGTACTTTTGAGGAGTGCAGGATAATGTTGGCCAATTCTTCCTCCGTGTAAAATTCCAGATGGTGGATGACACCGAACCGATCGCGGAGCGGAGCAGTCAAAAGACCTGCACGCGTTGTTGCGCCGACCAGCGTAAACTTCGGCAGATCCAGGCGGATCGAGCGCGCCGAAGAGCCTTTTCCGATCATGATATCAATCGCAAAATCCTCCATCGCTGGGTAAAGAACCTCCTCGACCTGGCGGTTCAGGCGGTGGATCTCATCAACAAACAGGACGTCGCCCTCCTGCAGATTGTTGAGGATCGCTGCCATCTCACCCGGTTTTTCGATCGCCGGGCCGCTCGTTACCTTCATATGGGTTCCCATCTCATTTGCAATGATGCCCGCCAGCGTTGTTTTTCCAAGTCCCGGAGGGCCGTAAAACAGCACATGATCGAGAACATCACTTCGCTGTTTTGCTGCTTCAATATATACTTTCAGGTTCTTTTTCGTCTTTTCCTGTCCGATGTAGTCGTCCAGGTGCTGGGGACGGAGCGAACCTTCGATTTTCACGTCCTCCTCGAGAACGTCAGTTGTGATAATTCTTCTTTCCATCGTTATAAGGTTTCCTTCTTCCACAATTTAGGACCATCTGCTAAAACATATGCTTCAATGCCGCTTTCAGCACAGCCTCGCTGTCCATGCCTTCGGTGATTTCGACTTTCTTTACTGCCTGCAGTGCTTCCGTTCCGGAGTAGCCAAGCGCAGTCAGCGCCTGTACCGCATCCTGGAAGGCATCCGGTTCGCCTGTCTGCCGTACCGCCGCAGCCGCCTGATTTCCTGCCAGCTTCTGCTCGAACGCTTCCTGCAGGTCGAATTTGTCTTTTAATTCCAGAATCAGCTTCTGCGCGGTCTTCTTTCCGATGCCCGGTGTTTTGGCAATCGCCTGGACATCTTCCGAGAGGACGGCAAAGCGCAGATTGTCTGCAGTAAGCGTGGACAGCACCGCAAGCGCCGCTTTTGGTCCGATGCCGCTTACGCCGATCAGCATACGGTATATTTCAAGATCTTCACGGGACAGAAAGCCGAATAGGGAAATTCCGTCTTCCCGCACACTCATATGGGTATATATCTTTAACTCTTCTCCCTCCCGGATGCCTGCGTCGAACATACTCGCTGGAATATTCAGCTCATAGCCGATTCCATGGCTTTCGAGAATCATTTTTCCTTCCGAAAGAGAATCTACAGTTCCTTTGATAAATGCAATCATGTTTTTCCTCCAAAGCGCCGTTTTCTTTTTTCGAAAGCGAACGCACATTCTATTATAGCAGAACTTTTCTCATCACGCAACGATTAGTCGCTGTCTTTCTTGCATGTCAGATTTTTTCGTCTTATAATATCTTTAGATTCAAAAAAGTTTTTCAAAGGAGACAAAAAACCTTATGCAGATCATAGATTCTACCCCCGCTGCTCTCTCTGCCAATCTTCAGATGTATCTGAGAAACGGCGATGTCTTTTTCGATATTGAGACGACCGGCCTTTCCTGGCGTACCTCGCATCTCTATCTGATTGGTGCGCTGTTCTTTGACCCGGCCGCGGATGCTTTCACACTGCGCCAGTGGTTTCTTGATCGACCGACCGAAGAAAAAGAGATGCTTGTCTCTTTTTTCACGTTTCTTTCCGACGTGAAGCAGCTGGTGCATTTTAATGGAACGACATTTGATCTTCCTTACCTCACACACAAAGCACTGTTTTATCAGATGGAAGATCCGCTTTCGTCAATCGCATCCCTGGATCTTTATCAGGCACTCCGCCCGTTTCAGTCAATCCTGGGACTTTCTTCAATGAAACAGAAAAATGTGGAACAGTATCTCTCATTCCCACGGAAGGATCAACTTAACGGAAAACAGTTGATTTCTGTTTACCACGACTATCTTCAGACACTGGATGAAAAGAAACTGGAACTGCTTTTCCTTCACAATTATGAGGATGTCCTCGGCATGGGTTCTGTTCTGGAACTGCTCGCGCTTCCTGCCCTGTTTCACGGCGATTTTTCTGTCCAGTCGTGTCGTTTTACCGGACAGACACTGGAAGTTTCACTGCAGCCCGAGCGGGAAGTTCCGGTTTTCCTCTCCCGTGTCTGCGCGGATGGTTCTCTTACAGCCTTTGGTTCACGGGTTTCTCTCTCCCTGCAGACGCATACGGCGGAGCTGAAATATTTCTTCCCGGACTATAAGAATTACTATTATCTTCCGCTGGAGGATCAGGCTGTTCACAAGAGCGTTGGCGCGTTTGTCGATCCGGAACACCGTCAGAAAGCAAAGGCTGCCAACTGCTATCAGCGGCGGACCGGTACATTTCTTCCGCAGCAGAAAGAGTTTTTCACCCCGGCCTTCCGCGAGGATTTCAAAAGCCGCCCTTACTATTTTGAGTGGTCCGATGCCTTTCTTTCGCAGGAAAATCTCCTGAAAGAGTATCTCTGTTCCGAGCTTCAGCTCTTTTTCAAAGACAATAGCAAAACCAGAAAATAAAACAGCCGTACACGTTTTTGCATGCACGGCCGTTTTTCCGGGACTGTCCTTTCCAAGCAGTCCTTTATTTTTTCTCTTCTTTCTCTTCTACCTTTTTTTCTTCCTTTTTCAGAGAAGCATGATGCGTTCCCTGCAGATGCGGATAGGCGCGCAGATAACGTTTCGTTGTCAGGCGCATCAGCCAGTTGGTCGGAAGCTGCGGTTTTGTCATCTGGTCAAAGCGCTCCAGCAGCTCTTTAAGATCCGGCATCTTATCGCTGCGCACATCAAATCCAAGTGCCGCAAACCGTTCTTTCTGCTCTGCTCCGAACTCGGTCAGGCGTTCCTTCTGCTCTGCTCCGAACTCCATCAGGCGGTTCTTCGACTCGGAAAGCGGATTTCTTCTTCCCTCGGCTTCTTTCCGCTCCTTCTCCAGCTTCTGCATCTGCTCCATTGCCTCAGACAGTGTCTGGCGTTTCTCGGCCAGATATTCTTTCATCTTATCTCTGGAATACTCTGCACGATACTGCTGTACTTTCGCATTCATCTCCTCGGCAAGCTGGTTAAAGCGGGATTTCTGCAGATATTTCATAAATTCTCCCCACGTTTTCTCCAGACTGCGCATCTTCTGTCCCAGCTGGAATGCTGCGGCTGCGGAAAATCCAAAATCTACCAGATAGCAGACGGTAACAACGGAAACAATGATCTCTCCTGTAGTATCCGAAACAAGATTCACTACTTTCACGGCAATCGGCTGCAGAATATAGAACAGCCCCAGTGTAAAGAATCCCCAGGCAATCGAACTGCTGAGGCAGATCTTTCCCTGAAAATTAAACTTCTGATTGCTGTAGTCCCACCAGTGCGCATGAAAAATGGTCTCCATCAGCACGCCGGTTACATATTCCAGAACCGTCGCTACAATGACACCTCCGAAATACAGTGCCCAGACGTTCGCTTCAAACGGGCGCAGGATCAAGTATACCATAACAGCGCCGGTGCCGTACAGTGTCAGCAGCGGACCATTGACAAAACCGCGGTTGACCAGTTTTTTCTGCCGGATCGATACATAGGAACTCTCCCATATCCATCCGCAGAAGCTGTACAGCCAGAACCATGCTAGAACGTGGTACAGATCCACACCCAGAATCTTCGTCTCCCACATAAACTTTCATCCCCTTTTTCTTTTCTGGTGCCAAAAACAGGATGATAAGAAAATACCGCAGGCAACAGGTTTCCTGTCTGTTCAGGAAACCCGGTTGTCTACGGCATTCTAATCATCCAACTGCAGCACCTGCAAGTTAAATTATTCTTACTCTTCTACTGGCTCTTCGTTTTCCAGAGCTTTCATGCTCAGAGAGATTTTTTTGTCTTCCTCGTTGAAATCAACTACTTTTGCAGTGATTTCCTGTCCGATTTTCAGTGCATCAGACGGTTTCTCAACGTGCTCTCTGGAGATCTGGGAAACATGAAGCAGAGCATCTACGCCCGGCTCAAGCTCAACGAATGCACCAAAGTCAGTCATACGGGCAACACAGCCTTCTACTACGTTGCCTACAGCGTATTTGTCAGCAGCGTTCAGCCACGGATTCTCTTCCGGGAATTTTAAGGAAAGAGCGATCTTGTCGCCGTTGATGTCTTTGATCAGAACTTTTACAGTCTCACCAACTTTGAATACTTTTTTCGGGTTCTCTACGCGGCCCCAGGACATCTCAGAGATGTGAAGCAGTCCGTCAGCTCCGCCCAGATCGATGAATGCGCCGAAATCGGTAACATTCTTAACAGTTCCCTCTACAACATCGCCAACTGCAATGCGTGCGAACAGTTCTTCCTGCAGTTTCTTCTTCTCAGCAACGATGAGCTGTTTGCGGTCACCGATGATGCGTCTTCTTCTCGGGTTGAACTCGGTAATAACGAATTCAATTTCCTGATCTGCATATTTAGACAGATCTTTTTCATATACATCAGATACAAGGCTGGCCGGAATGAATACTCTGGTCTCCTCAACAACTACGGATAATCCTCCGTTCAGTACCTGTGTTACTTTTGCTTTCAGAACTTCATGATTCTCGAATGCTTCCTCGAGTCTCTTGTTGCCTTTTTCAGCAGCAAGTCTCTTGTAAGTAAGAAGGACCTGTCCCTCTCCATCATTTACTTTCAGAACTTTGACTTCCATTTTGTCACCTGGCTGTGCAACGGTGTGAAGATCGATGGAAGAATCGTTGGAATATTCGTTTTTGGTAAGAATACCATCGGCTTTGTATCCGATATTCAGGATAATCTGATCGTCTTTGACATCGATTACAGTACCCTCAACGACTTCTCCGTTTCTGATTGTTTTAAATGATTCATCCAGCATTTGTTCAAAACTCATTTCTGACATTTTTTGAACCTCCTCAATTATTTTATTCGGGGTGGATGCCCCAGCTGTAATACCTACGCGACCAAATGATTGAAAAGGCTTAGATTCCAAATCAACGAGTGTCTCTATAAAGTAAGTATTTTTACATTCTTCTTTACATATCTCATACAGCTTTTGCGTGTTTGAACTATGTCTGCCTCCCACGACAAACATGGCATCAACCTTCCTGGCAATTGCTCTCGCTTCCGTCTGTCTTTCCTCGGTAGCGTTGCAGATAGTCTTTAAAACAGTACTATCATAACTCTTTTTCAAAAAAATTTCAACTAAATCTTTAAATTTGTTGTAATTAAATGTCGTCTGTGCCACAATAGATATTGGTTTTCCATTTTCGGGCACAAAACTTTCCGCTTCTTCGGCGGTATGCATCACGGTAACCGGGCCGCTCGCCCATCCCATGATGCCCTGTACCTCCGGATGATCCGCGCTTCCGATGATGACGACGTGGCGGCCTTTTCTGCCCTCCTCGTCCACAATCCGGTGGATCTTCTTGACAAACGGGCACGTCGCATCTACAATCTTCATGCCGCGCGCTTCGATCTTTTCACAGACATCCCGCGACACGCCATGCGACCTGATCACAACGGTTCCGCCGGAAAGCCCCTCTAGTTCATCTTCCGAATGGATCACCTGCACGCCGCGGTTTTCGAGATCCTCCACAACCTGTTCGTTGTGAATAATCGGCCCGAAGGTGTAGACCGGCTTTTCACCGCTCTCAATTTCACGGTATACCGTATCGACCGCCCGTTTGACGCCGAAGCAGAAGCCTGCACTTTTTGCAACAGTTACTTCCATCTGTTTTTCTTCTCCTCTTTTCTCTGCCGCGTTTACATACGCTCGCGGGCAAGGCTTAAGATCTTTTCCACAACCTCATCGATCGTCATTTCAGAGCTGTCAACGAGTACGGCGTCTTCTGCCTGTACCAGCGGGGAATGCTCTCTGTGCATGTCCTGATAATCACGCTCATTGATATCTTCCTCGATTTTCGCAAGATCGGCTGTCTGTCCCTTTTCGGTCAGCTCTTTCCAGCGGCGCAGTGCGCGGACATGGGCACTTGCTGTCAGATAGACTTTCAACGGTGCGTTCGGCAGAACGGCAGTTCCGATATCGCGGCCGTCCATCACAAGATCCGTATTCTCCGCCATCTCCTGCTGCAGCTCCACGAGTTTTTTCCGTACTTCCAGATAGGCGCTTGTCGCGGATGCCATCTTTCCAGCCTCCTCGGTGCGCAGTCTTCCGGTGACATTGACGCCGTTTAAATAAACCTGCTGCTCTCCGTTTTCGTAGGAAATGGAAATTTTCACATCTTTGCAGGCTGCCTCAATTTTTTCCTGCTCTTCCGGTGCAATGCCAAGATCTGAAAAATAGATGCCCATGGCACGGTACATTGCTCCTGTATCAACGTAGACAAACGAAAGCTCCTTTGCCACACGTTTTGCGATTGTACTTTTGCCAGCGCCTGCCGGTCCGTCAATTGCAAGATTAAATCTCATCTTCTCTCTTCCTCCTGAAAATTCTAAAATCTGTGATCCATATTTTATTCCTGTTCTTCCTTTGCCCGGATCTCTTCGGCTGCAGCATGGGCACTTACCCAGGCAATCTGCAGATTGAAGCCGCCGGTCAGTGCATCGAGATCGAGCACTTCTCCTACGAAGTACAGACCTTCTTTTTTCTTTGCCTCCATCGTGCCCGGACGGATCTCTTTCACGGAAACACCACCCTGTGTGATAATTGCTTCACGGAAACCCCGTGTTCCGGTTACTGTAAACGGGAAATGCGTGATCAGCTCTTCAAAGTGCTGACGCTCCGCTTTCGATACGGCATTGACCTGTTTGTACGGGTCGATCCCGCCAAGAGAGAGCATCACCGGAAGCAGTTTCGCCGGGAACAGACTGTTGATCACGTTGCGGAACTGTTTGTTCCGGTTTTCCTCAAATTCACGCAGGATCCGCGCATCCAGCTGTTCTTCCGTGAGTGCCGGCTTCAGGTTCAGATATCCTTTCAGCGGCTGCTGTTCCAGTGCTTTTCCGATGTAGGAGCTCGCAGAAAGCCCCAGCGGGCCGGAAATTCCGAAATGTGTAAACAGCATCTCGCCGAATCCATCGAACAGCGTCTTTTTGCCGTTTTTAATCGTCATCGTCACATTTTTCAGGGAGAGTCCCTGCAGCTCACGGATGTACGCTTCCTCTGTTTCCAGCGGAACCAGCGCCGGGCGGAGCGGAGTGACGGCAAGTCCTGCCTCTTCTGCGAAACGGTAGCCGTCTCCATCCGACCCCGTCGTCTGGTACGACATACCGCCGGTTGCGACAACGACATCATCGTAAAAAAGCTCTTTCCCGTTTTCCAGGCGGATTCCTTTCACGCGGTCTCCTTCGAAAAGAAGCTCTTTTACTTTTGTATTCTTATGCACCTGCACATTTTTCCGTTTCAGTTCCGTCTCCAGCGCGCGGATAATATCCGAGGAGTGATCTGACTCCGGGAATACACGGTTTCCGCGCTCCACTTTTAAGCGGACACCTGCCGCTTCGAAAAACTCCTGCACCTGGGCGCTGTCAAAGCTGTAGGCGGAGCTGTACAGAAATTTCGGGTTTGTCACCACATTCGTGAAGAACTCTTCTGTCGGGCAGTCGTTTGTCACATTGCAGCGGCCCTTTCCTGTGATAAACAGCTTCTTTCCCAGCTTTTCATTTTTTTCATAGAGATGAATCTCTGTCTTTTCGCCGGCGGCAAGCACGGCGGTCATCATTCCGGCGGCGCCTCCGCCGATTACTGCTGCTTTTCTCATGCTTTCTCCTTTACCGGCAGAGCTGCCTTTTTTCCGCCCATGGGACGTGCATCGTCCAGCCCGTTGATTTCATCGTTGCTGTAAACCTGGTACTCATCCCACAGTTTTTCCATGCTCTCAAGTGTCTTTTTCACATCCGCCTGGCGTTTCATGCAGAGCGCCACGACAAGCGCATTGATTACACTCAAAGGGGCCACCAGAGAATCGACGATCGATGCCATATCGCTCTTGGCAATCAGCGTACAGGCTGCATAAACATTCATCGGTGAATGCACACTGTCTGTGATCGTAATTACCTTCGCTTTGCGGCTGTTCGCAAATTCCAGTGCCTTCATCGTACGCATCGAATACCGCGGGAAGCTGATGCCGATCACCACATCATCCTCCGTGATGCGGATCATCTGCTCGAAAATCTCGCTGGAACTGTTTGTCTGTACCTGGCGCACATCCGGGAAAATCATATGGAGATAGAACGCCAGAAAGCTCGCAAGCGGCGCGCAGCTCCGAATGCCGACAATGTAGATTGTCCGCGCAGAAAGAATCGTATCCGCAGCGCGCTCAAAGGCGCTCCGGTCCACTTCTTCCAGCGTCATCTTGATTTTTTCAATGTCCGACTGCAGGACGGTCTCCAGAATTTCTCCCTGCGGCACGCGGCCATACGTAAACTGCATCCGCTGCACCGAATTCAGACGGTTCATCACCATCTCCTCCAGTGCGCGCTGGAACTCCGGATATCCCGCGTAGCCAAGCTGCATCGCAAAGCGAACCGTTGTCGATTCGCTGACGCCGACCTGCTGTCCCAGGCGCGCTGCCGTCATCGATACGGCCTGGTCATAATGCGCCGTAATAAAATCTGCCAGCCTCTTCTGTCCTTTGCTCAACTTTCCGTAATTTTGATTCAGACGAATGAGGAGATTCTCGTTCGCTGCCTTCTGCTCTTCTGAAGAAGACTGTTCTTTTTCTTTTTTCATGTTATTTTCTTCCTGATTTGTTTTTCCGATCTGCAAATGCCATTCGGCATCCACATTTCTTCTTTTGGAGGCATCCTGATTCTTTTTCGGACACACCTCGATCTTTTGAATTATAACACGAATAAATTACTGGCGCAATGGCTGAAAAGCTGAAAAGGAAAGCCGGTGTTCTGCATTCCCTTTTTACGGGGAACACAGAACACCGGCTGATTTTTTTTACTCAGATTTTATTTAGACCGGATATGCGCCGTCTTTTTTGTCAGCGGCTGCCGGATCTACTTTTGTCTGCTGCGCTTCACGATATTTGAAGAAGTCTACAGCTACCTGCGGGAACAGAGCGTAGGTTAATACATCCTCATCCTGCTGTTTCCACTGCTCGATCTCTTTCTCCAGTTTCGGAAGCTCCGGCTCAAGCAGGTCTGCGTAGCGGCAGGTGATCGGCTCGGTATCGCCGATGCATTTCTTCTGTACTTCCGGATTGAACGGTTTTACAGTTGCACCGTATTTTCCGGCAAGAACGTCTTTTGTCTCTTTCGTTACCATCTTGTAACGCTCGCCCATCAGGACATTGAATACAGCCTGGGTACCAACGATCTGGGAAGACGGAGTAACCAGCGGGCACTCGCCGAGGTCTTTTCTTACGCGCGGTACTTCTTCGAGTACATCGTAGTATTTGTCCTCTGCGTGCTGCTCTTTTAACTGGCTTGTCAGGTTGGAGAGCATACCGCCCGGTACCTGATACAGAAGAGTCTTGATATTTACGCCAAGGTTCTTCGGATTTAAGAGGCCTGTATCGAGCGCTTCGTCTCTCATCGGACGGAAGTAATCTGCGATCTCAGCCAGTTTGTTCTGATCCAGACCAGTATCGTATGGAGTGCCTTTGAAGGTTTCAACCATAACCTCAGTTGCCGGCTGTGAAGTACCCATAGCGAATGGAGACATTGCGGTATCGATGATATCAACACCAGCCTCTACTGCTTTCAGGTACGTCATGGATGCAACACCGGAAGTATAGTGGGTGTGCAGCTGAATCGGAAGATCGGTTGCTTCTTTCAGCGCGGTTACCAGCTCAGTTGCCTTGTACGGAACGAGCAGGCCTGCCATATCTTTAATACAGATGGAATCTGCACCCATCTCTTCGATTCTCTTTGCCATGGTGGTCCAGTAATCCAGGGTGTAAGCATCTCCTAAAGTATAGGAAAGTGCTACCTGTGCGTGGCCTTTTTCTTTGTTTGCTGCGCTGACAGCGGTCTGCAGGTTGCGCAGATCGTTCATACAGTCAAAAATACGGATGATGTCGATTCCGTTTGCGATGGATTTCTGTACAAAATACTCTACTACGTCGTCTGCGTACGGACGATATCCCAGGATATTCTGTCCGCGGAACAGCATCTGCAGTTTCGTGTTTTTAAATCCGTCACGAAGTTTTCTCAGTCTCATCCATGGATCTTCATGCAGGAAACGTAAGGAAGCATCAAAGGTTGCGCCACCCCAGCACTCTACTGCGTGATATCCGATTTTATCCATTTTATCAATGATCGGAAGCATCTGTTCTGTTGTCATTCTTGTCGCGATCAGGGACTGATGTGCATCACGCAGAACAGTTTCCATAATCTTGACAGGTTTCTTTTCTACTGCCATTTCTATCCTCCTAAATGAAGTGTTTTTCACTTTTGTTTGTCTTAAGAAGTTATACACCAAAGATCGCCATGAAGGTACCGGCCGCTACTGCTGTACCGATAACACCGGCTACGTTCGGTCCCATCGCATGCATCAGCAGGAAGTTCGTCGGATCTGCCTCAGCGCCAACCTTCTGGGATACACGGGCTGCCATCGGAACCGCAGATACACCTGCAGAACCAATCAACGGGTTGATTCTTCCATGTGTTGCCTTGCACAGTATTTTTCCTAACAGGACACCGCCTGCAGTACCAAATACGAATGCGATCAGACCCAGTGCAACGATCTTTAAAGTGCTGACATTTAAGAATGCCTCCGCACTTGTGGATGCACCAACGGAAGTACCAAGAAGGATAACAACGATGTACATCATGGCGTTGGAAGCTGTCTCCTGAAGCTGTTTTACAACGCCGCACTCGCGGAACAGGTTACCAAGCATCAGCATACCTACCAGCGGAGCGGTAGACGGAAGAATCATGCAGACAACGATTGTAATGACAATCGGGAACAGAATCTTCTCAAGTTTGGATACGGAGCGAAGCTGCTCCATTTTGATTTTACGCTCTTTTTCTGTAGTCAGAAGCTTCATGACCGGCGGCTGGATGATCGGCACAAGTGACATATAGGAATATGCTGCTACTGCGATCGGTCCCATCAGGTGCTGCTGTCCGAGCTTGTTCAGAAGGAAGATAGAAGTCGGGCCGTCGGCACCGCCGATGATGGAGATAGCTGCTGCCTCTCTTCCATTGAATCCCATGAAAATAGCGAAAAAGTACGCCAGATAGATACCAAGCTGTGCTGCAGCTCCCATGATGAAGCTGATCGGGTTTGCAATCAGCGGACCGAAGTCTGTCATCGCACCTACACCCATGAAGATCAGGGATGGAAGGATACTCCACTCGTCCAGAGTAAAGAAATAGTAGAACAGACCGCCCGCATGCTCAAGACCCTGTACGTCGGTATAAGGCTCAGCCATGATGTCCGGGTAAATGTTTACAAGCAGCATACCGAATGCGATCGGTACAAGAAGCAACGGCTCAAATTCATGCTTAATCGCAAGATACAAGAAGAAGCAAGCCACTGCGATCATAACGTAATTGCCCCAGTCCAGATTAAAAAACGCCGTCTGGTGAAGCAGGTTGTTTAAAGTTTCAGTAATCATTTTTTCACCTCCGGTTTTTTCTTACAACGGGCATTAGTTCATGGTTGCAAGAACGTCACCGGATTCTACTGCATCGCCTACTGCTACATTGATGGTTGCTACTGTGCCATCCTGCGGTGCTACAACCGGGATTTCCATCTTCATGGCTTCCAGTACAAGAACAGCATCTCCTGCTTTTACAGCGGTGCCTGCTGCTGCTTCGATTTTGCAGATTTTACCAGGTACAGAAGCAGTAACCTCTACGCTGCCTGCTGCGCCTGCCGGAGCTGCTGCTTTCGGTGCTGCCGGTGCTGCTTTTGGTGCCGGAGCTGCTTTTGCTGCGCTGACAACTGGAGCTGCGCCTGCTGTGGTTCCTTCTTCTACAGTTACGTTATATACATTTCCGTTTACGGTAATGGTGTAGTTTTTCATTGAAAATTTCCTCCTTAAGCTCTTTTGCCTTTTCTGCGGATCGGACGTGCAACATAAGCATCTCCGGATGCAGAAGCCATATCTTCTTCATACATGGCGATTGCAGCTGTAATAACAGCCTGCAGCTCCATATCGTCTGCTTGCGGTGCTGTCTCTTCAACAACCGGTGCTGCGACAGCCTTCGGTGCTTCCTGTACAGGTGCTGCCGGTGCTTTTTTCTTCTTCTTGTCTCCCAAAATGTAATCAAACGAAGAAATAACGAAAATCAGGAAAATCAGCATAACAAATACGGTACCGATTCCGATGATGGTGTTCATGCCGGCCTGGCCGATCAGAACGCCCTTTGACTCCTCAACGGTGATGGTGAGGTCGGTCGGAACCGGTGTTCCGGTGCTGATGTTCCAGAATACGCGGACAATACCAGGATTTTTTTCAAATTCACCCGGAATTGTGCAGGTTACAAAATCTCCGTCTACTTCGAGAGTACCGTCTTCCAGGCTTTTTACCTCTCCGAGGTCAGCCTTTGCCTCTTCCCATGCCTCAGCTGCTCTTGCATAGAACTGCTGGTCGGAAGCTTCCATATTGGCAAGATCGTCATCGCTGTAGGTCATCAGGCTCTGTCCTACCCACTGAACACTGGAGGAGAGCAGAGAATCTACCGTAGATGCCTCAACCGGTGAATAAGCCGGTGTAGATGCCGCATCCGCAAAAACAGGAGCTACGGTCACAACCATGGTGCAGGCTGCGGTAAGGACGAGACTTACTAATTTTTTCCAGTTCTTTCTCATCGTATGCCACCTTCCTTAGACTGTTCCGTGTTTTCTGTCCGGTCTGTCTTCTCTCTTGGTATACAGCATCTCGAATGCGCCGATAACATATTTTCTGGTGTCTTCCGGCTCGATGATGGTGTCCACATAGCCTCTTCTGGCTGCGGAAGTTACATTGTTCTGAAGGGTTGCATATTCAGCTGCTTTCTCGTTGATGGTAGCAGCGTCAGATCCTTCGTACATGATCTTTGCTGCAGATTTTGCATCCATCATTCCGATTTCTGCGTTCGGCCATGCAAATACCATGTCTGCTCCGATGGATTTGCTGTTCATGACAACGTATGCGCTTCCGTATGCTTTGCCGACAACAACGTTTACTTTCGGAACGGTTGCGTTTGCGAAAGCTGCGGTCAGGGCTGCTGCGTTCTTAGCCATGGTTCTCTCAGAGCATTTGGTTGCCTTGAATCCGGTTACGTTTGTGATGGTAAGTACCGGGATGCAGAAAGCATCGCAGAAGTTTACGAAATCTGCTGCTTTTTTGGCTCCTCTTGCGCTTAAGGTTCCATCCATTTTCTCTTTTACAGTTCCGTCCTCGCCGTAGATTTCAGAGCGGTTTGCAACTGCTCCTACGGTTGCTCCGTTTAACTGGATGAATGCGGTTACAACATCTTTTCCGTAAGCGGCTTTGGTCTCAAAATAGATGCCGTTGTCGCTGAGCTGGGAAAGAAGGATTCCGGTATCGCCTG
Source organism: Blautia sp. AF32-4BH (assembly GCF_003460565.1). Classification (NCBI taxonomy): domain Bacteria; kingdom Bacillati; phylum Bacillota; class Clostridia; order Lachnospirales; family Lachnospiraceae; genus Blautia; species Blautia sp. AF32-4BH. The sequence continues at coordinate 286,919 of NZ_QTVL01000001.1, read as the reverse complement.
CGCAGTTTGCAAGGTCTGCACATGCACGGTTCAGATCATCCTCGCACTCGGTGTATGCTTCGTCCTCGTTGTTTGCCGGAAGCATAGATACCAGGTTTCTGATCTGTCCGAGGATTTCTTCCTCGGTTCCAGCAAAGTCAACAAGACCTGCTTCTTCGCCCTGGAAATCTGCGGATGCGGTATCACATTTGGATACGTGGTTTCCGTCCAGTGCGTTCGGGGAGTTTACGAAAAGTTTTCCGTTTTTAGACTCCATGAACGTGAAGTCTGTCATAGCCGGGATGAGTGCCATACCGCCGCCGCAGGTACCAAATACTGCTGTGATCTGTGGAATCACGCCGGATGCCATTGCCTGCGCCATATAGATTTCGCCGAAACCGTTCAGAGCATCAGTTGCCTCCTGCAGACGCATACCGGCACAGTCTACCAGTCCGATGACCGGAGCACCTGTTTTCTGTGCAAACTCATACAGTCTCGCGATTTTTTTTGCATGCATTTCGCCGATGGTACCGCCCATCACAGACGCATCCTGGCTGTATACGTATACCAGGCTGCCGTTGATCACACCGTAACCAGTAATTACACCATCGGATGGTGTCTCCATGCCGGCCATGTTGAAATCTGTGCTTCTGGCAGTAACCTGTCCGCCGATTTCCACAAAGCTGTTTTCATCCAGCAAAGAGGCGATTCTTGTGCTCGCTAAACTTTGTGCTGTGTTACTCATTCTTCAAACCTCCATCTTTCTATTTTCATTATAAAATTTTAAACAAATTTTATACAAGTCTATCATATCTGTTTTTTCGTTTTTTTTCAATACTTTTTCTCACCTTTTTGACAGAAAATAGACAGAAAAATTTCAGATTTTTCCTATTATAAATGGAAGGTCAAACTTGATTTTTCCCGGCCTTTCCTTTTTCAAAAAGTCCTGTTTTCTTTCCGCATCGTACAAAAAAGCCGCCCGGCGGCGGCTTTTCTTACACGTTTTTCCTTCGGTTTAATATAGTTCAATGTGAACCGGAATTCCATTCTCATACTGCATCGCCGGTTCGCCAAGAATCAGCGGACGAAGATACGCCATCATCTCCTCGGTCACATCATGACCATCTTCTGTAATCCAGGAAAGCGGCACTTTCTTTTCTTTATTTGCCACTTCCGATACCGGAACGGAGGTATACTCCACGCGGTAAGGATCCGCGGAGATTCTTCGGATCAATGCCATCTGTCCTCCCTGTTTTTCCAGTGCACACTGGCAGGCTTTCATGCCGAGCATACGGGACTCCTCAAGATCAGTCGCACTCGCAAGATGAGCCGCGCACCGCTGCATCAGGTTCAGTTCAATCGATCTTACCTTACAGCCGATACGGTCACGCACCAGCTCTTCGAGTACTTTTGCAGAACCTGCAATGTAGCTGTGCCCAAACTGATCCTGTGCATCGCTCTGCACCTGCTCAGAAACATAGCGGCCCTCGCTGTCATGGATGCCCTCGCTGATTGCAACCAGAACACTGTCCTTCTGTTCCAGTTTTTCCTGCACATCCTTTAAAAACTGTTCGGTGTCAAAGACCGGCTCGCAAAGATAGATCAGGCTCGGCCCTTCTCCGCCGTTGACACGGGACAGTGCAGACGCTGCCGTCAGCCATCCTGCGTTTCTTCCCATGACCTCCACGATGGTCACAGCCTTCTTTTCATATACATGGCAGTCTCTCTCCAGCTCTGCAAAGGTTGCTGCCAGATATTTTGCCGCAGATCCAAAGCCCGGGCAGTGATCCGTTTCGACAAGATCATTGTCAATCGTCTTTGGTGCCCCGACAACAAACACATCGTCCACACCGTTTTCTTTGCAGTACTTTGACATCTTGTCTACGGTATCCATCGAATCATTTCCGCCGATATAAATAAAATAACGGATCTCATGTCTGCGAAAAATTTGAAGTATTTCTTCAAAATCCTCCTTGTTTTCTTCCGGATCGCCCAGTTTATAACGACAGGAGCCAAGCGCTGCTGCCGGGGTCTGCATCAGAAGAGAGATTTTTTCTGCTGAATCCAGTTTTTTTCCAAGATCAAGAAATTTTTCTGCAAGCACGCCTTCAATTCCATTTACCGCACCATAAATATGATCTACTTTTCCGGACAGTGCAGCACAGGAAACAACTCCTGCCACCGTTGCATTGATCGCCGCGGTCGGTCCGCCAGACTGCGCTACTAACAGATTTCGCATATGATTTTCCTCCATCTATTCCCACTACTTTCTAAAAGTTTTTCACGAAATCACTTTCGCTTCGTCCTATAGCGTACCATATTTTTTTTCTTCCGTACACCCTGTTTTGCGTTTCCGGGAAAAGCCTGTAGACTTTCACAACGGATTGCAAAGTTTTTCGTTTTTTTCTTGCAGGATTGCCCTTAAAAAGCTATAATAAAAGCAATGTCCACGAAAAGGACGCAGAAAAATATACGTTTCATCAACAAAAAAACTGGAGGTTTTTTTCATGCAGACCAAGCAAGATGGCCGTCTCGGCACCGAAAAAATCGGGAAACTGATGCTCGAACTGGCCCTTCCCTCTGTCCTCGCACAGATTGTAAATGTACTATATAACATTGTAGACCGCATTTATATCGGCCGGATTCCTGATGTTGGTTCCCTGGCACTGACCGGTGTCGGCGTCACGTTTCCGATTATCACAATCATCTCCGCCTTTGCCGGATTCGCAAGTGGAGGCGGTGCTCCTCTTGCCGCCATCGCACTCGGACAGAAAAACCGGGACCGCGCAGAAAAAATTCTTGGAAGCTCCACTTCCCTGCTGCTCTTTTTCTCCGTGTGTCTGATGGCGTTTTTCTTTTTCTTTCAGACACCGCTTCTGTACCTCTTTGGTGCAAGCAGCAACACAATCCGATACGCTTCCACGTATATTTCCATTTATCTTGTCGGAACCGTATTTGTCGAGCTGGCTGTCGGATTGAATACTTTTATCAGCTGTCAGGGACACGCACGCACGGCCATGTGCTCCGTTCTCATTGGCGCTGTTATCAACATTGGTCTTGACCCGGTTTTCATCTTCGTTCTTCATATGGGTGTTTCCGGGGCCGCACTTGCTACCATTCTCTCCCAGGCTTTAAGTGCTGCATGGGTTCTTCGGTTTCTTACCTCAAAAAAATCAGGTGTCCGCCTTTCTCTTCGCACCATGAAACCGGATTTTTCCATTTTAGGCTCTGTCATGGCACTCGGCATCTCACCATTTATCATGTCTGCAACGGAAAGTGCCATCACAATCGTCATGAACCACGGGCTGCAGACGTACGGCGGCGACCTCTATGTCGGCTCGATGACAATTCTCCAGTCGGTGCTGCAGCTGATTTTCGTACCGGTCAACGGCTTTACGAACGGTGTACAGCCGATCATCAGCTACAACTTTGGTGCAGGCCAGTTTGACCGTGTCCGCCAGACAATCCGGCGCATGATCGCCATTACTTTTACTGCCGCTTTCGTCTACGTTGTATTCGCAATGCTTCGTCCGGCTCTTTTTGCCGGTCTTTTCACGACTGACCCGGAACTGATTGTCATCGTAGAGAAGGTACTTCCGGTTTACATTGCCGGCATGGCAATTTTCGGACTGCAGAGCGGCGTACAGAGTTCCTTCCTCGGTCTTGGCCAGGCGAAGATTTCTCTTTTTATTGCACTGCTTCGAAAAGTCATCCTTCTGATTCCGCTTGCACTCATTCTGCCGCATTTCTTCGGTGTCATGGGCGTTTACTATGCAGAACCGATCGCTGATGTATGTTCTGTTATCACTGCCGTTACGCTGTTTCTCTGCAATATCCGGAAAATTCTTTCAACGGAAACACTTGCAAAAGTAACTCATACCGAAGAGTGACAAAAGAGGCGCTCTGCGACCTTTTCCATGCACCACCCATAATCAATTTTCTCGATCGTTTCGGCTGCATAGACGGGATATTCCGCGAGAAGAATCCCGTCGATCGAATACGTAACCGAACCGACCTTTTCTCCTTTCTTTACCGGGGCTTTCAAAAGCTCCGGTAAAAAAATGTCTTTTTCCGGTATTTCTGTCTCTTTCAGAAGAGCGGGAAGCGAGCGCGCCGGATCAAGCGCCGGACTTGTAAGGGTAAGGCGGGCGCTGCTTTTTACCTGCAGCATCCCGTCGTAAACACCGTCTGCTACTTCAATCTGCCCTGGGTTCCAGCTATGGTCCAGCACGTCACGATACATATACGATTCCAGCCCGTAGTTTAAAAGCTTTGCGGCATCCGCCCATTTATAGTTTTTATGGCTGGGCCATCCGCATGCAAGCAACGACACAATCAGACGCTTTCCATCCCGCTCCAGCGCACCGGTATAACAGTAACCGGCTTTTGCCGTGAAGCCGGTTTTTCCCGAAACAGCTCCATCCATCTGATCCAGCAGTGCGTTGTGATTATAGCAGTTGAACATGTTTTTCTTTTCCAGATCCCAGAAGGTATAGGACCGCGTCTGCGTCACTGCGAGAAACTGGGCGGCTTTCGGTGAAATCCAGACACAGTATCGCATGATCCGTGCCAGATCAGCTGCTGTCGTGTGGTGATCTCCGCCTGCGTCAGAAGCATCGAGACCGTTCGGCGTCACAAAATGCGTATCCGTACAGCCGATTGCTGCGGCTTTTTCATTCATAAGCGATGCAAATTCCTCTACACTTCCGCCGATGGTCTCTGCAATCATTACCGCCGCGTCGTTATGCGATTCCAGCATCAGGGAATACAGAAGATCGCCAAGCAGAAACTGTTCTCCCTCCCGCACACCGAGATGTACTTTCGGCGCTGCGGCTGCTTTAGCCGATGCAGTTGCGACCGTCTGCTCTTGTCCGTTTTCCAGTGCCAGAATGCATGTCATGATTTTCGTTGTGCTCGCCATTGCCATAGAATCTGTCTCGCGTTTTCCGAACAGCACACGGCCGGTATCGCCATCCATCAGGCATGCCGCCGTTGCAAACAGCTGATTCGGCTCGCTCTCCTGCTCTGTCGCAGTCACGGACACACTTCCCAAAAACAGAAGCAGGATTCCCAGGAAAAAACCTGTCTTGTTTCTTCTTTTTCTGTTCAAAATCAGATCCCCCTTGTGTTTTTTCTCTTTAAAAATGGAAAAGCCGGACGCTCTTTTGGGACCGGCTTTTTGTCTGCTTCTTCTTCATTATATGAGGTTTCCTGCAAAATCATGGTAAAATTTCACAAAGTTATTGACACTGCGATCCATATCATGTATAATTCCCCGTGTTTGTATAGAATTACTAAACTTTTTGTTTATTTTTACTGAGATTTCCTGAGAATCCGTATTCAGCAAAAGGATCCCGGGAAAGACTTTGGATGCAGAAAGGATTTTTTATGGAAATCGGAAAAAAAATCAGGGAACTGCGGATGTGGAAAGGGCTGACGCAGGAGGAACTGGCAGATCGGAGCGAGCTGTCAAAGGGATTTATTTCCCAGCTTGAAAACGATGTGACCTCTCCCTCGATCGCCACGCTGGTTGATGTTCTTACCTGCCTTGGAACGGATCTAAAAACGTTTTTCGGCGAAGAGCAGGACAATCAGGTTGTCTTTTGCGAAGAAGATTACTTTGTAAAGACCGCTGAAGCGCAGGGCAACGAGATCGCATGGATCGTTCCGAATGCACAGAAAAACAGGATGGAGCCAATCCGGCTGACGCTGCAAAGCGGCGCGTGCACCGAGATTGATTCACCGCATGAAGGCGAGGAATTCGGCTATGTACTTTCCGGCCGTATTCTCCTTCATCTTGGAGATGAATGCCACAAAGTGAAGAAAGGGGAAAGCTTCTACTATCCCGCTTCCTGTAATCACTATCTGGAAAATCCGGGTAAAACACCGGCCATCATTCTCTGGGTCAGTTCACCGCCTTATTTTTAGATTTTTTACACCGCGTGATTTTCACGAGAAACGGTGTTCCAAATTTCACAACCCGAAAGGAGCATATTACACATGAGTACCAAATTACTTGATCTGGTCAACATCACAAAATCGTACGACGGAGTTACCATTCTGGATGATCTGAATCTTTATATCCGTGAAAACGAATTTCTTACCCTCCTTGGCCCGAGCGGCTGCGGAAAAACAACCACATTACGTATCCTCGGCGGTTTTGAGACACCGGATGCCGGAAAGGTTTTATTTAACGGACAGGATATCACCCAGCTTCCGCCGAACAAACGCCAGTTAAATACGGTGTTCCAGAAATATGCTCTTTTCACGCATATGACAATTGCGGAAAACATTGCTTTCGGGCTGAAAATCAAAGGAAAATCCAAAGCATATATCGATGACAAAATCAAATACGCATTAAAACTTGTTAACCTTGAGGGTTACGAAAACCGCTCCCCGGCGCTTCTCTCCGGCGGCCAGCAGCAGCGAATCGCCATTGCGCGCGCGATTGTCAACGAACCAAAAGTTCTGCTTCTGGATGAGCCGCTCGGCGCACTTGACTTAAAGCTCCGTCAGGATATGCAGTACGAGTTGATCCGTCTGAAAAACGAGCTTGGTATCACCTTTGTCTATGTCACCCATGATCAGGAAGAGGCGCTTACTATGTCGGACACGATTGTTGTCATGAACCAGGGTTATATCCAGCAGATCGGCACACCGGAAGACATCTACAATGAGCCGCAGAACGCATTCGTTGCAGACTTCATCGGTGACAGCAACATTCTCGACGGCATCATGATTGAGGACCGTCTCGTCGAGATTCTCGGTGCGAAGTTCGAGTGCGTTGATGTCGGATTCGGCAAAAACAAACCGATCGACGTTGTGATCCGCCCGGAGGATATTGATCTTGTGAAGCCGGAGGAAGGTACCATCCGCGGACGTGTCACCCATCTGATTTTCAAAGGTGTTCACTATGAGATGGAGGTTACGGTGAACGGCTTTGAGCTTCTCGTTCACTCTACCGATCTGTTCCCGGTCGGACAGGAAGTCGGCATTCACGTCGATCCGTTCGATATCCAGATTATGAACAAACCGGAATCCGAAGATGAGGAGGCGGCAGCCATTGAAGAGTAATAAATTAAAGAAATGGCTGGCAGCACCGTATGCCGTCTGGGCTGCCGGTTTCATCATCATCCCGCTGATCCTGATTCTCTACTATGCGTTCACCGGGGAAGAAGGCGGCTTTACCCTTTCGAATTTCGCCTACGTTGCGACGAAGGAAAACATCAAGGCACTCGGCCTGGCGCTGTGGCTGTCGCTTCTTAGCACCGCGCTCTGTCTTTTGCTTGCCTATCCGCTTGCCATGATTCTGGCAAACCGGAATGTCAATCAGACCAGCTTTATTGTGCTGATCTTCATTCTCCCGATGTGGATGAATTTTCTGCTCCGTACGCTTGCATGGCAGACACTGCTTGAGAAAAACGGCGTCATCAACAGCATCCTCGCGTTTTTCCATCTGCCCGGCATTTCTATCATCAATACACCGGGAGCGATCATTCTCGGTATGGTGTACAACTTCCTGCCGTTTATGGTTCTGCCGATCTACAATGTTCTGATTAAGATCGACCGTGATGTCATCAACGCAGCAAGGGACCTCGGAGCAAACAGTGTGCAGACGTTTCTGAAAGTAACGCTGCCGCTCACCACGCCGGGTATCGTAAGCGGTATTACCATGGTATTCATCCCGGCGCTTACAACCTTTGTTATTTCCGACCTGCTCGGCGGAAGCAAGATCCTTCTGATCGGAAACGTCATCGAGCAGGAGTTCAAACAGACCAACAACTGGAATGCCGGAAGTGCACTCTCCACAGTCCTGATGATCTTCATCATCCTGTCGATGGTTCTGATGAACAAATACGATAAAGACGGGGAGGGAACGGCATTTTGAGAAAGAAACTGGAAAAAATTTACATGGCACTCATTTTTATTCTTCTGTATGCGCCGATTGTCACCCTTGTGGTGCTCTCCTTTAATGCATCAAAAACGCGTGCCAAATGGGGCGGCTTTACGCTGCACTGGTACCGTTCACTGTTTGCCAATACAGAGATCATGAACGCGCTGTATACAACGTTAATCATTGCGCTTCTTGCCTCTGCGATTGCAACCATCCTTGGAACGCTTGCGTGCATCGGCATCAACAGCATGTCAAAAAAAAGCCGGACGCTTTTCATGGGTATTACGAACATCCCGATGCTGAACGGTGAGATCGTTATGGGAATCTCGCTGATGCTGCTCTTTATCATCTGCCGCATTCAGCTTGGATTCGGCACGATTCTGATGGCGCATATCACGTTCAATGTTCCTTATGTTATTTTGAGCGTTATGCCGAAATTAAAGCAGACGAACAAATCAACGTACGAGGCAGCCCTCGACCTTGGCGCTTCTCCTCTGTACGCGTTTTGGAAAGTCATCTTCCCGGACATCATGCCGGGTGTTGTTTCAGGCTTTCTGCTCTCCTTTACCATGTCCCTCGATGATTTCGTTATCACCTACTTCACCAAGGGACCGGGCGTTGATACGCTCTCCACAAAGATTTATGCCGAGGTCCGCAAGGGAATCAAGCCGGAGATGTACTCGCTCTCCACAATTCTTTTTGTCACCGTACTGCTTCTGCTGCTCCTTGTGAATGTGAATCCTTCTCCGAAGGAAGAAAAAGAGGAGGCAAAAGAGCGCGAGGCTATGGCGAAGAAGGGCATCCGTTTCCGCATCACGAAACGGGTGGTCTTCCGCCGGATTCTTCCGATCGCCATGGTGCTTGTCATCGGCGGCGGCGGTATTTACTACGGAAGCCAGAATGCTTCAGCCGGCGGCTCCCAGCAGCTGATTGTGTACAACTGGGGCGAATATATGGATTCTGATGTCATCGATATCTTTGAGGAAGAAACCGGTATCCACGTTGTTTACGAGGAGTATGAGACGAACGAAATCATGTATCCGAAGATCAAATCCGGTGCGATTTCCTACGATCTTGTCTGCCCGTCCGACTATATGATTCAGAAGATGATCCAGAACGATCTGCTGCAGCCGATCAACTTTGACCATATTCCGAACGCTTCCAACATTGGAGATATGTACTACGAGACTTCCGAGCAGTTCGACCCGGGCAATCTCTACTCGATCCCGTACTGCTGGGGAACAGTTGGTATTCTGTACAACAAAAAAATGGTAAGCGAGCCGATCGACTCCTGGTCTGTTCTGTGGGATACCAATTACCGCGACAGCATTCTGATGCAGGACAGCGTGCGCGATGCGTTTGCTGTTGCTTTAAAGGATCTGGGATACTCCTTAAACTCCACCAATATCAAGGAGCTGACGGAGGCGAAGGATCTGCTTGTGACACAGAAACCTCTCGTGCAGGCGTACGTTGTGGATCAGGTGCGTGACAAGATGATCGGAAATGAGGCGGCTATCGGCGTTATTTACTCCGGTGAAGCTATCTACACGAAGCGTGAAAACCCGGATCTGGAATACGTTGTTCCAAAAGAAGGCTCCAACGTCTGGATCGATTCCTGGTGCATTCCAAAAGATGCGCAGCATGTCGAGAACGCAGAGAAATTCCTGAATTTCCTCTGCCGGCCGGACATCGCACTGAAAAACTTTGAGTATATTACCTACTCTACGCCGAATGATGCGGCGCGTGAACTGATTGAGGATGACGATATCCGAAACAGTGAAATCGCCTTCCCGGATGAGGAAACGCTTGCACGGTGCGAAACCTTTACGTATCTTGGCGATGATGCCGATGAGGTTTACAACCAGCTGTGGCGTGAAGTAAAATCAAATTAAAGATCTGCTTTCGGACAAAAAAAGATCCCGGTCAGGAATTCTTAGGAAAGATTCCTGCCGGGATTTTTCTATTCTTACTGTTGCTCTCAAAAGTCTGTTTTAATCAAAATTGTGGTCAAAGCGCGGGGAAAGCGTTCCGTTTCCATGGAGCACTTCATCCAGCTTTACAAGCTCCTGCGGCGCCTCTGCAAGCGCTCTTTCGTACAGGTGGACAAGATTCCGTGTGCCCGCTTCGCATTCCTTCTGAGGCCTTCCAGGCATCACACGGCCGCCCATCGAATCGTAGCAGCCGACCAGTTTCATCACTCCAAGAAGAAGGCTTCTTACCGCACTGCTGCGGCAGATCGTGATTCTCGTCCAGAGCTTCATGCCCTTCAGGCATTCGACAATTTCTGTTTCCCCGATTTCCGGAAAACAGCGGTGGATGACCTTGTTGCCGTCGGTGTGCGGGCAGATCGGCGATGCCGGACGGTATACGAGCGGATCGAGGCCGTCCTCCAGCATGAAGTACTGGTCAAGGCTCGTCTCAATCTTTGCATGGGAAATTCCAGTGTGATCCACAAATTTCCCGATATACGGATGACACGTCGAATCGAGAAGGTAATGGCAGGCAAAGCCTAACAGATACGCTTCCATCGCCTCTGACGGGCTCTGCTGATACTTTTTCACCTCATCCTCGAACAGAACGGAAGCCGTCTGCTCATGCAGAAGCGTTCCGTAATCAGACACACGGTTTTTCGAGAACGGATGGTAATAAAAGAAGATATCCGGCCCGTGCAGTCCGATCAGATACAATTTTTTGTTTTCTCGAATGATCTTTTTCAAATTTGCCGGAAGCTGTTCATAGACTTCTCTTCCGAACCTGTCGTGTGCGTACGTAGTAGGCATATCGGTATCTCCCTTCTTTTTTCTCCTGCCGGATCAGACATCCAGCTTGATCTGCATTTCCTCTTCCACTTCTGCGCGGAAGTCCTCCATCTTGACCGGACTGATCTCCGGCAGATTGTCGGTGGAATCGACGCCAAAGTTCCGCAGGAATTCTTCGGTCGTGCCGAACACAATCGGGCGGCCCGGCGCGTCGAGGCGGCCAAGCTCCTGCACCAGATTGTACTCCACCAGTTTGTTGACCGCGTGATCGCTCTTGACGCCGCGGATCTTGTCGATCTCCTGCTTCGTGACCGGCTGCTTGTAGGCAATGATCGAGAGAGTCTCCATCATGACGTCGGTCAGAACCGCCTTCTTCGGCTGCATGGCGATGTTGACAAGATAATCATAATATTCCTGTTTCGTGCACATCTGATACGCATTTTCAAGCTCCACGATGTGGATGCCGCGGTCTTTCGTATTATATTTTTCCATCATATGGTTCAGAATCCTGCGGGTCGTCTCCGTGTCATGGCCGATCGCTTTTGCAATCCTTCCCAGCTCCACGGAATCTCCCATCGCAAAAAGGACTGCCTCGATGGCTGCTTCCGCCTCCTCGACCGAAGAGGGGCGTCTTGCCTCACCCAGGGCAGTTTCTTTATTCCTGTTCTGTTCTTCCATCTGTCTTGTCCTCACTGTCTGTCTCGTCTGTATACGGCACAACTACGGTGTCTTCATCCTCCAGGGATTCAATCAGGATATCCCCGAAAAGCTCCTCCTGGCTGATCCGGATTTTGCCGGTTTTCATCAGCTCCAGGATTGCAAGGAAGGTGACAATCACATGCACCTTGCCCGGCTGGGATTCCAAAAGGTCGCGGAAGCTGAAGCGGCGTTTTTTAACAGCAAACTGCTCGACATACGTCATCTTGTCCGGCAGGCTGACCTCTTCTTTTTCGATCTTTCCGAACTTGCTTCGGATCGGGTCGATCTTGTCCTCCTGGCGCTTTAAAATCATTTTATAGATCGTATGGAGCTTCGCGAGAGAAATCTGCGAGAGAAGCTCGGAGGTGTCGACCGGCGTCCTGTACTCCAGCACTTCTCTTGGAAGCGTCGGCTCCTTGTACACGGAACGGCTCGCCTCGTTCATGCGGTCACGCAGCTCGTACGACATGTACTTGTACATTTTGTACTCTAAAAGCTGCTGCACCAGCTCGGCTCTCGGGTCCTCTTCCTCGCCTTCCTCATTCACTTCTTTTGGAAGCAGCATGCGGCATTTGATATCCAGAAGCGTCGCCGCCATGACCATGAACTCGCTCATGATGTCGAGGTCTTCCCGCTCCATCTGATGAATGTATTCCAGATACTGGTCCGTAATCTCTACAATGGGGATATCGTAAATATCTATTTTATTTTTATCGATCAGGTGAAGAAGAAGGTCCAGCGGTCCTTCAAACACCGGAAGCTTTACTGGTATCGCCATGTGCTCTGTTCTCCCTTACGGTTTCCCGATATCTGTAATAATCAATTCTCTTCTGTTCCAGATGCGGACCGGAATGGTGTGTTCGCCCGTTCCTGCACTGATGATCTGGCAGGTGCCGCCCGTCAGGAACAGCCCGCGGCAGTTTTTCGAAAAAAGGCGGAAATCCGGCGTCACAAGCCCCCGGTGCGCGCCAAGGCCCACCACGCCGCCGTGATAATGGCCGGAAAGCGTCAGATCGGCTCCATATGATGCATAGGAGCTGCGGTAGGCAGGGTGATGCGCCAGCAGAATGCCGTAGCGCGCCGGATCCGGTTTTCCAAGGTGGTCCGTCAGTTCCGAAACCGGCAGCGGTCCGCGGTAAAAGCGGTTGTAATAGGTGCGGTCCATGGCATAGCCGTAGATCCGGACCGGACAGCCGCTGATGGTAAGATCCGCCGTCTCATTTTCCAGATAGCAGATTCCTGCCTTTTTCAGGCGCTCCCGGAGCTTTTCATACAGATCGCCGTACTGTTCCGGATACAGCTTCAGACGGTATTCGTGGTTTCCGCAGCCATAGATTACCTGGTATTCCTCCGCAAGACGTTCCGCGAAACTCAGACCCGGGTCGAGGTTCTCCCCCGGCTTTGCCACAATCTGGTCCCCGCCGATGATGACAAGATCCGGAGCCGCCTCATCGATGACTGCCTTTAACACCGTGTTGTCCGGGCCGAACTCCATATTGTGAAGATCACTGATAAACGCCAGACGAAAACCGTTTCCTACCGGAAATTTTCCGTTTGACGAAAGTTTGTAATAGGTCGTTGTAAATTTTCTCATACCGTTCATTATACTTGATTTTTCGGTGTATGACAACCCGTTTTCCCTGCTGTTTATAAGCCCAGTGCCTGTTTTGCCAGCTGATCGGCTTTTTCGTTGTAGGTGACGCCGGTGTGGCCCTTTACTTTGCAGAAACGGATCGCAACTTTGGCCGATGCCAGATCGTAAAAATTCCGGTAATCGATGGTTCCCTGTTTTTTCGCCTGCCATTCTCTCGTACACCAGCTTGCGATTCCCTGGTAATCGTGATAGATGGCCAGCTCCGGAATATCATGTGTCAGGCAGTAAGCCATGGCCAGCTCTGCGCCCTTGATCTCGCCTGCTACATTCCGCATGGAGACGAGATCCGGGTCGCTGTATTCTTCTGCAAGATTCAACTCTTTTCCGTCCAGGAAGAGGACCACACCGCAGGAGAACTTTCCGAGCGCATGCTGATAGCTTCCATCCACGTATGCGACGGCGCTCCTGCCGACACCGGCGTATTCCGGGTCTTCGCATGGTTTTTCCGCCAGAATCAGGTGTTCCCAGTCCCAAGAAGAAGGATCGGGTGCTGCCGTGCTCTGTACTGCCTTTCGTTCCGGGGCAGCGAAATACGTTCCTTTTGTTTCCCGCAGCAATGGTTCCGGCATTTTACCGCCGCCCAGAAAGGCCTCTGCCTCCTCCAGACGCTCAAATCCCTTGTAAATTGCGCCAGGATAACCGTGTACCTGCGCTTTGCACGCATCCCATGTCCGGTAGATGCCCGGAACCTTTCCCTGTTTTACCGCATAGTAATTTTTCTTTGCCATGTTTTTCTCCTTTTCGCGCATGATACTCCGGCTTTATGCCGTCCCAAGAAAATATTGTTTCATCGTACATCCGAACAGGTCCCACATGCCGGCTCTTGCCACGTCTGCTCCATATAAAATCGCAACGGAACCAAGTTCCTCACCGTCTGCTTTGTAAACAACTCTTCCGGCACACTCGCCTTTCTGGATAGGGGCCTGCACCTCTTCCGGCAGTTCCATCGTTTTTTCCACTTCACCAATCACCGTCCCGCCCGTCGTAAGATAGCGGAATTCTTCCGCATATTCCAGTTCTGCCGTATCCTGCTTTCCGTAAACAACCGAAAGTTCCGGCAGGGGATCGCGTTCCCGGTCTATGTAGATGCTGCAGGACGAAAACCCATACTGGAACAGTGACGCTGCATCTGCAAACCGCACCTTGTAGTCCGGTGCTCCCATCACGACTGCCAGCATCGTCAGATCATTTTTCTTCGCCACTGCCGAGACGCAGTACTTCGCCTTCGAGGTGCTTCCTGTTTTCAGTCCCACACAGCCCTCATAGCCGCGGATCAGCTTATTTGTATTGGTGAGGGTGAATGGTTTGCTTCCCTTCTGTGTGACATGCGTAATCTCTTCCATCCAGATAGAGGAATAGTTCAGGATCTGCGGAAAGCGCTCGATCAGCTCCCGAGACATTTTCGCCACATCTGCCGCTGTCGTGTAATGGCCGTCGGAATCCGTGAGGCCGCAGCAGTCCTCAAACTTCGTGTCGTTCATGCCGAGTTCTTTTGCTTTCTGGTTCATCCGGCTGACAAACTCGCTTTCTGTCCCCGCAATATGCTCTGCCATCGCTACAGATGCATCGTTTCCCGAAGCAACGACAATACACTTGATCATCGTCTCAACGGTCTGCTTTTCGCCCTCTTCCAGAAAAACCTGGGACCCGCCCATACTTCTGGCGTGCGCACTCGTCGTCACTTCGTCGGTCAGCTGGAGCGTCCCTTTTTCGAGCTCTTCAAAAATCAGCAGCAGCGTCATGATTTTTGTGATGCTCGCCGGGCTTCGCTGTTCCGACGCATTTTTCTCGTACAGAACAGTTCCGGTCTGTGCCTCCATCAAAAGAACAGACGGCGAAGCCAGCCCAAGGTCCGTTGTCATCTCCGGTGCTGTCTCCTCCGTCTCCTCCGTCTCTTCTGTTTTCTGTTCCGTTGTTTCGTTCTGCTGCTTGTCGGAAGATTCTCCATTCTGCTCTGCCGCAGTCACTTTCAAGGGCGCTGCAAGAAGCGCCAGGATCATCAGCAGGCTCCAGACGATATTTCGTGTTCTTCTCTTCATATTCCCCCGAAACATCTGCTCTTTCTTCCCTACAGGCTATGCAGACGACCGCAGAACTATGCTGTCTGTTCCGTTTACAGCAGCGGTGCCAGAAACTTCAGCGCACCGCGGAGTGCACGGACTGCAAAATTTTTCTTTCGGCAGTAGTCCATATTGATCTGCTCACACTGTTCAAACGTGATCAGCGCATCCTCTTTTACCTGGGCAACCGCACTGCTGCCGTACATCCAGACACCGCACTCAAAATGCAGGTACATGCTCCGGTAATCCATGTTGATCGTTCCGACCGTCGCAACTTCATCATCACAGACAAAGCTCTTGGAATGGATAAAGCCTGGCGTATACTGGTAAATCTGAACGCCGGATTCCAGCAGGATCTCGTAATTGGCCTGCGTCAGAATATAGACAATCTTCTTATCCGGGATGCCCGGCGTTACAATCCGCACATCGACTCCGCGCTTTGCCGCCATGCAGAGAGCGGTCAGCGTCTCGTTGTCCGGAATCAGATACGGGGTAAAAATATAAAGATATTTTTTCGCCTGTGAAATAATGTTCAGATAAACATGCTCGCCTACTGTCTCTCCATCCAGCGGGGAATCGCCGTACGGCTGCACAAAACCGTCTTTTTTAAACGCTTCCTCGTGATAGATTTCCGGCCGGTATGATTCGAAATCGCATTCCATACCGGTGATTGTGCTCCACATCTGCAGAAACATCACCGTAAAACTCCATACCGCCTCACCATGCAGACAGATTCCGGAATCCTTCCAGTGGCCGAACCGCTCCTTGCGGTTAATGTATTCGTCCGCAAGATTAATGCCGCCCGTGAAAGCCGTATGACCGTCGATCACGGCAATTTTCCGGTGGTCACGGTTATTTAAAATGACATTCAGCACCGGTCGGAACTGATTGAACGCCGCACACTTGATGCCCATCTGCTGCAGCGATTTATAATACTGATACGGCAGTGTCGTCACGCAGCCGAAATCATCGTAAATCAGCCGCACATCCACACCGGCGGCCGCTTTTTCCTTCAGAATCTCCAGCACCGTATCCCACAGATACCCCTCGCTGATGATGAAATATTCCATAAAAATGTAGTGTTCTGCCTTTTTGAGTTCCTCAATAAAGTGCTCAAACCATACATCTCCCAGCGGGTAATACTCTGTTTCTGTATTTTCATAAACAGGATAATGCGCATAATTGGTCAGATAGGAAGACTGCCCCGCTGCCAGGATATTTTCTTCCTCGAGCTTTTTACGCGTCTCTTCTTCCTCTCCAAGAACGCCTCCCTGCGAAAGCAGAACTGTATCGTAATGTGTACGGAATTTTCTTGCCACACTGGAATGGCCGAGAATGCCGTACAGGCAGATTCCGGTTACCGGAAGCGCCAGGATACAGACTGCCCACATCAGTTTGTAGCCGGGATTCATTTTCGGATTATTGATAATCGAAAGCACTGCAATCAGGGAAAGAATCGTGACCGCATAGTTGATGTAGACAGATTTTTCATTTAGCTGCATCACAATTCCGGCCAGCCAGCAAAATTCCAGAAGAAGTGCAACACCGATAATGACCATACGGCTGGTAAGCAGCTTCAGAATCTTTTTCACGATACGAAACAGCTTGTTTGCTATTTTGTACAAAATTCTCATTTGTCACCGCCTTGCTGTTTTGTCAAAACCTGCGACTTTAAGTTACAAGTATAAAAATCCCCGGCAAAACAGATCGCCGGGGATTTTTTGCACATTAATTATACTTACGTTTTCTGGCAGCTTCAGATTTCTTTTTACGACGAACACTTGGTTTCTCGTAATGCTCTCTTTTACGAATCTCCTGCTGAATGCCAGCTTTTGCACAGCTACGCTTAAATCTGCGTAAAGCGCTGTCCAACGTTTCGTTTTCTTTAACGATTACATTTGACATAGTCTCACACCTAACCTCCCTCCAGTTGTAGATTGTGCATAATACAACTGTATGGGTATTTTTTGCACTGTTCTTATTATACCAGAAAAATCTCGTACGTCAACAAGTTTTTTCATTTTTTTGCAAAATTTTTCCCTGCCGCCTGCCTGGCTCCTTTTTCTGCCCTGCAGGCGGCAGGATTTTGTGCTGTTTTTCCTGCTTATTGTTATGCGATCTGGCCTTCCAGTACCTCGGCAGCTTTTGCAACTGCTTCGTCGATCTTCTCCGGATTCTTTCCGCCGGCCTGTGCCATGTTCGGACGTCCACCGCCGCCGCCGCCGACAACGGCTGCCACTTCTTTGATCAGTTTTCCGGCATGTGCACCTTTCTTCATCGCATCATCGGTTACCATGGCAAGAAGGCTTACTTTGCCGTCCTTTGCAGATGCCAGAACAACAACGCCGCTTCCCAGTTTTTCTTTCAGCTGGTCGCCAAGGTCACGCAGTCCGTTCATATCGACATCCGGTACGGATGCAGCGAGAAGTTTTACACCTTTGACTTCGGTGACTTTATCCATAACATCGCCGAGCGCTTCTTTTGCCAGTTTGCTCTTTAAGGACTCATTCTCTGCCTGGAGTGCTTTTGCCTCTGCCTGCAGATGAGCGATCTTCTCGAGGAGATCCGCCGGTGTTGTCTTTAAGAGAGCTGCTGCCTCATGCATTTTCTCTTCCTGTGCTTTATAGTATGCAGTAACAGACGGTCCGGTCAGAGCTTCGATTCTGCGGACACCTGCTGCGACGCCTGCCTCAGAAACAAGTTTGAACAGTCCGATTTCAGCGGTATTCTTTACATGGGTACCGCCGCAGAGCTCTTTGGAGAAGTCTCCCATGGAAACGACACGTACTTTGTCGCCGTATTTCTCACCGAACAGAGCCATCGCGCCGGATTTCTTTGCTTCCTCAGTATCCATGATGTCGGTTACAACCGGGATCTGCTCCTGAATCTTTTCATTTACCAGATTCTCAACTTTTTCCAGTTCTTCCGGTGTCATAGCCTGGAAGTGGGCAAAGTCGAAACGGAGTCTGGTCGGGGTTACGAGAGAACCTTTCTGCTCTACGTGTGCACCGAGAACAGTCTTTAATGCCTTCTGCAGAAGGTGTGTTGCGCTGTGGTTCTTCTCGATATTTTTTCTTGCCTCTTCGTTGACCTGAAGTGTAACTTCCTCGCCGTTTGAAATCATACCGGATTTCATGACACCGACGTGACCGTATTTTCCGCCGCGGAGTTTGATGGTATCTTCTACTTCGAATACACCATTTGCTCCTTTGATGATACCGCAGTCGCCTTCCTGACCGCCCATGGTAGCGTAGAACGGAGTTTTCTCTACGAAAATGGTTCCCTTCTGGCCTTCCATCAGAGATTCTGCAATCTCAGTCTCTGTCGTCAGAACGGTTACTTTGGAGGTATCCTCCAGATGATCGTATCCGGTAAACTCAGTTGTTACGGACGGGTCGATCTCATCGTAAACGGTTGCATCAGCACCCATGTAGTTTGTTACTTCACGGCTCGATCTTGCACGCTCTCTCTGCTCTTCCATTGCTGCATGGAAACCGTCCTCGTCGATGCCGTAGCCCTTCTCCTCGAGGATCTCTTTGGTCAGATCCAGCGGGAATCCGTAGGTATCGTACAGTTTGAATGCATCCTGTCCGTCCAGAACTTTTTTGCCTTCGCTCTGCATTTTTTCTTCGAACTCGGAGAGGATATGAAGTCCCTGGTCGATGGTTTTGTTGAACTGGGTCTCCTCGTTGTTCAGAACGTTGAAGATGAAATCTTTTTTCTCTTCAAGTTCCGGATATCCGTCTTTGGAGCCTTCGATTACGCTTGCGGAAAGGCGGGCAAGGAACAGTCCGTCAATGCCAAGCAGACGGCCATGACGTGCTGCACGGCGGATCAGACGGCGCAGTACGTAGCCTCTTCCTTCGTTGGTCGGCATGATTCCATCGGAAATCATGAATGTTGCGGAACGGATATGGTCTGTGATAAGGCGGATGGAAACATCGGTCTCATGATCTTTATCATACTCTTTTCCGGAGATTTCGCATACTTTGTTGCGGAGTGCCTGAATGGTGTCGACATCGAAGATGGAATCTACATCCTGTACGACAACGGCCAAACGCTCAAGTCCCATACCGGTATCAATGTTCTTCTGGATCAGGTCGGTGTAGTGGCCCTCGCCGTCGTTGTTGAACTGGCTGAATACGTTGTTCCATACTTCCATGTAACGGTCACACTCGCAGCCAACGGTACATCCCGGTTTGCCGCAGCCGTATTTTTCTCCGCGGTCATAATAAATCTCAGAACACGGACCGCACGGACCTGCGCCATGCTCCCAGAAGTTGTCCTCTTTTCCAAAACGGAAAATACGGTCTGCCGGGATGCCGATCTCTTTGTTCCAGATATCAAATGCTTCATCATCGTCCTGATAGATGGATGGGTACAGACGATTCGGATCGAGCCCTACTACCTGTGTTAAAAACTCCCAGGACCATGCGATTGCTTCGTGTTTGAAATAATCACCGAAGGAAAAGTTTCCGAGCATCTCAAAGAAGGTGCCGTGACGGGCTGTTTTTCCTACATTTTCAATATCGCCGGTACGGATACATTTCTGGCATGTTGTTACTCTTCTTCTCGGCGGAATCTCTGCGCCTGTGAAGTAAGGTTTCAGCGGAGCCATACCGGAGTTGATCAGTAAAAGACTTTTATCGTTGTGTGGAATCAACGAAAAACTCTTCATAGCAAGATGTCCTTTGCTCTCGAAGAACTCAAGAAACATCTTTCGTAATTCGTTTACGCCATATTTTTCCATGACTGTTTGTCCTCCAAATAATTCAGTGTGTCCCGGAATTTCTTCCGGGAATCCATTCTTTTATAATAGCACACTTAATTATTTAACGCAAATTTTTTTGAAATTCTTCTTTCCTTTTTTCAGAACGATACCGTCCTCGCCGAAGGCTGCTTTTTCTACGGCATATTTCGGATCTGTAATTTTCTCACCGTCTACGGATACACCGCCCTGCTCTACGGCACGGCGTCCTTCGTTTCTGGTCTTTGCAAGCTCTGCTTTGACAAGAAGGGTTACGATATCGATTTTATCGTCCGTGAAATCCTCTGCAGAAAGTTCACTGGTCGGCATATGCTCGGAGCTTCCGGTAGAGAATACGGCACGTGCGCCTTCCTGCGCTTTCTTTGCTTCTTCCTCGCCGTGTACCATGGAGGTCAGCTCATAGGCCAGGATCTCTTTTGCCTCGTTCAGCTTGCTTCCTTCCCAGGAATCCATCTCGTCGATCTGCTCCAGCGGCAGGAAGGTCAGCATACGGATACATTTTAAGACGTCGGCATCGTCCACGTTTCTCCAGTACTGGTAGAAATCGAACGGGCTGGTCTTGTTCGGGTCAAGCCATACAGCGTTTCCTGCGGTTTTACCCATCTTCTTGCCCTGAGAGTCGGTCAGAAGGGTGATGGTCATTGCATAGGCATCTTTTCCAAGTTTACGGCGGATCAGTTCGGTTCCTCCCAGCATGTTGGACCACTGGTCATCGCCGCCGAACTGCATATTGCAGCCGTATTTCTGGAACATGTGATAGAAGTCGTAGCTCTGCATAATCATATAGTTGAACTCCAGGAAGGAAAGACCTTTTTCCATACGCTGTTTGTAGCACTCTGCACGGAGCATGTTGTTGACGCTGAAGCATGCACCTACCTCACGGAGCAGTTCTACATAGTTCAGGTTCAGCAGCCAGTCTGCGTTGTTGAGCATCATAGCTTTTCCCTCGCCGAACTCGATGAAACGCTCCATCTGACGTTTGAAGCACTCTGCGTTGTGGTCGATCTCCTCGCGGGTCAGCATTTTTCTCATATCGGTTCTTCCGGACGGGTCACCGATCATGGTGGTGCCGCCGCCGATCAGGGCGATCGGTTTGTTTCCTGCCATCTGCATCCGTTTCATCAGGGTCAGTGCCATGAAGTGACCTGCGGTCAGACTGTCTGCGGTGCAGTCGAATCCGATATAGAACGTTGCTTTTCCATTGTTTACCAGGTCTCTGATTTCATCTTCGTCGGTTACCTGTGCCAGAAGGCCTCTGGCGATCAGTTCGTCATAAATCTGCATTTTGTTTTTCTCCTTTTTTCGGTTGACTTTCGGGTATGTGTTACCGTCTGGGACCAAAGTTTTTTATACAAAAAGACTCCCGTCCTTTCCGATTCAAAGGACGAGAGCCCGTATCTCCCGTGTTACCACCTTACTTCACAGCTGTCTCACGGCAGCTGCCTTTGTCGGTATCCAAAACCTCTGAATACCCTGACGCTGTAACGTTCGTCTCTTACGTCGCAGCCTACTAAAAACGTGCATCATAGTTCTTCTGCCGCCCGTTTTATTCGGTGCGCAACTCCAGGATGTATTCGAATCGTACAGAACCTGCATGCGCCTCTCATCTGCCGGCTGCTTTCTGTCCGCGTTTTTGTACGTCTACTTGTTCCCTTCCAAGCCTTTTTCCATGTTCCATAGTATAAACGGTGATTCGAAATCTGTCAAGACTTCTGCTTTCCGTTTTTTCATCTATTTTTAATATCCGCGGTCCTGATCCATCATATACAGGAGTGCGTTGCAGATGCACGCCGCGATATTGCTGCCGCCTTTTCGTCCGCGTGCCACGATATACGGGATATTGGTCTGCATAATCAGTTCTTTGGACTGTACCACATTGACAAAGCCGACCGGAACTCCGATGATCAGCGCCGGTTTTATTTTTCCTTCCCCGATCAGTTCATAGAGGCGGACCAGTGCCGTCGGCGCATTTCCAACCGCAATAATCAGCTTTTTATCCAGCTCCGCCGCTTTTTCCATGCAGGCTGCCGCGCGGGTGCTTCCGGTTTCTTTTGCTCTTGCCGCAACATCTTCGTCTGACATAAAGCAGAGCGCTTCACCGCCGTGGCGCGCAAGCACCTTTTTGTTGATGCCGGATCTTGCCATCTGCGTATCCGTCACAATGCAGGCTCCCTCCCGGATCGCCTCGATGCCTTTTGCCACCGCATGCTCCGAAAAGCAGAGATTATCCGCATAATCAAAATCCGCACTTGTGTGGATACACCGCTTTACAACCAGTTCCTGATCCTCTGGAAACGTTCTTCCGTTTAATTCTTCCGTGATAATTTCAAAGCTTCTCTTTTCAATCTCGTGCGGGCTTACCTGCTCCAGTTCTATCTTCATCTTTATGCCCCTTCTTCCAGAATTTGATAAATCTTCTTCATGTCGAGATGCTCGCGCAGCGCATCTGCGAGAATATCGTACTGTGTCTCTTTGAATGTCTGGTAATCGACACCGTGAATCTGCTCCATGGCAATTCCCTTATTCTTTGCAAGTGCTTCCACGATCCGCTCGGCAACTTCTTCTTTGTCGAAAATGCCGTGCACATACGTACCGTACACATTTCCTTTCTGTGCACCGTCCAGCTTATCCGAATCAGCACGGTTCTGATCATCGATGAACGTGAATGCTTCTGTTTCTTCTTTCCGCACCGTTTCTCCCATATGGATTTCATAGCCCTCGATCCGGGTTCTCTCGATCCCGGCAAGAACGCCTTCTGTTTTTCCAAAAGCGCCCTCCGCGCGGGTTCTCGTCTTCTCACCGGCAAATACGGTATCCATCGGCAGGAGTCCCATTCCTTTGATCGTTCCGCCGGCTTCGACATGCAGCGGATCGCTCAGCGTATCTCCGAGCATCTGGAAGCCGCCGCAGACACCGAAAATTACTTTTCCGGCCGCAGCCGCCTTCAGTACGGCCGCTTCCAGACCATTCTGACGCATCCAGAGCAGATCCTCCATCGTGTTTTTCGTTCCAGGAAGCAGAATCATATCCGGATTTTTCAGTTCGGAGACAGAGCTTACGTAGCGGAGTGATACGCCTTCGATCCGCTCGAACGGGTTGAAATCGGTGAAGTTTGAAATACGCGGGAGACGGATGACCGCAAGGTCAATGAGACCGATCTCCTCTTTTCTGGTGAATCGCTCGGTCAGACTGTCCTCGTCTTCCACTTCGATGTGGAGATACGGCGCCACGCCGACCACCGGGATGTGTGTTTTTTCTTCCAGCATCACAACGCCCGGGTCCAGGATGGTTTTGTCCCCGCGGAATTTGTTGATAATCAGACCCTTGATGCGGTCGCGCTCATCCGGCTCTAAAAGCTCTACGGTACCGTAAAGCTGAGCAAAAACGCCGCCGCGGTCAATATCTCCGACGAGGAGCACCGGTGCATCCACAAGCTTTGCCATTCCCATATTGACGATATCATCGGCTTTCAGGTTGATCTCCGCCGGACTTCCGGCTCCCTCGATCACAATGATATCATACTGTTCTTCCAGTGCATGGTACGCTTTCATGATGTCCGGGATCAGCTCTTTTTTGTGGGAAAAATATTCCCGCGCACTCATGTTTCCCAGTACCTCACCGTTTACAATCACCTGCGAACCGGTGTCATTCGTCGGCTTTAACAGAATCGGGTTCATCAAAACGGACGGTTCGATCCCGGCCGCTTCCGCCTGCATGACCTGTGCACGTCCCATCTCAAGGCCTTCTCTCGTAATAAACGAATTCAGCGCCATATTCTGTGATTTGAACGGCGCTACACGGTATCCGTCCTGATGGAAAATCCGGCATAAGCCCGCCGCAAGCAGACTCTTTCCCGCATTTGACATCGTTCCCTGTATCATAATTACTTTCGCCATCGTTTTTCCTCCTAAAACCACTGCAGAATCTGTGAAACGGCTTCTGTCAGAATCTGGTTTTCTTCATGTGTGCGTACGGCTGCACGGTAATATCCGTCGGCAAGGCCCGGGTAGTTGGAACAGTCGCGGATCAGAATGCCGCCTTTTTCCAGCCGTGCGGCAAGTCCTTTCGGTCCCTCAAAGAACAGATAATTTGCACAGGAATCCCATACGGTAAGACCTGCTTTTTCCAGTTCTGCTTTCATCCAGGCGCGTTCTTTTCCGATCAGTTCCCGTGCTTCTTTGACGTAAGCATCCTCGTTCAGGGCGGCAAGGCCTGCCATCTGCGCCGGAGTCGAAACATTCCACGACTGCATGCTGCGGCTGATCCGATCCAGCAGATCCTCGTCGCTGCAGAGCAGATAGCCAAGACGCAGGCCCGGCATTGCGTAAATCTTTGTGAACGCACGCAGAATCAGCAGATTCGGATATTCGTCCAGTTTTCCCTGCATCGTCACTTTTTCCGGCTCCGGCAGAAATTCTATGAAACACTCATCCAGCACCAGATAGATGTTACGCTCCCGGCAGTTATCCAGGATCTTTAAAAGAAGCTCCTGCGGAATCGTAAGGCCGGTTGGATTATTTGGATTACATAAAAAAACAAGATCCAGATCGTCGGTCAGATCATCGCAGAAATCGTCCTGTAAAAGAAAGCCTTTTTCCTTTTGCAGCGGATACATACGGATAAAACACCCTGCCGCTGAAAGTGCTGCTTCATACTCTGCAAATCCCGGCGCTGCAATCAGCGCTTTTTTCGGGCGGAGAGCCTGTGTCAGGGCAAAAATAAGCTCCGCGGCGCCGTTTGCAAACAGGATATTTTCTTCTGGAAGCTGCTCCTTTTCCGACAGTGCCCGGGTCAGGTCCCGGCACAGTGCGTCAGGATACTGTTCCACCGATTCCGCGCTCTTTCTCACCGCCTCTTTCACACTTTCCGGAGCTCCAAGAGGATTGACATTCACAGAAAAATCGACTCTGCATTTTTTCGTGTAAATGTCTCCTCCATGTGGATTTTGTCTCATACCATATGCCTTCCTTTCTCTTTTCCGTTGTGTTTCTATCTTCTCTTTTTACAGAAATAAAAAGAGCGCGCGGATTCCCGCAAAGAACACCAGTCCGAGGAACGAGGTCAGATACATCAAATGATTTGCTCTTTTGATATCTTCCGCCTCGACCGGGCGGATGTCATCGCCGATCGTTGGTTTCTTTACGACTTTGCCGAAATACACGGCATCTCCGGCAAGCTGTACTTCCAGCGCCCCTGCCATAACTGCTTCTGTCTGCGCAGAATTTGGGCTGGCGTGGCAGTAACGGTCGCGTTTGTAAATTTTTTCTGCATTTTTCCAGTTCATGCGCTCGCATGCAGACGCAAGAATCATCAGCCATGCGCTGATTCTCGCCGGTATGTAATTGACGACATCGTCCAGCTTTGCCGCACACCGTCCAAAATACAGATATTTGTCATTTTTGTATCCCACCATGGAATCCATGGTATTGATGGACTTATACAGAAAGCCTAATGCCGGTCCGCCGAGGGCAAGAAAGAGGAGCGGTGCAATGACACCGTCCGACGTATTCTCCGCGATCGTTTCCACGGCAGCTTTCGTCACTCCTGTTTCCGAAAGATTTTTCGTATCACGTCCTACGATCATGGAAACCGCATAGCGCGCCCCCGGAAGATCGTTTTCTTTTAATTTCTGATAGACCTTCATGCTCTCATCCTTCAGGCATTTCGTTGCCGGAATCTGCCAGCACCAGAGAACCTCCAGAAGGAAGCCGATGACCGGATGAATTTTAAATGCCGCAAAGAGCAGCAGTGCCGGAACACCGTATCCCGCCAGACAGACGAGGATCACGAGAAAAACTCCTCCGGCAAGCTCTCCCTTTGGCGTTTTCGGAAATACCTTCCGCAGCCATTTTTCCAGCAGGGCAATGAGATTTCCGATCACACGGATCGGATGGTACAAAAAGGAGGGATCTCCAAGCAGCAGGTCCAATCCATAGCCCACAATCAGGGCTGCTAATGCTGTTTTCATCTTGTTTTCTCCTGTTCTTTCCGGTAAGAAACACACTGCTCCAGAAATTCCAGTGCGAGGTGCGGACTTGCCATATAGTAAAGATGCGGGAATCCCGCCATCATCCGTTTTGTCGCATGAATGCATTCCCAGTTCCGCTTCCGCAGCGGTTTTGCCGCATGCCATGCACTTCCGCAATCTGTGCTGTCAAAGTAATGGAACTCATGGCCGCGCACCGGATTTCCGCCGTTCCGAAAGGTATCTTTCGTGTTTGGCGTGAGGGTGATATAGCCGAATCTTCCCAGCTTTTTTGTCCGGTAAACATTTCCCGGAACAGCCTGTACCATAGGATACACATTTCCATCCATATCCTCCATGGATTCTGACAGGTACATATAACCGCCGCATTCTGCAAGAACCGGCATTCCCTGACGGATGTTATCGCGGATCTTCGTTCTCATGGTCTGGTTTTCCGAAAGCTCTTCTGCGTGCAGCTCCGGGTAGCCGCCGCAGAACAGAAATCCGTCTGTATTCTTTGGCGGCTCCGCATCGGAAAGCGGCGAAAAATATTCGATTTTGGCTCCAAGTGACGCGAGAAGCTCCAGATTATCCCGATAAAAGAAACAAAATGCTTCATCCTTTGCAACGGCAAGAATCGGCTTCGCAACACGCACCTTGGCGGCTACTTCGCTTTCTGTCACCTTACGCAGGACTTCCGGCATTTTTCCCGAGAGCTCTTCTGCCCCTTCTGCAATCGCAAGAATTTTTTCAAAATCCAGTGTCTTCTGCAGTGTTTCTGCAAGCAGATTGACCTGCTCCTGCAGATTTTCCACCTCATCCGGCATCACAAGGCCGAGGTGGCGGCTTTCTAAGTGGCATTCCTTCAGTTCCGGCACAAAGCCGACACAGGAAATGCCAAGTTCTTTTTCCGCCATCGGCGCGATCTCCCGGTACAGCATCTCTGACATCCGGTTAAAGATTACACCGGCGATCCGGCTGTCCTCTTTGTACTGCAGGTATCCCTTGATAAAGGCAAGCGCTGAAACGCTCATGCCTTTGGCATCGACAACCAGAAGAACCGGCGTTTTTGTCATACCGGCGAGATCGTAGGCGCTGCCTTTGGTAGAAATTCCGCCAAGACCGTCGTAATACCCCATAACGCCTTCCAATACGGAAATGTCATGACCCGCTGCATGTTTGCAGAACAGATACTGTGTTGTTTCTTCCTCTGTGAAAAACGGATCCAGATTACACGACGGGGCGCCGATTACCTGTTCGTGAAACATCGGATCGATATAATCCGGGCCGCATTTAAACGCTGCGGGCTGCTTTCCCATCTGCTGCAGTGCACGGAGCAGTCCGCAGGTGATCATCGTTTTCCCGCTTCCGCTCCTTCCTGCTGCCAGCATGATTCTTGGTGCTTTCATTCTTTGGCACCTCCCTGGGCTGTAAAGATATAAACCGGATTCTGGGCAATCATCAGATGGCTTCTTCCGGCCTTTTTCGCATTGGAAGCCTGCAGGCAGACGATTTCCGGCTCTTCAAACGCAAGTTTTTTGAAACACGATGCTGCCTCCGCTAATGTTTCCACGGTTACTGTATTTAATACCACGCGGATGTTCGGATTCTTCCGCAGGAGCAGTTCCAGAATCTCTTTTAAGTTTCCGGCAGACCCGCCGATAAATGCATGCGTCGGAACCGGGAGTGCTTCGAGTGCTTCCGGTGCAGTTCCCTCAATAATTTCCAGATGATCCACTGCAAATTTCTTTTTATTTTCCTGCAGAAGTGCAACGGCTGCCGGATTTTTTTCTATCGCATATACCTTTCCCTGTGCTGCACGAAGCGCCATCTCAATCGAAACAGAACCTGTGCCCGATCCAATATCATAGACAACAGAATTCGAAGAAAGCTGCAGATGAGAAAGAGACGCATTGCGCACTTCCCGCTTGGTCATCGGTACTTTGTCACGCAGAAATACTTCATCTGCCATGCCGGCTGTAAACTCTGGTTCCGGATTCGGGTTTTCAAACAGAAGAACCGCAAGCGGAGCAAACTCCATTTTAGCAAGTTCGAATGGGGTTCCTGTCACAATCTGTTCTTCCGGATACGACAGATCCGTTCCCACATGCAGCACAATCTGCTCCCAGCCGTACGAACTTAACGTCTGGCAGATTTCCCTGACACTGCCCTTTCCGCCGGCGATCGCCAGAGTTTTCCGGTTTCGGCGGACCGTCTCCAGAAAGTTGCAGTGCTGTCCGTGCAGGCTCACAAATGCTGCATCCTCCCAGGACACTCCGATTTTGGCACAGAAATAAACCAGCGAAGAAATTCCCGGCTCTACACGGACAGAAAAATCCGCATCTTCCGCAAGGACGGCCTGAAGTTTCTTTGCTCCGCTGTAAAAGCCGACATCACCCGACTGCAGAAGAACAATCTTTTCATATTCCGGGTGCGCCTTCAGATACTCGTAAATCTTTTCCGGGCTGTATTCTGCAAGCATTGGCTTCTGATATTTTTCTACTGCTTTTGTCATGCGTCCCGCACCGATCAGCACATCCGCCTGCTCACACGCGTCTACGAGCGCCAGCGTCATCTGCGCTTCTGCACCAGGTCCGATTCCGGCGATCACGACGTCCCGTTTCACGGACAGATCAAATCTTTCAACGAGATACCGCTTGACCTCGTCCTCCGAGAGTCCTTCTTCCTCTTTCGGACGGCCGATCAGAACGACACGGACACCGGCCTTTTT
Source organism: Blautia sp. AF32-4BH (assembly GCF_003460565.1). NCBI lineage: Bacteria > Bacillati > Bacillota > Clostridia > Lachnospirales > Lachnospiraceae > Blautia > Blautia sp. AF32-4BH. Next base: position 258,410 of record NZ_QTVL01000001.1, on the reverse strand, counting down.
TGCTGCCTCAATTTTTTCTTCAAAGCCGCCGTTTCTTCCGGATTCCTTCGTTACCATCCATTCGGCATGGAACGACTGCAGCATTGCAACGTTCATGTCCATAGAAAACGGTCCCTGCATGCCTATGGTATGTGCGGCATCAAATCCAAGTTCCGCGCAGGATGCAATTACGCCTGGCAACGGCAGCACCCGGGCATACACACGGTTTTTATAATCCGGAAGCTCTGCAAATTTTGCGAGTTCCTTGCTTCCTGTTGTCACCAGAATCTCTCCCTCTGTACCCGCCAGATACGATACCGCTTCTTCTGTCGTATCGACCATGACGCAGGATGGATCTGCCGCAAGCGACGGCCGCAGCAGCCGAAGATACGTTTTTCCTGCTTTTTCACATGCAGACCGGATATTTTCCGACACAAGATCGGCATACGGATGGGTTGCATCGATAACCATTTCCGGCTGTTCTTCGCCAAAAAGCTGTTCCATCTCTTCTTCTGTCAGTCTTCCGCTTCGAACCGTCAGGGCACCGCCCTCCTCGATCCGGCACTTGCCGTATTCTGTCGCCGTACAGGCAAGGGATGCAATCTCATATTTCTTCAGAAAACTGCAGATTTCCCGGCCTTCCGTCGTTCCGGCAAAGACGATTACTTTATTCATAGCGATATCCCCTCGGCGTTACCATGTGATCCCGGATTTCCTTTGTCTGACTGTTTCCGATAAATACCGTCGTAAACATATCCACTTTTGTATTGCGAAGTTCTGCAAGCGTCATGGTCCGGCTCGTCTCCCCGTCTCTTCCGATCTGGCTTACGATTCCGCAGACGGTTTCCGGCGCTTTGTAACGAAGCATCAGATCACACGCTTTTTCCAGATAATCCGCTCTCTTATGGCTTCCCGGGTTATAAAGACAGATGACAAAATCCGCTTCCGATGCCAGCAGAAGACGTTTTTCAATTTTCTCCCACGGTGTCAGAAGATCGCTCAGGCTGATCAGGGCGAAATCGTGGATCAACGGTGCACCAAGAACGGCAGCGCCTCCCGTTGCGGCGGTCACGCCTGGAATTACCTTAATTTCAATATCAGGCCATTCTTCCGAAAGCTCATACATCAGACCTGCCATACCGTAAACGCCGGCATCTCCGCTGCAGATCATAGCAACCTGTTTTCCCTCTGCCGCAGTTTCAAATGCCAGACGGCAGCGCTCCACCTCTTTCCGCATCGGCGTCGTCAGAAATTCTTTTCCTGCAAAATGTTCTTTTACCAGATCCACATAGACGGTATAGCCGATGATCACATCGCAGTTCCGCAGCGCATCCGCCGCCTCGATCGTCATTTTTTCATATGCTCCGGGGCCGATGCCCACGACAAAAATTGTACTCAAAATACTGCCCTCCAGTCCGCCGCAGCCAGTGCAACTGTTACACCGTCCGCTGCCTTTTTTTTCTTTATCAGTCTGCCGCCGGCGAGAACTGCGCTGCGCTCACAGACATTGTCAATTCCTGTAATCTTCTTCACAAACGGAGACGGCGTAAATTCCCCCTCCGCCGTTTCCAGTTCTTCTGCAGAAAAGGTCCGGTACTGCCAGCCATACTTTTCCACCAGCTGCAGAATTCCCGGCTCCTGCGCTTTCAGATCAATACTTGCCGCCTGTCGAACTGCTTTTGGAGAAATCCCGGCCGCCGCAAGTGCCGCAAGAACCTTTTCTTCAATCCGGCCGGCCGGTGTATTCTTCTTACAGCCGATGCCGACGGCGATCACCTTCGGGATCAGGTGAAGTGTTCTCTCATATGGCGAATCCTCTTCCGATGTGGTAATGCAGATTCCCATCGACGGTTTTGCCGCCTCTTCCGGGATCAGTTCCTCCGGTTTTGTTCCATCCACCGGAAAACGGCTGCAGAATCCAACCGTTTTTCCGTCCACCAGAAGCGCCGCTGCCTCTTTTGCCAGCTCCATCTCACAAATTTCACAATGATTTTTTACAGCAAAGACATCGACCGCAAACTTGTGATTGACATCCGTTGCCGTTGTAATGACCGGAACCGCACCCGTTACAGCTGCAACTTCTTCCGTCAGCTCGTTTGCTCCGCCGATATGGCCGGAAAGTAATGAAATCACAAACTTTCCCTGTTCATCCATACACAGAACCGCCGGATCTGTCTTTTTACTTTTCACGTACGGTGCAATACTGCGCACCGCAATCCCGCACGCCCCGATAAACAAAATCGCATCCATTTTCTGAAACATGCGCTCTGTCCATGCAGGAAGCGACGGTGCAATCGCAGGAATTCCCGCTTCTTTCCCGTACTTTTCCAGTGCATATCCTTCACAGCTGTGTTTTTTCAGTGCCGCACAGAGTTTTCGATTCCAGGCGCATCCGTTTCTTGTAAAACTTGCTATGGCTATTTTCATCTTATTGTTCTGCCTCTCGGAATTCGGTGGTAAACGCCGGATTGTACAGATCACTTCTGCGGTAATTTCCCTGGGAAACGGCATTTCCGATGATCATCAGCGCTGTCTTGGTGATCTGGTTCTTTTTCGCCGTCTCGGCAAGTGTTCCAACGGTGCAGACGAACGTCTTCTCCTCCGGCCAGGTTGCTTTGTAAACAATCGCTGCCGGAGTATCTGCCGTATAGCCGCCTGCAATCAGCTCACGGGAAAGTTCCTCTAAGAGTCCCGTGCTTAAGAATACAACCATCGTTGCCTGATGTGCCGCAAAAGACGCAATGCTCTCCCGCTCCGGAACCGGTGTTCTTCCGGCCATTCTGGTGATGACAACACTCTGGGAGATATCCGGCAGCGTATATTCCATTTCAAGGGCAGCAGCCGCTCCGCAGAAAGAGCTGACACCCGGACAGTCATCGTGAGCGATTCCAAGGGCATCGAGCGCATCAATCTGTTCGCGGATTGCACCGTACAGGCACGGATCTCCCGTGTGGAGTCTTGCCACAGTCTGACCTTTGCTTTCGGCCTCTTTCATAACATCAATCACCTGCTCCAGCGTCATGGTTGCACTGTTATATACCACACAGCCCTCTTTTTTCAGATCCAGCAGTGCCGGATTGACAAGAGAACCTGCATAAATGATAATGTCCGCCTCACCAAGCAGCTTCTGTCCTCTTACCGTAATCAGATCCGGGGCTCCGGGGCCCGCTCCAATAAAATGTACCATCTATTTTTTCCTCTTTTCTTTTACAATAATCAGTGAATAGTAACTTGCCTGGTCCGGGATTTCTTCCGCGCTGAAATACTTCTGTTCCGTATCCATGCCGCAGTTTTCTACCATCACCGCCCGGCAGTTCTTTTCCTTCAGGAACTGTTTCACAGCCGGCATCTTTTTACCCGCTTTCATCAGAACCTTTGTTCCTGAAAGTTCCAGTGCATCTTCAATCTGATAAGACGCCGGAATCACATGCAGTTCTTCGGAATTTTCCACCAGTCCCTCGGAAAGAGATGCTGCTGCCGCGCAGAACGATGTAACACCGCTTACAATTCTCGCATCGTAACCGTCTTCCAGTACCCGTCTGTGTACATAAAGGTAGGTAGAATACACGGTTGGATCTCCGAGTGTCAGAAATACTACGTTTTTTCCTGCATCCAGCAGCTCCTCTATTTTTTCTGCACCGCGCCGGTGATTTTCCTCCAGTTCTTTGGCATTCTTTGTCATCGGCATTGGAATAGCAACGAGCTCTTTTTCTGCCAGTTCCGGCACTGCCTGAACAGCAATCTGGTAGGCAATGCTCTCTTCCGGTTTCTCTCCTGGTACTGCAATCGTATCATTTTCCCAGATCAGACGGACGGCCTTTAACGTCATAAGCTCCGGGTCTCCCGGTCCGATTCCTGTTCCAAATAAAATTCCTGTCATTTTGTTTTTACTCTTTTCTGTTTTCTTTTTCTTCCTGCTCCCGCAGGCGCTCCAGAAGTTCTCCCGCTCCCGGGGTTTCCCCAAGCAGGCCCTCATTGCTTGAAAAAACAATCGCCTCCGTCTGCACTCTGCCCTCAATATGGTAATTCATGTAAAAAGCAATTTTTTCTGTCACTTTTTCCATGGTCTCTTTCAGGCATCCTGCTTCCTTTAAAATCTGCACCGCTTCTTCCGTCGTTCCGGTCTCCAGCAGTTTTTTTGCCAGTGCAAGATCCGCCCCTGCACGCACCGCCTGCGCCGTAAGAAGCTCCGCACGGCAGTCTGCCTCGTGGGAATGGGTATTCATAATTCCGCCGGACACCTTGACAAATTTTCCAAGATGTGCCACAAAAAGGATGGCGTCAAAGCCGAGCTCAGCTGCAAATTCCAGTGTTTTTCCGACGTAATTACTGCACTTAACGGAATGGTCTGCACGGACCCACGGATACGTTTTTAAGAAGTCCTGTCCGTAATTTCCCGGTGTCACCAGAAGGACGCGGTCACCCTGTGCTTTCCGCATTTCCATCTCGACGCGGATCGTGGAAATCAGCGCCTCCTCGCTCATCGGCACTACAATCCCGCTCGTTCCAAGGATTGAAATGCCGCCGGTGATGCCAAGTCTCGGATTGAATGTATGCTTTGCCAGTTCTTCCCCTTCCGGTACGGAGATGATAACCTGCAGTGCGCGGAAATCATCGAGTTTTTTCTGAATCTCCTCCACATTCTCGCGGATCATCTGGCGCGGTACATGGTTGATCGCCGCGTTTCCGACCGGCTGATCCAGCCCCGGCTTTGTCACACGCCCGACGCCGAATCCTCCATCGATTACAATTCCCTCTTCTGTTCCAAACGTCACTTCCGCGTAAATCAATGCTTTATCTGTCACATCCGGATCATCCCCGCCGTCTTTTCGGACGGCACAGCTTACTTTTTCGGCACTTCTCCGGATATCCAGCAATTCCAGATTCAGAACAATGCCCTTTGGCGTATGGATTTTCACTTCCTGTATTTCTTTCCCGGAAAGCAGCATAAACGCCGCTCCCCGCGCTGCCGCTGCAGCGCAGGAACCCGTCGTATATCCCATGCGGAGTTTCTTGCTGCCGCGCATAATATATGCATCTTCCAAGCCTGTCCTGCTCATGTTTTTCTCCTTAACAGATCCGGCGGTTTTTCTGCCAGATCACGCGATCTGTTTTATCATAACACACAATGAAAAAATGCTGAACCATTTTCGCATATTTTTTCAAAAAAGATCAATTTTTCCCGGCTGTTTTTCTATCTCAGAAACTTATTCTTTTCCCAGCTTCCTGTTGTTTCAAACTCCGCAGCTCTTCTTTCTGCCTGTTTTACAATTTTTTCATCAATTCCCATATTTCCAAGCAGCGCAATCGCATTCTTTCCTCTTGCCGGCCCCTGTTCCAGGCGATACGGGAAAGAAATACTCTGCGCGGTAATCTGCTCTTCAAAATGATAATTGGTATAGAGATCTTCCAGCAGATACGTCAGTTCAGTATCATGTGTTGCTGCAAGACAGAGCACATTTGCACGGCGCAGGGCAGCAAGCACACTCTCTGACGCTGCAATCCGCTCCGTCGTGTTTGTTCCCCGCAGCACCTCATCAATGACGCACAGAAGCGGTGTTTTTTCCCGGCTTGCCTCCAGAATCCGTTTTAAAGATTTTGCTTCCACAACAAAGTAACTCTCTCCCTGTGCCAGATTATCGCGGAGTGCCATGGATGTCATGATCCGGCACACAACACCGCGGTACCGCTTCGAAAGACTCGTGTTCAGTGCCTGCGCCAGAATCGCATTCACTGCCATGTTTTTCATAAATGTGGATTTTCCCGACGCATTCGAGCCGGTCAGCAGAATTCCGCCCTCCGCATACAAACTGTTTGCCACCGGATGTGTCAGAAGCGGATGATAAAGCTCCTCCACATCGATCCGACAGCCCGCCTTTTTCTCATCCAGGAATTCCGGCCGGCAGTAATACGAAAGGCTCTCCCGGTACGATGCTGCAGACAGTGCAAAGTCCAGGAGTCCAAGATCCTCTGCCATCTGCAGAATCGCTTTTTCATACGATTTCACTCCGGAAACAACCGAAGAATACTCGATCAGATCCAGCAGAAAGAACGTATGAAAGTATGCAAAAATCATGTTTGCTGCACCGCCCTGCGATTCTTTCGTATTCACAAGTGTTCTGCATTTTCTTGTAATCGGACGGAGTTGTTTTTCCTGTTCTTCCAGACGCTTCTGATACATTTCCAGTCCGGAAATTTTTTCTTTTCCAAGTTCCCTGGCTGTCCGCTGCAGCCGCAGGATACAGCCAAACGCTTTTAATGCACTCTCCAGCTTTTTGCTCTCCCTTCCATGCATCAGTCCGTTGCCGACCATAGAAGCAAACAGAACAGCCACACCCAGCGGAGGCAGTACAAACAGCAGTCCAATTCCAAGCACAGCAATACCGGCCATCAGAAGATATTTCCCCTTCTCTCCAGGCTCCGCCTCCATCAGTACGGCTATTTCTTCTGTCGGCGGATTCATCTTTTCTTTTCCCATCAAAAGAAGTGCTTTCTGCACTGCTTCTCTGGCTTTTTGGTTCTCTGCAAAAAGCTTCATCAGCCGTTCCCGCTCTTCCCTGATTTCTGTTGTTGTGACCGGCATCCGAAGCGCCGTGTACAGATATTCTTCCCCGCACACCGACACTGTGTGGTCGACTGTGTCAAAAACCGCATCGAGATCCAGGTCATTCCAGGTAATCGCGTCCACGCAGAAGTTTTCCCCTGCTTTTCGTCTCAGACACGCTTCCAGTTTTTCTTTCTTTTCCCGTGCCGTCCGTTTCTCCTGCTTTTTTCCCCATTTCTTCCGCAGTTGTACCAGCTTCTTTTCCTGTTCATTTCTGTTATTCTGTACCATCCAAACTCCCAGCAGTATCAGAACAACAAAAATTCCTGCTGCCGTGTACAGTTCTTTCATGTCTTATCGCCATCCTTTTTCCTGCTCTGTATCATAAGTCTTTTGATTCTGTCTTATTCTAGCACAGAACCCTCTTCCCTTCCAGATTTTGTTGCAAAAATCATCTCCACCGCCGCATGTACAGCCAGTCTCTGTGAACTGCTGCCGTCACCAATGCAGGTGGAAAGGGTAAGTATCTTTTGAACTTTCTTTTCCTCACCGCTGCCAAAGATAATGCTGTTTTCTTTTCTTTCCTGTACCCATGCATTCCAGTCCGCATCGCTCCATGCTCCCAGCCGGTAAACATCACTTTTGGCATCCGTCTCCTCCACACTCCAAATACGGCACTGCCATGCTTCACCCGGCAAATACAGGTACAGATACGGAAATTCCTGTTCCCACGACGCCTCACGATACTTTTTCAATCCTCCGAACATCGTTCCATCCCGCATATTATGCCCATATAAAATCGTGTGACGTTCAGAAAAATCCTCTGGTGTATCACACGGTGCAAAAATACTGCCGTAAATCCGCTCCCTGCAAAACGCATCGTGTGTCAGATAATATGCGTTATCCTGCCCGTGCGCAACCGGAACATCTAAGGCGCAGCCCGGAATCCAGAGCCACGCGCAGATTTCTCTATTTTTTGATCGAAGTCCTGTAAAATCAATTGTCCGAAACAGATTTTGATCTGTACTGCCCGGTTCCTGCTCCTGCACTTCTTCGCTTTTTTCGTTTTCCTCTTTGTTCTCTTCTTTTTCTTCTCTGACATACATCTCCACCGCTTCTTCCTGTTCTTTTCGAATCTGCCGGCTTACCTGAATCTGCGGCAGATACCAGAAAAAAAGCGCCGCCAATGTCAGAACTGCAATCCCTCTTCTTTTTCTGCTGATTTTTTCTCTCTCCATTTTGTTTTCATTCCACCACCCGAACCGATGGTGGAATGTTTTTCCGTTTTGTTATTCAACCGGAATCCGGTTTTTTACAATACTGTTGTGTCCATAATCATCCCAGCGGTATTTCTGATTTTCAAATACAACCTCACTTTCTTTGGGATGTCCGCAAAGATTTACCGATACCGAAAAGACGCGCGCAGGATCTTTTCCATATGCCGGCTCTTCTAGTTTTTTCACGGTAACATTCTTCGTACCTGTCACCTGCATAAGCGAATACCGCAGCACCTTCTTCTCCTGTACCCGGTAATCGTTTCCTGCCGGAATTCCCCGGATCTGTACCGACTGTTCCGTGTAGCCGTCCTGATCTGTCGTTTTCTCCACCTGTGTTTTTGTAAACGTAAGATAGCATTGGTATGTATGTTCTTTTCCATACAGATCCTTTCCCTTCACGGAAAACAGAAACGTTGGATTTCCATGCGCCCATGTAATCTCATCCGCCTTAATCTTCTTTGTAATCGTCAAGGTTTCACATGCAAGATCCTTCATCGTCACGGTCTGCACTTCCTGTTTTGCCTCCAGCACAAACGAAACCGGTTCTGCCGCAAGGTATCCATCCGGCGCGGCCTCCTCCACAAGGACATAAGAACCCGGCTTTAATTTTTCCAGTTCATGCGGGCCGCTTCCTCCTGAAATCCAGCTGTCCACACGGTTTCCATCCATATCTTTTAATACCAGCTTTGCGCCGGAAATTCGTTTTCCGCTCTCTGCATCTATTTTTTCAATTGTCAGATGTGTTCCATCATTTTCGACCGTCACCGACAGTTCCGATTTACCGTCAATTTTTCCGTTTTCTACCACAAATTCCCGGCATGTGCTGTCCAGCAGAAAGCCCTCCGGAGATGCTGTCTCCTGATAGTACCAGACACCGTCCAAAAGTCCCGTCAGCTCAATTTTTCCATTTGCATCCGTCTTTTTTGTCTCATCAAAACTTCCATCTTTCGTCCAGATATGAAAGGCTGCTCCCTGAAGCACTTTTCCGTCTCCCTGACTTACTTTCTGCAGAACAAAACGGTTCTTCCAGTTTGTAAACGTCAGTGTGATCTGTGCGTTTTGTTCCCCGATCGTTATTTTCTTTTCCGTCGGATCCAGCACATATCCATTTGGAGCCGCCGTTTCCCGCACAAGATACGTTCCGTACTCCAGCCCGTTTTTGAACGCCTCTCCATTTTCATCCGTTTTCAGCACAGCTGCTACCGCCTGATCCGGAAACAGCACTGTTCCGTTTACCGTTGTAATTGCTCCGCTCGCAATCACCTGATATGTTGCACCAGAAAGTACTTTCCCTGAGTTTTCTTCCGTCTTTTTTATCTTCAGTGAGCCTGTTTTTCTTGTGTTTTCTGCCTCCAGATGGATCGTCTGCATGCCTTCCTTGTCAATGGAAAATTCCTGCTCCCAGCTTCCTGCATAACCAGCTGGATTCTTTGTCTCCACAACACGGAATTTTCCATTTTCACTGTCTGTATCCAGAATTCCCTCCAGCAGATAAGAACCCGTTTTTTTCACCCAGTTCATCTTTTTGAATTCACTCCAGGTGTTGTTTTTCCAGCGGTACACGGTAAATTCTGCACCCGAAAGAGCTTCTTTTGTCTCTGCATCCATTTTTTTCACTACAAGATCTCCTACTTTCGACAGATGACAGGGAACGTTCGCTGTGTAACCAAATTCCGAAGTATTCCACGGCACAACAGTTATTCCCGTTTCCCGGGATGCTCCATGCCAGTTGTTGTACGTACTGGAAGTATCGTTTACAAAATTATCCGGCCATTTTTTCGGTGCTTTCACTCCGCCGCCGGGACCAGTTACCGCGTCGTTAGTGCCTCCATCATAGAAAATCATCGTCTGGGAATTTCCTTCAAAGGTAACTGTAACCCAGCCTTCCGAATTTTCCGGAGTTGTTCCACCGTCCGGCTCAGAGCCGCGTCTTGCCGACCAGATCGCTTCTGTTCTGGCATCGTAGACGATTCTGGCATCTGCCTCCTTCGTCAGATAGATATGTTCTGTCTCATCAGCCAGATAAAAGCCCTGCTTAAAGTCCAGATCTGAAAGTGTAAAATATCCTTTCACATTCAGCGGATTTCCTTTACTGTCGTAATAAGCAAACCGTACCTTGATCCAGAGCAGACCTTTAATATCAATGACCGGCTTATTGTGGTCAATCGCCACGACTACCGCATCCACGTCCTCATACCCTGATGGTACAACCGTGTTCTGCCAGTCTTCCAGCCAGATCCGCATCGTTACATTTTCCCCGTGGCACTCTCCAACATTCGTATATTCCGCATACATTTTTCCTTTTTTCGACTCCAGCGGCGTGAAGGAACGGAGATTACTCCATCCCTTCACATCGGCCGCCGGCCACCATGTGGAACAGCATTTCGAATGGCTCTCTCCGTTTTTGCAGAACAGATTGTCCCAGGTACTTCCATCTGTACTTCCAAAACGGATTTTTGTCTCACTTCCGATCAGCGGGGTAAAATCATATCGGCCGTCAATAACAGAGTCCGATGATACAACTTCTCCGATTCCGGCTTTCGAAAGAGAAGGAAGACTCGTAAGACTCGAAGCCAGAACATCTTCCCGAAAACAAAATCCCAACAACAGCAGAATTCCTGCGAGAAACCAGAAGCTTTTCTTTGCTCTTTTCATTCTTTCCTCCTTTCAGACCGGCCCGCGGCAAGAAACAGGAAGGCTCCTGTCACGGCAATTCCAATGGGGACCGCTGCTGACGGATCGCGCAGACCTGTTTTTGGCGCGCTGTGCCAGATAGAGGGGCCTTCTTCCTGCGGCAGATCTTCTCCTTCGACAGAAAAAATCCATTTTACCCCGCTTTTCCGAAGTGCCCATTCATTTCCAAGTTCTGACGGCACACGGATTGAAAAACAGATTTCTTTCCGTTCATCTGGACTGCATATTCCAAGACTTTTTGCTGCCCATAGTCCCTCACTCTCTAAATCACCTTCATAAATCACGCTGTCTCCCTCTCGTATTTCCAGTTTCACCTTGGAAAGCAGTTCTTTTTCTGCTTCACTGAGTTCTTCCGGAAGTTCCGTCCGCAGAAAAAATTCTGCACGGCTTGCTGTCGTGTTCACCAGTGTGAACGTATCTTCCCATTCATCTCCCGGCATCAGCACTGGAAAGTTCCGAAAGAAATTGTCGGGTGCCAAGATCAGATTCCGCGCTGCTCCTTCGTACGAAACGGTGAGGAAGCTCTGCTGCGAAACCTCCGAAACGGTATTATCCGCCTCGTGGACACACTGTTCTATTTCCAGTTCTTCTCCCCACGGAGCTTCTGCCGTAAAATCCGGCGTCACATTCGCTGCCTGTACGGCCTCCGCCTGGATTTCAACGGACAGCACCTGTCCCTCCGCCTCACTGGTCCACGCAGATGGAATGGTGATTGTACGGAAAAAATCGACAGATTCCTGCTTTCCCAGCACTTTTGGATAATAATAATACTCTCCTGCTTTCAGCCAGACGTCCTCGATTCCCCCAAGGTCCTCTTCCCCCAGACGGTAATCCTGCGTTTCTTCCTCATCAAACACAGGCTTTACCCGGACATAGCATGGTTCAGCATAATTGGTGATCCGCGGAATTTTTGAAATCACCTGGGAAGGCAGTACAATGCCGTTTTCCGGTCCCTCATACTTCTTTTCTCCATCCCCGTCTTCCTCATATTCCCAGATTCCAATATTTACATCTCCGACAGCTATTTTGTTAATGGTCTCAACACTGCTCCGGTAATATGCATACGTTCCGCTGATTCCCATCAGAAGACTTGCCGCCGCACATCCGATCCTGACGCGTTTTCCTTTCATGTCTGACCACCTCTCTCATAAGCATCCCATGCCTCCCGATAGCCGTGAAATACCATATTCCCCTTCTGGATCTGCACCGATTCCTCATAGACCGAAACCTCAAGTTCTTTCTGTTCCATTTCTTTTGCAACGCGGATTCCGGTAAACAATTCCGTCGTGCTTTCGCCTTCTGAAACCGGTTTTTTGTAATAATAGTAGTCATCTTCTCCTTTTACCCAGTTTTCCGTATCAAGTCCCTCAATCACTTCAATTGGTTCACTGAATATAAGTGCCGCTCGAATATAGCAGGCAACGGAACCTTCATTTCTGATTTTTACTCTCTTTACCACACTTTTCCCTGGCGGTACGGGCGTCGGTGTCGGAAATTCTTCATCGATAGTACTTGTATTATGTCCGAACACCATACGATTCCAGACACTCTCGTGATCTGTAAAATACGCCGAAGTTCCCGGCAGCAGCCAAATGGCTGCCGCCATCGTACACCCGGCCGCACCCGCAAGGAAAAACAGCCGTTTCGTCTTTTTCTTCATCTTTTGTCCCCCAGAAAACTGCTTAAATTCCAGGTGCTTCTGTCTGTTCCGGCTCCGACTGCGGTGCCGTTACCTGCCCCTTCTGCCCATTATTCTGATTTACATACTTCTCCCAGGCCTTTGCTGCCCGCTCGGCAGCCGTACTTCCCTCACCGGTATTCAGCGCCTGGATTGCATAATAATTGATCGGAATATCGACCTCTTTTTCATCCAGCTGCCCTTCCACGATATTAGCTGCTGTCACGCTCGTAAATAAAGGATCCGTCGCTTTGCCAGCTGCGAGCACTTCATTGTAGAGATATGTATATACCATCGAATTGTTCTGTTTTTTCTTGTACATCAGCACCCATTTTTTCGAAAGCTGATTCATCGAAAACAGTTCCGTATCGACGGCTGCCCCGCCGTTTAAACGGTTTCCGGATGTATCTGCAACGATCACTTTTGCGATTGGTATGGAAACATCCATATAAACGTAAGAATCATTTTTACCTTTATTTTTGATACGCGGGTCCTTCGGAATCACCTGGGTCGGCACGATATGATTGGTCTTTCCGTCCGGATCTGGTGCGTACGATGGTTCATTTCCTTCGATATCTACTTTTCCCACAACAAACTGGTTCGTCACAGAATCCTTATCCGTCAGATACGCCAGTGTTCCGCCCGCTGCCAGGGCTCCTGTCAGAAGCAGTGATGCTGCCCAGAATACGATTTTCCGCTGTTTTTTCATAGATCAATTCCTCCTGTTTTCCTAAATAATTTTGCTAATTCTTTTTATAACTTGTTTTCCTGCATGATTTTTCTACCGTGCCAAAGCTGCCGGATTGTAAAAAGCATCACCGCTCCCACGGCCAGAAAAAAGAGTGTTCCTCTCTGCCGGAGCCAGACGATACCAAAGCCAAGCCAGGGAAGAGCTACGATCACATTCCCGATCACCTGTTTTTCCAAAACGATGCCTGCATCTTCCTCCGCGTTGGCATCCCCCTTAGTACAGTATCCTTCCTCGCTCTTTTCCACGATCCGGTGTGTCACCACCATATTTCCTCTCCGGTAGGTAATCACATCCCCCGGATTCCATTCCTTCTTCCGTCCATCCACAACCACAACAGATCCCGTCGGGATCTCCGGTTCCATGGACCCGGACAGTACGACATAGGCGCAGAAATACTGCATCAGATACCATCCCGCCGCCAGAAAAAGGAAGGAAAGAAAGCCCTGCAGCCCCAGTTTTCCTTTTGCTTTCATTTGCTCCCTTCCGTCGATGCGGACATCCAGACTGTCATTTTTGCACGCAAAAAACAGAGGATAGCATTTACCCTCTGTCTCAGAATATCCCTGTTTCATTTTCTCTAAAGTTCTTGTAAAAGTGATTTAAACTTACCATAGTCCGGGCGAAAGCGCAAGCATTGTCTGCCCGTTTAATTCTAAATTTTTTCTAAAGCCTGAAACGCAGAAAATTTTCAGAACTTTTCCCGGATCTTTTTTTCTCCAAACGCAAGCCGCTTTTCCAGCTCCTGCCCATTTTCTGCCCCAAGGATTTTTCGCATTACACTCTCTTCTTCCCGGATTCCTTTTCCGTGAAGTACGCCGTATGCGCCGGCATCACTTCCCGCCGCAAGCACAACGTCCTTTTCAAATGCGAGCTGCAGACCTTTTTTCTGCGTCTCAAAAATCCACGCCAGCGTTTCAGCCGGATATCTGCCGTTCTCCAGAAGATTCGAAACCGTCACAATTGTCGGCACCCAGATTGTTGCATGCTCTGCCATACAGCAGATGCTCTCTTCATTCTGAAAGTTCCCGTGCTCAACCGAGTCCACGCCTGCCTCTGCCGCATCCATCACAGCCTGTGCGCCGTTCACATGCGCCATCACAGAAAGCCCCGCATCATGCGCCGCAGCTGTCATTGCAAAAACCTCTTCCCTGGAAAGCGGCTCACTGGTCACATGCCCCTTTGTCGCGAAATCCAGGATTCCCGTCGTCATGATCTTGATAAAATCTCCGCCCGCACGGCGTACTTCACGCACAAGCGCGCAATACTCTTTCCCGTCTGAAAATGCGCGTCCGACAATTTTTCCATAACGGCCCGCCCTGTGAATCGCAAAAACCGGTGTGCGGTATGTGATCCCGTACTCCGGCGCAAGGCTCCGTGCAAGAACACCCGCCCCGTACGGATCTCCGCCGTCACGCACATAGGAAATCCCTGCCTTCTGATACGCCGCCAGATGTTCCCGGATCAGATCCTCCCGCGGGCCGTTTTCATGCGCTGCCGCCGCCTTTTTGTAATCCACACCGTCCATAAAAATATGGGCATGGCATTCTGCTGTCACCATTTTTGTTTACCGCCTTATCTCCGATTCCACCACAGCTTCTCTGCGGCCCATTTTCCAGTTCTGCTCCGAGAGATACAGATGATATCCACAGCCGTTTTCTACTCGCCAGTCATAGTAACTCTTCTGTGGCACGCCGTACTGCTCAAGGATACTCATGATCGTGCCTCCGTGCACCACCATCGCCACGTTACGGTAATGGCGGCGGATACACGTATCCACCATCTTGTCAAAGCCGGCGATGCAGCGGTCCTTGAACTGCTGCGGGCTCTCACCGCCCGGAAAGGCAAGCGTCGCCATGGAATCAATCCACTCCTGGTATTTCGGATTATCTTTTAATTCCTGATAATTTTTGTTCTCAAACTCACCAAAATTGCACTCTGCAAATTCCGGGATTTTGACCTGTTTGGCATACGGATACAGAATGTCTGCCGTTTCCAGACACCGTTTCAGCGGGCTGACGAACAGAAGCTCAACGGTATCCATCGTCCGCTGTTCCAGCTCTTTTTTCCCTTCCTCACACAGTGGTTCATCCGTCACGCCGATATACCGTCCTAATGTATTGCCATAGGTTTTTCCATGGCGGATCATTGCAATTTTAATCATGTTTTTCCTCACCTTTCAGCAGGATTCCGATTCCGCACACCACACGGGTTACCGAATCAGCCTTTGCTGCCAGCTCCGTACAGATGCGCCCCGTCTTTTCCCGCCATTTCCGGTCGAAGGGTTCGATCGGAACCACTCCGTAACCGAGTTCATTCGTAACAATGCAGATTTCCGGATTTTTCTGCAGCAGTTCTTCCAGTTCTGCTTCCGGTGCAGTCCCGGTCTCCTCTTCCAGAAGGAGCCATCTGCGGACCAGTTCCTGAAAATCATATACGCCGGAACATGCCGACAGCTCCTCTTTCGAAACTGCTGCCCCATCGGCCCATCCTGTTTCTTTTCCGGTCATCTTCTTTGCAAAGTCAAGCTTTCCCTGAAAAGCCCCTCCAATTACTAATTTCATTTCCAGTTCTCCATTCCAAGAGAAAGTACCACAAGAGACAGGAGCTGTGCCAGCTCACAGAGCGAAAGGAAATAGCCTGCGAGATCTCCTGTAATTCCTCCAAAATACTTACTGCTTTTCCATTTATAATAACAGAATACCAGTGCCGATACAACCAGTACATCCAGTGCCGCCCAGACGCAGAACGAAGCTGAGAGCGCCGTCACGGCAAAAATCGTCACAACAAGCACCGCCGCCGTTCTTTTTTTCTCTGCGCTCATGCCAAACGCTGCCGCTGTTCCTTTCGGATTGGCATTTGGAAAAAACGCGATCGAAAGACCGCTGAACGATCTCGAAACTGCGAAGCCAAATGCATACGCCGGAAAAATCTTCCAGACAAGTTCTCCGGCTGCGCCCGCGTACAGTACAAAATACAGACATCCCATAATAATCGCAAATGCTCCGGCGTGCGGGTCTTTTAAGATTTCCAGTCGGCGCTGTTTTTCTCTCCAGGAACTTAACGCATCCATCGTATCCAGATAGCCGTCGAGGTGAATGCCGCCCGTCACCAGAACCGGAACTGCCGTCAGCACTGCAGCCCGCAGCATGCTTCCCGCGCCAATCTGCTGCAGCAGCCAGAAAAGCACCGCCGAAACTGCACCGACAGCCAGTCCGACCCACGGAAAGAAACACAACGCATATTTCATGTTCTCTTTTTCCCAGTCTGCCGGCGGCATCGGGATTTTCGAGTACATGGCAAACGCCACTTTAAAATTATTCCATATCGTTTTCATCTTATTCTTTTTTTATTCTGACGGGAATCCCATACACAACCTCGGTCACACAGTCCGCCATCTCTGCCAGACGTACATTAATGTTTCCCAGGATCCGCTGGTATTCCATCGTCTCCTCCTCATATCGGTATCCGTCCGAAAAAATTTCATTCGTCACCAGAACCAGATTCCGCGCCTGATTGGCCAGACGGGAAACGCCCGCAAGAATTTCCTCCTCCGTCCGCGCTTTTCCCGCCCCGGATGGATCAAATATTTCATTTGCCGTGAGATTCGACATACATTCGAGCAGCACATCGCTTCCCGGTTCCAGCTCCACTTCTTTTAAATTCGTATAACACTCAATCGTCGAAAACTTCTTTGCCGCGCGCATCTTCCGGTGGCGTGCAATACGCGCCTGCCCTTCCGCACCGAACGGCTGCATCGTTGCGATATAAACCCTCCGTGTTCCGCCAAAATCCAGAATACACTGCTCCGCATACGCCGATTTTCCGCTGCCGCTGCCGCCTGTAACCAGATGTATCATCGTTTCACCTGCCTTTTTTAAGTCAGCGGCACATACGTTTCGATCTGTGCCTCGTCAAATGTCGCCATGCCGCGGTATACGGCATTTGCCTGATCCAGAATCGGGAAAAGCATGATGGCGCCCGTTCCCTCGCCCAGACACATATCGCAGTGCAGGAAGGCTTCTTTTCCAAGCTCTGCAAGCAGCAGATGCGCCGCCGGCTCCTTCGATACGTGCGAAGCGATCATATAGTCCTTTGCGAACGGTGCAATCCGTGCAGCAAGAAGCGCTGCCACACAGGAAATAAAGCCGTCCATCACAACCGGAACGCCATGTGCAGCCCCTGCAAGAAAGACACCCGCCATGCCGGCAATGTCAAAACCGCCGACCTTTGCCAGCACATCGATGGGATCGGACGGATCCGGCTGATTGATGGCAATTGCTTTTTCAATCGCTGCAATTTTCCGCGCAAGACCTTCACTCGAAAGCCCGGCGCCCCGTCCCGTCAGTTCCGGAACCGGCTGATTCAGGAAAACGGCTGCCATTGCACTGCTCGTCGTCGTATTTCCAATGCCCATCTCACCGGTTGCCATCAGCTGATAGCCCGCCGCAATTTTTTCTTCCGCCACGGCGATTCCTGTTTCAAGCGCACGAACGGCCTCTTCCCTTGTCATCGCCGGACCTTTTGCCATATTTTTTGTTCCATACGCAACTTTATACCGCGGAACCTTCGTATCGCGCGCCATTCCGATATCAATCGGAAACAGATCCGCATGCGCACCGCGGCAGAGAATGGCTGCTGTCGCCTTCTCCTGCAGAAAATTTTCCGCAACTGTCGCTGTCACTTCCTGACCGCTCTGCGTCACGTTTTCTTCCACAACGCCATTGTCCGCACAGAACGTCAGAAGTGCTCTTTTTTCAATCGAAATCTTCTCTTTTCCGGTGATTCCGGCAATCTGGATGAGCACGTCCTCCAGCTTTCCGAGGCTGTGGAGCGGCTTTGCAATGCCGTCCCAGTGAGCCTTGGCACGATCCATCGCCTCTTTCGAAAGCGGATGGATCTGTCCGATTGTTTCCTGTAATGTCATCTTTTGTTCGCCCCTTCTTTCGATATGACGTCCGATCAGCTCTGTTTTTTCACCCAGTTCACAAAGAAAATATGGGAATCTTCCCGCGCTGTTCCGCTGGAAGTTGTCCATTTATAGGTGTATGTATATGTCACACATTTTTCTTTATCCATATTCAGATTTTCAAATGCTTTCGGAGTCATGAAATATAGATAATCAAAATCATCTCTCGTATCGCCAAAGCCCGGGATCACACGTTTTGTGCCGTTCTTCAGATATGCATCCATGATCGACCGGGATTCATCCACTGCACCGTAGGCTCCATTATTTTTCAGCTGATTGATGATCGAACTGCTCTGCTCCGCAATTCCCGTCAGATAGTTTGTCAGACTTCCGTTCCGCGCCGGTTCAAACTGCTGCTGTTTATAAATCGCTGTGCGGAGCGAAATATTCTGTGCCGCCATCCGGTTCCGGATGACCATCGCAACTGCCGTCATACCGGTTTTTCTCTGGACACCCGCCTCCGCACTGCAGATAGCCGCAAAGAAATCACGGTCACTCACAGACGGATCCGTGTAATACTGATGCTCCATCGTATAATATTTTCCGCTTACGCTGTCCTTTGCACGCACATACTGGCTCGAGCCGAGAATGCACACTCCGTTTTCGTCAAAGCTGTAGTACCAGTTGCTGCTGTTCTTTTTCAGCAGAGCGTAATACGATTTTACCATCTTTCCGTCGCTTCCAAAGTAATACCAGCCCGTCTGCGGATCACCGCTTACCATCCGTTTCTGTGCATTGAGCCACTGGTTCTTTGCCATGCCTCCCCAGTCTTTAAAGTAATAGGAAGCGCCGTTAATAGTCCGCTCTCCCGTCACCATCACGCCGTTGGCATCGGCATAGTAACTGTTGTTTAAATGCGTAAAGAAGGTATTGCGGTACATCGCACCATTTTCCCGGAAGTAATACCACTGGTTCTCTTTCGAAAGCCAGCCCGTCACCATCTTTCCATCCGCATCGGCATAATACGTTTCACCGCCAAGCTGGAAAAAGGTACTACGGTACATGCCGCCCCAGCCCCGGAAATAATAATACGTACCATTGATTTTCTGCCAGCCGGTTACCATCTTTCCATCTGCATTCACACGATATGTATTGTTGTCATATTCAAAAAAGCGGTCAAAATACTGCTCTCCGGTTTCATCAAAATAGTAATATGTACTGCCCTGCTGCAGCCAGCCGACGGTCAGTTTTCCATCTGCAGCCGCATGGCAGACACTCGTTCCGTTTTTGATGAATGCATTCTGATACATGCCGCCCCAGTCCTTGAAATAGTACCAGTCACCGTCGATCTGTTTTTTTCCGACAGCCATCTTTCCGTTCTCATCGGCATAGTAAAGTGCACTTCCTGTCGGTGCTTTGAAAAAGGTGCTGCGGTACATGCCGCCCCAGCTTCGGAAATAATACCAGGTTCCATCCTGCAGCAGCCAGCCGGTCGTCATCTTTCCATCCGTATCAACATGATAAATATTATTTTTATGCGTCAGAAAGGTATTTCGTGCCATGCCGCCCCAGCTTCGGAAGTAATACCAGATCCCGTCAATCTGTTCGAACCCGGATGCCATTTTTCCATCCGCATCAACATAATACGTATTCTTGTCATACTCAAAAAAATGATTCCGGTACATCGCGCCCTGATCATCAAAATAATAATACACATCATCGATCAGTTTCCATCCGGTCGCCATTTTTCCGTCCGCATCAGAATAATACGGTACATTTTTCACGGTGTAAAAGGCATCCCGGTAAACACCGCCCCAGCTTTGGAAATAATACCAGGATCCATCAAGTTTTTTCCAGCCGACCGCCATTTTTCCGTCATTATTCAGGTAGTAACGGTTCTTGTCGTACTCTCTCCAGGCTCCTTTGACAATGGTACCATCCGGATCCTTAAAATACCAGATCCCGTTCTCATTCACCCATGGGTAATAGCTTCCAGCCTGCACGGATACCGCCGTCTCTTCGGGCTTTCCGCTCTGTACTTCTGCCGCCGGAAGATCCGAGGCGGCATTTTCCGCTGTCGAATCCGGCGTCTCCGTTTCTGTCATCTCCGGCGTATTTTCGTCTGTGGTTTCCGCCTCCGATGTTTCTTCTGTTTCTTCCTTTGTAACAGCAGAAGCCTCATTTACCAGACTCTGCTCTGTGCCTGCTCCAAATACGTTCGCAGCACTGACAGCGGTTGTCACGCAAGCTGCCGCCAGTACTCCCCTGATTACTTTATTTTTCATTATTTATTCTTCTCTCCCTGCAAAAACAGGCAAAGCCTGCTGTGTGCTCTGCCTGTTTTTAAATTCTGTTCCTGCTTTATCTTATTTCAAAAACGCCCGAACAGTCTCCGGCATCTGATCTACATCACACTCTGTCGTATGAAGCACCGGTGCAGTACGGATTTCTTCGATCGCACGCGGAATCTCGGTATTGGCAAGTGCAGACAGCTTGTCTACCTGCTCCAGTACCGGAAGGGTGTCATACTCCGGTGCAATCGCTGCAAGAACGCTGCTTGTAAATTTATACGGGCTTGCGGTAGATGCGATGACGGTCTTGGTTTCGTCATAGGTTTCCTCGCGGTATTTTCCGTATACAGCCGCTGCAACCGCGGTATGGGTATCAATCACATATCCGGTATCGCTGTACAGTTTTGCAATCGCGTCTGCTGTCTCCTGTTCGGATGCATAATTGCCGTAGAAGTCTGCCAGCTCTTTTTTCATCGCATCGGTGATCTCATATTTTCCGTCCTTTGCAAGATC
The DNA here is from genome assembly GCF_003460565.1 of Blautia sp. AF32-4BH. Lineage (NCBI taxonomy): Bacteria > Bacillati > Bacillota > Clostridia > Lachnospirales > Lachnospiraceae > Blautia > Blautia sp. AF32-4BH. The sequence goes on along the minus strand of NZ_QTVL01000001.1, from coordinate 237,777 downwards.
CTGCATCAGCTCGCGGTCTGCTGCTTCGCTGTTTCCGGCGATGCGGTAGATCAGACGCTCCAGATTGCTCGAGATCAGGATATCCATGGACGGTGATGTTGTCAGAATAAAGTCTCTGTTTCTGTCGTAAACGCCGGTGCGGAAGAAGTCAAACAGAACTTTGTTCTCATTGGAAGCGCAGATCAGTTTTGCGATCGGCAGTCCCATCTGTTTTGCATAGAATGCAGCGAGAATATTTCCGAAGTTTCCGGTCGGAACGGTTACATTGATCTTTTCTCCGTCTGCAATCTCTCCGTTTTTCACCAGGTTTGCGTAAGCATATACGTAGTAGACGACCTGCGGAACGAGTCTTCCGATGTTGATCGAGTTTGCAGAGCTGAACTGGAAGCCTTTATCTGCCAGCTCTTTTCCAAGCTCTTTGTCGTTAAACATTTTCTTCACGCCGGTCTGTGCGTCGTCGAAGTTTCCGTGGATGGCTACAACGTGGGTGTTCTTGCCCTTCTGTGTTACCATCTGTTTTTCCTGAATCGGGCTTACGCCGTTCTTCGGGTAAAATACAATAATTCTGGTACCCGGCACATCTGCAAAGCCTGCCATTGCTGCTTTTCCGGTATCTCCCGATGTAGCAGTTAAGATGACGATCTCATTTTTCACGCCGTTTTTCTTTGCGGCGGTCGTCATCAGATGCGGCAGAATGGAAAGTGCCATGTCCTTGAACGCGATCGTTGCGCCGTGGAACAGCTCCAGATAGTAAACACCGTCTGCTTTTGTCAGCGGTGCAATTTCCTCTGTGTCAAATTTCGCATCGTATGCGTTTGCAATACAGTTTTTCAGTTCATCTTCTGTAAAGTCGGTAAGAAAACGGCTCATTACCTCGTATGCTACTTCCTGATAGCTCATAGCCGCAAGTTTTTCCATGGGAACATCCAGTGCTGGAATGGAGGTCGGTACAAATAATCCGCCGTCGTCGGACAGACCCTTTAAGATTGCCCGGGATGCAGTTACGGTTTCTCCATTGCCTCTGGTACTTTTGTATAATACTTCCATGCTCTTTCTCTCCTTCACTTTGACTCCCGGCAGAGCCTCTCTGACTCCTGGCCGGATACGTTTCAGATTAGTTTTACCTGTACGCTTCCTTTTATTATAATGGATGAAGTATGAAAAAACAACAAAAATATACAAAAAATGACTGTGCACAAAAATGCACAGCCATTTTCCACCATTCTGCCAAAATATTTTTTGTCAGAATGTATGATTTAATTTTCGTCGGACTCCTCCGTTTTTGCTTCGCCGTCTTCTAAAGCCGGAGCTTCCCTTTCTGTCTCCTCGAGTGCGAGTGCCTCTTCCTCTTTTTCCGCATTCTCTGCGATTCTATCTTCCGCCCAGGTCACAAACGCTGCCGCGTCTCCGATTTCAAAGCGTTTCTTATCGAGAAAGGTGCTTCTGCCTCCGATGGTGATGCGGATAAAGTTGTCAAACTCCGTCACCTTTGTCAGCTCTTCGAGCGGAATATCAGTGCTTCTGCCCTCTTTTTCGTATGTCATTGTGAGCACCTGCTCAGTAAAACGAAGGGTACGTTCTCCAAGGAGTCCTCTCTTTTTGCATTTTTTCATCTGTGAACGTGCCATCAGATTCGGCAGAAACGTACACAGAAGTGCCATCAGAATGGAGATTCCAAGATTGAAGAAGTCTCCCGGCATGATAAATCCCCGCGCTGCTGCACCGTAGATCATAAAAGCGATCGCAGCCACAACAGCAATCCCTGTAATGATCCGCAGTACCAGACGTACTTTTTTTATCTCGGTGCCGTAAATCTCCACAAACATTCCTTTGGTGTATTCAATTTTGTTTTTAAACAGCATATGCTCTCTCTTTTCTTATCGGTTGTTGATTGCAGTTACCAGCGCGTCGATGGAAGCGCGGATGATATCCGGATCTACGCCTGCGCCCCAGGAAAGGATTCCGTCCGGCTTTTTGATGCCGACGTAGGCAATTGCCTGTGCACTTGAGCTCTGCTCCAGCGCGTGCTCCGTATAGCTGACCAGATCATACTGCAGATTGTACTGCTGTTTCAGCGCGTTGCTGACAGCATTCAGACGGCCGTTTCCTTCTGCATATACAGTTGCATACTCACCGCCCTCGTAATTGGAGGTAACCTGTGCTTCAATTCTGCCCTCATCGAGCTGTTTAAAGTGAACGCCGTTGATGTTGTACGGTGTCGTTACGTTCTCGAAGGTATCTTTAAAGAGTTCAAAGATCTCATCCGGACGCAGCTCTTTATGCAGATGATCGGAAACGGATTTTGCGGTATAGCTCATAGCCTCGCGCATCTTCGCCGGCAGATTCAGGCCGTATTTCGTCTCCAGAATATAGCCGACACCGCCCTTTCCAGACTGGCTGTTGATGCGGATGACGTCTGCATCGTAGTTTCTTCCGATATCGGTCGGATCGATCGGCAGATACGGAACGGTCCAGGTATCCGGTGCTTTCTCCTCGATCCAGTGCATGCCTTTTGCGATCGCATCCTGATGGGAACCGGAGAAGGCTGCAAATACGAGAGATCCGCAGTACGGGCTTCTCGGGTTGATGCTCATACCGGTGAAGGATTCAAATGCATGGCAGAGTTTCGGCATATCGGAGAAGTCAAGCTCCGGATCGACGCCCTGCATGTACATGTTCATGCCGACCGTGATAATATCCACGTTTCCGGTTCTCTCGCCGTTTCCGAACAGCGTTCCCTCGATACGGTCTGCTCCGGCAAGGATACCCATCTCTGCATCGGAAACGCCGCAGCCGCGGTCATTGTGCGGATGAAGGGAAAGAACGACATTATCGCGGTATTTCAGGTTTTTGCTCATGTATTCCACCTGGCTTGCATAAACGTGCGGCATGGAAAGCTCCACGGTGCTCGGCAGGTTGATGATGGCTTTGCGGTCTGCAGTCGGCTGCCATACGTCGAGAACGGCGTTGCACACCTCAAGCGCATATTCCGGCTCGGTTCCGGTAAAGCTCTCCGGGCTGTACTCGAAGCGGTATTTCTCGCCGGCCTCTTCTGTCAGCTCTTTTAAGAGCTTTGCTCCCTCAACGGCGATTTTCAGGATGTCTTCTTTCGATTTTTTGAAGACCTGCTGACGCTGTGCATAGGAAGTGGAATTGTAAACGTGAACGATGGCATTCTTGCAGCCCTTTAATGCCTCGAAGGTCTTGCGGATGATATGCTCTCTCGCCTGGGTCAGAACCTGAACGGTTACGTCATCCGGGATCAGATCCTGCTCGATCAGGGTGCGAAGGAATTCGTACTCGGTCTCAGATGCTGCCGGGAAGCCGACCTCGATCTCTTTGAAACCAACCTCGACGAGGAGTTTGAAGAATTCTACCTTCTGCTCCAGGCTCATCGGAATTACAAGTGCCTGGTTTCCGTCACGAAGGTCAACGCTGCACCATACCGGTGCTTTGTCAATGCTGTCTTTTTCTGCCCAGTCCATGCACGGAACCGGCGGCATATAATACTGTTTCTGATACTTCTTTACATTCATCATGATTTTTTCCTCCCAGAAAGTGAAATACAATTTATTCTGCCGACATAAATTCGGGATGAAAGCATAAAAAAATCTCTCATCTTCTGTGTCGGCTTCTGACACAAGAGACGAAAGACTTGATATCTTACGCGGTACCACTCCTGTTTTACAGAGATTTTCTCTGTACACTCTGCGGATACGGATGAAACATCTGCATATCCTGCCCTTCTAACGGTGGGTTTCCGTCTGCACCTACTCTTTTTATTCTAAATTTGGGAGCAGCGGCTCTGAGGTCAGTTCCACGGAATTCGTCTGCTGTTTCGCATCACCCAACAGCTTTCTGGATTCGGAAGCTCCATGTAGTATTCCTCTTCTTTGCCTTTTTCCTAACTTGGCTCTTATGTTACCATTTTTCTCCATCTCTGTCAAGCGCAAAACGCAGGATTCCGTAAAAATACACCCGCCGGAAAGGAGGCTCCGGCGGGTGCTCTAACACATGATTTCGTTGTTTTATTTGTTGTACTCTTCCAGGTATTTCTGGTAATCCTCTACCTGTTTTCCGTGGATTTTCTTGAGCTCATCCAGCTCATCCAGTGTAGTCGGAACAGCCAGTCCTAAGTTGTCCAGCCAGTCTTTCCGGATCCACAGAGTCTCACATGCCGGCTCTGCAACGTCGCCCGGGATACGGTAAATTCCGTTGTCTCCGGATGCATAGAACATAACGCCAGGATCTACGCTGTTGTAGTAGTCAACCATGTTGGTGTATTTCTTCATATACGGAGAAACATCCATCAGAAGGCCTGCGTCTACCCATTTCGTATAGTCAGCTTCCATGTTCCACCACCAGATGATGTCCGGTCGCTGTGTCTCATCGCCCATCAGAAGGGAAATTTTGGATGTTGCATCCGACCAGCCCGGCAGTGCGATGATATCGATATCCAGGTTGCAGCGGTCCTCCGTCCATTCCTGCATTTCGCTCTCTCCCTTCCTTCCGGCGATATAATGCATTATTTTGCACTATTATTTTTTAATGTGTGATATTAACGAGGTTTTTATTCTTGCGTTTTTGTCATTTTTGTTCAGTTTAGCTTTCCTTAAATGCACCATTTTGCATTATTAATTAGTGTTTTTCTACATGGCATTTATGCACGAATTTGAATCATCGCAAAAAGGGAGCCGGAAACGCCCCGGCAGACGGTTTTTCTTCTCGTCCGCCGGGGCGTCCCTGGCTTTCTTTCTTTGTTCACTTTTTCCTGTTTTTTCTATTTCTTTCTATCCCTGGCGCTTGCACGAGGAACGGCGCACCACAACCTCCCCCGAAACGAGAATCCGTTCTTTCGGCGCTTCCGGGTGCTCCTCCCGCCATAAAAATTCATGCACCATACGGCGGCCAAGCCACTTCGTATCGACATGAACGGTTGAGAAGAACGGATACAGCATCCGGTCCTCATCATCATCAAATCCGGTCAGTGCCACATCCTCTGGCACGCGCACGCCGATTTTCCGGAAGGATTCTGTCAATCTTTTGGCGATCATATCGTTGCCGCAGACAATCGCTTCCGGCAGTGTATCGTAGCTCGCCACAATCTTGTCAAAATTTTCCGGGTAATAAAAATGATCGCTCTCCATATTGGGGCGCACAAGCTCCTCATCGAGCGGAATGCCCGCCTGTTCCATCGCTGCAAGGAAACCGACATACCGGTCATGCATCGACTCATACGTGCTGCTGTGCTCACTTAGGAAACCGATCCGCGTCATGCCCTGCCCGATCAGATGGGACGTCAGAAGACTCACCGGCTGCACACCGTCCACACGCACGATATCGCCCATCGGCCGCTGTTCGATGCCGCAGTAATGGTCGAGCTGAAAGATGCGGTAACCCAGATTTACCAGTTTCTGCATATATTCCGGCGGCAGCATTTTAATGCAGAAGATCGCATCGATATTTTCATTCAGGCCGAGCGGCAGAATGCCGTTCTCCTCCTCCCGCTCCGTCACGACCGCAACGCGCGTCTGACAGTTATTGAGGCTCGCCTCCTCGGAGATGCCGCTCACGACACGGTCCCAATAAACAGCGGCATCCCGCGTACGCAGAACCATAATATTGTAATGCTTCTCCTGCGGTGCCCGAACTTCTTCCACATATACATTTTCGCCCAGATAGCCATTTCTTTTCGCCATCCGAAGAACTCTCTCCCGCGTCACCGGAGCTACCTTCGGATCATCCTTTAATGCCATGGCAACCGTATTCCGGGACAGTCCCAGCTCCTTTGCCATACTCTGTATCGTTACTTTCCCCATAACTTCCTCCCTGTTTTTTCTGCGCAATTCATTTTTCTTCCGCACACGTCTTTGTCCGTAAGAAAAAAAGTGCCGTAAAACGACACTCTTACCGATCGGGGCAACAGGATTTGAACCTGCGACCTCACGGCCCCCAGCCGTGCGCGCTACCAAGCTACGCCATACCCCGTAATCATGTTTTCATTATACCAGCGAACTTCTGAAAAATCAATGTTATTTTTCCCTCTCCCGTTTCATTACATTCATTTCTTTATTTCGTGTCATATTCTCTTTTATTTTACTATATTGTCACTTTTTCTTTCTGAATATGTAATTTTTCGACGTTTTCCACGTATCATAAGTGAAAGGGGAAAATCGTATGCCATACAAACTTTCACCTCTGGCATGCCCGTCTGCAAAGACTATGTAAAAACTGAATAAAAGGAGACATCGTAATGGAAACTGAAATTTACTTTCTACTACACTCTTTAGGAATTGGTGCAAAATACCGCGGATTTCGCTATCTCGCCTATGGTATCGCTTTATGCATGGAAGACGAAGATTATCTCCTTCGGGTCAGCAAAACGCTGTACCCAAAGATCGCGCAAACGTTTCAGGTATCGTCCTCCTGCGTCGAACGAGACATCCGCACCGCTATTTCCGTCTGCTGGACCCGCGGAAACCGTGATCTGCTCTTTTCGCTTTCTGTGCATCCGGTTCTGACAAAACCGACCAATTCCGAATTTTTTGATATTTTAAGTTCTTATATCAAATACTACCGTGCTTTTCCTGCCTGTCGTCAGGAGGCATAAAAAAACGAATACAGAAAAGATAACACTTCCGCGCCCTATCATATTGGGGGATATGCATGGCGCGGAAGTGTTTTTTCTATGATAAAACGATAGAACGAAAAAAAGGAGACTGCCCGCAAAGGCAGCCTCCCGATATGGATCATTTGACAGCAAACCGATTAGTTGTTGATCAGTTTGTCCTCGTTGCTCCAGCTGTACAGTTTTCTGACTTCTTCTCCGACTTTCTCTGACGGATGCTCTGCAGCTTTTCTTCTCATTGCACGGAAGTGAGCCTGTCCGCCTGCTGGGGACATATCCAGAAGGAAGTCTTTTGCGAAAGTACCATCCTGGATATCGGAAAGGATCTTCTTCATGGTCTTCTTGGTTTCTTCTGTGATGATCTTCGGTCCGGTGATGTAATCGCCGTACTCGGCTGTGTTGGAGATGGAGTATCTCATTCCGGAGAATCCCGACTGATAGATCAGGTCTACGATCAGTTTCATCTCATGGATGCACTCGAAGTATGCGTTTCTTGGGTCGTATCCAGCCTCGCACAGAGTCTCAAATCCAGCCTGCATCAGGGCGCATACACCGCCGCAGAGAACTGCCTGCTCACCGAACAGGTCTGTTTCGGTCTCAGTTCTGAAGGTTGTCTCCAGAAGACCAGCTCTTGCTCCGCCGATTCCAAGGCCGTAAGCCAGTGCTCTGTCCAGAGCTTTTCCGGTGTAATCCTGCTCAACAGCAACCAGGCAAGGAGTTCCTTTGCCAGCCTGATACTCGCTTCTTACTGTGTGGCCAGGTGCTTTCGGAGCGATCATAGCTACATCTACGTTCTTCGGAGGTACGATCTGTCCGAAGTGGATAGCGAAACCATGAGCGAACATCAGCATGTTGCCCTCTTCCAGGTTTGGCTCGATATCTTTTTTGTACATTGCAGCCTGTTTCTCATCGTTGATCAGGATCATGATGATATCAGCCTGTTTTGCAGCCTCAGCAGCGGTGTATACTTTGAATCCCTGTGCCTCTGCTTTTGCCCAGGATTTGCTGCCTTCATAAAGTCCAATAATAACATCACAGCCGGAATCTTTCAGGTTCAGTGCATGAGCATGTCCCTGGCTTCCGTAGCCGATAATTGCGATTTTTTTGCCTTCCAGTAAAGAGAGATTACAATCTTCCTGATAAAAAAGTCTTGCTGCCATTTTATTTTCCTCCATAATATATAGAATGTCTTGACCGGCGGCAGGTCGGTCAATTTATACAGCGAAAAGCATTTCTGCCTTTTGCTGTTTGTCAGGGAAATGAACTTTTCTATACAAAAATTTCATTCCTCTAGCAAACGTATGTAATGTGATCTGCGTTAATCGAGGTAACGCACATCGTGGGCTCCTCTGGAGAGTCCTGTCACTCCTGTTCTGGCCAGTTCCAGGATTTCGTATCCCTGTACCAGATTCAGGAACCCTTCGAGCTTTGACTGGTTTCCGGTCAGCTCTACAATCAGGCTTTCCTGTCCCACATCCACGATTCTTCCACGGAAGACATCGGAGATGGCGATGACATTGCGGCGTTCATTTTCATTCACACGGATTTTGACCAGCATCAGCTCTCGTCTGACACTCTCGTCCGGCTTCAGCTCTTTGATATCCCGCACATCGACAAGTTTTGCCAGCTGTTTTTTGATCTGCTCCAGAATCATTTCATCACTGCAGTACAGAACAACAGTCATTCTTGTGTATCGCGGGTCTGCTGTCACACCGGCGGTGATCGTCTCGATATTGTATCCGCGTCGGCTGAAAAGACCAGCTACTCTGCTTAAAAGTCCCGGCGTATTATCCACCAGCAGGGATAATGTTCTTTTCTGTTCCATAAACACCAACTTTCCTCCATCCGCAGGCGCCGCGGATTTTCAGCAATTTCTTACAACTTCCAACGCCTTATCCAATATATTAGCAACTTATCCTCACTTTGTCAACAAAAATTTTACCAAATTATTCTTTTGAGCAAAAATCTTTTGCCTCCTGTGGTTCCCATTTGCATACCTTCCGGTCATACGTAAGGATGCCGTTCGACTCCTCCTCGACATCGGTAAGCTGTGTGTAGACTGCTGCGGCAAGTCCCTGTTCTGTGAGTTCTCTTATCTTTTCTGCCAGTGCATTCATCGCTTTCTGGTACTGTGTCTGGTTCTGGTACGTGCGGTAGCCGAACGATTTTTCGGAGTAGAGATGCTCCTGTACCGGATACGTATAGCCGCCGTATTCAGAAAAAGCAAACGCGCGCTCCTCCGGTTTTACTTTTAACGGACGAAAGTAATTGTGAAGGCTCTTGATGTCCCCCGCTCCCTGATCGTACCAGCCGCTCGCGTGGTCGATCTGCCGCGTCGGATCGAGAGCGCGCACCATTTCTGTCATCTCCCTGGCATCAAACTGTCCCCATCCCTCGTTGAACAGAACCCAGAGCGACACGCACGGTGCATTGTAAAGCTGATGAACCGTCTCGCGGCACTCCCGCTTCCACCACTCTCTTCCCGTTTTTGAGGTCCGCGAAAAGAGCGGATAACAGTTATCCCTGAATTCCGTTGTCACAAACGGCAGTACGGTCGGAAGGTACAAAAGGAACGTCTGAATCGACCGGCCGCCGCCGTTGATCATATCCTGCCACACCAGCATACCGATATGGTCGCAGTGGGAATACCATCTTGCGCACTCAACTTTCAGGTGTTTCCGGATCATATTGAAACCGAGGCGTTTGGCCGTCTTAATGTCATAAACCATCGCCTCATCGGACGGCGGCGTGTAGAAGCTTTCCGGCCAATAACCCTGGTCGAGGACACCGTTCTGGAAATACGGCTTTCCGTTTAAGAGAAGACGCGTGATTCCTTTCTCATCTTTTCCAATGCCGAATTTGCGCATGCCGAAATAACTCTCGATGCGGTCTTCTCCCGCTTCAATGGAAACCCCATAGAGATGCGGATGTTCCGGGCTCCAGCCTGCAAAATTACCGAGAATCAGCTCCGCCTCGTTTTCTCTCGTCTCCCGGACGCAGATCACCTTCGCATCCGGCGCTTCGCTCTCCCGCACCGTAATTTTTTTCGTCAGTCCCGCATCCGGTCCGTTGAGGAAAACCCGTACTTTTACGCTCGCCGTATCATATTCCGGCGTGATCACGATGCGTTCCAGATACGTCTCCGGCACCCATTCCATCCAGACGCTCTGCCAGATGCCGCTCTGCGCGGTGTAAAACATGCCGCCCGGGGTAAGGCTCTGCTTTCCGCGGCCCTTCCAGTCCGTGTCCGTCTCATCGCGCACCTTGACGGCAAGCTCGTTCTCTCCCGTTTTGAGATACGGCGTAAGATCCACTGAAAAAGAAAGATACCCGCCGAGATGGCCTCCGGCACGCTTTCCGTTGCAGTAAATTACCGCATCCTGATCCACGGCGCCGAACTGCAGCAGCAGCCGTTTTCCGGCAGGAATTTTGGGAAGCTGAATCGTGCGGAAGTACCACAGATATTCTTTTGGAAGCAGCTGCCGCTTCACGCCGGACGCATCGCACTCCGGGGAAAACGGAACGAGAATTTTTCCGTCCCGCTGTTTTGGCATTTTCTGCGTTTCCGTGAACGCATACTCCCACCATCCGTTCAGATTTGTCCAGTTTTCCCGGCGCATCTGCGGACGCGGATATTCCGGAAACGGGAGCTCTTCTTCCGGATTTTTCCCAAATTCCGTAGAAAGGCGGAATTTTTTTCCTTCCTTTTTTCCAATCTGTAATGCTTTGACCGCATTTTTGAAGTCCATTCTTTTCCCTCTTTTTCTGATTTTTATGATTGATAAAAGCGTGCCCGGACAAAATCCCGGACACGCTTTTGGTGTACTGAAAATCAAAGCGGATATTCGCAATCCGGTTAGATAAACGCCAGCGTTTTCATCAGATACAGCCAGAACGTCAGCGTAAAGGCACTGCCGCACGTTGTGAGCATAACGGTGTTTGCCGTCAGACTTCCCTCATGACCCATATTTTTCGCCATGATAAAACTGCTCACCGTCGTTGCGGAACCCAGCATCACAAGGATTGCCACCAATTTTTCCTGACGGAAGCCAAGTATCACGGCGATCGGCAGAAAGACAGCTGCAAGACCGACCAGCTTAATCGCAGCTGCAGCAATCGACGGCCGGATATTCTTTGCCGCGCTCTTTGCCTCAAACGACGCACCCATCGCAATCAGGCCGAGCGGCGTTGCAAGTACCGCAATATTCTGCACCGTTTTCTGCAGAATCACCGGCTTTGGAATGCGAAGCACCGACCAGAGAAGTCCTGCAACGATCCCGAGGATAATCGGGTTTGTCACGATATTTTTCGCCGTCTTTTTCACAAAATCTGCCGTGATCTCCTCCCGTTCCGGACCGAATACCGCAAGAACGACAACCGCCATGATATTATACAGCGGCACACTGCTGATGATCATCAGCGGCGCCATGCCGGAATTTCCGTAGATATTCTGGATAAAGGCAATACCAAGGATCGCCGCACTGCTCCGGTACGCCGCCTGGATAAATTCGCCTCTTGCACTTCTCTCTTTTAAGAGATGGGAAAGTCCCCATACCGCAAGAATTGAGAGCAGTGTTGCAAAGAAGCAGAACAGAACGAATTTGATATCCCACACAGCGGAGAAATCAGAATCCGACAGGTCCTGGAACAGCAGCACCGGGAGTGCGATTTTAAACACAAATTTGTTCATTTTGCTTGTGAACGATTCGTCCAGAATACCAACCTTTCGAAAGAAAAGTCCCAAAATCATTGTCAGGAAGATCGGCATCGTCGCGTTCAGGCTGAAGATCAGATTACTCATACCAGTGTTTTTCCTGCCAGTACATTTTTATAATCTTCGTAGTTCTCTTCGAGAAGCTTCGGCGTATTCAGACCGTAGGGACATTTCTTCATGCAGGCGCCGCAGTGGAGACAACCTTCGATTTTCTTCATCATCGCCTGGCCGCGCTCGGTGAGCTGGTTGGCGGACGGGGAACGGCGCAGAAGCAGGCTCATGCGCGCGCAGGTGTTAATCTCAATGCCTGCCGGACATGGCATACAGTAACCGCAGCCGCGGCAGAAGTTGCCGGAGAGCTCTTTCTGGTCTTTCTCGATGATCGTCTTGATTTCATCCGTCATGGCAGGCGGACAGGCAATGTAGCTTAAGAACTCGTCCAGCTCTTTTTCTCTCTGGACGCCCCAGATCGGAAGCACGTTGTCGTACTGGTCTTCAAAAGCATATGCAGCCGCGGAGTTTGTGATCAGCCCGCCCGAGAGCGCTTTCATTGCGATAAAGCCGATATTTTTCTCTTTGCATCCCTGTACCAGTGCTTTCTCACGGTCCGTTGCCAGATAGCAGAACGGGAACTGCAGCGTCTCATAAAGACCGGACTCAATGATCTCCTCTGCCACGCTCATGCGGTGGTTCGTGATACCGATGTGGCGGATTTTTCCCTGTGCTTTTGCTTCCAGCATCGCCTCATACAGGCCGGTTCCATCTCCCGGCTTAGGACAGAAGGACGGATTGTGGAACTGATAGATATCGATGTAATCCGTCTTCAAAAGGGAAAGGCTTGTCTCCAGATCCTTCCAGAAGCCCTCCACATCCTTTGCCATCGTCTTCGTAGAGATAAAGACCTTCTCACGCATTTTCTCAAACGCTGCGCCTAATTTTTCCTCGCTGTCGCTGTAGGCACGCGCGGTATCAAAAAAGCGGATGCCTCCGTCATACGCTTTGCGCAGCAGATAAACAGCGTCTTCTTTCGTGACACGCTGTACCGGTAGCGCGCCGAAGCCGTTCTTGTTTACACAGATTCCTGTACTTCCCAGTGTTACCATGGACATACTTATGTTCCTCCTTTTTCGCTTTCATTGTTTCAACTCACAGTCGGTATTTCACGGAGTCTGACATATCGAAAATAGTTCGACTGTGACTTGCCTCATGTCAGTGGAGAATACCGATTTCTCTCCGCCCGCCACTGCCGTTATGTTTCTTTTAGCAATTCATCCCACCGCTTCAGAAACGGGGGACTTCTTGTCTACTGGTGTTAAAATCCGTTATTTCTATAGTATCACACTTTCTGTCAGACGGCAAACGCGATTTAAAGAGGCAGGCACAAAGGGAAATACTTTCCTTTTATGTCTGCCTCTGAATATCATTTTTTATTTTACTTCTTTATAAAAGTTTACGCAGTCCGACGGATCATAATAGATTTTATTATCCGCAAGCAGCGTGGAAACACCGTTCTGTACTTCGATGATGCTGACCGCACAGTTGTACGGCACGCCGCCGTGCCAGAAGTCGTTCTTGTCTTCATAGACATTGCGCAGCAGCGCGCGCATGCAGCAGCCGTGGGTGGCGATCAGGATCGTCTTGTCCTGGAACTCCGGTTTCGCAGTCAGCTCATGATAGAACGCTTCTGCCCGGTCGCAGACCTCCTGGATTGTCTCTCCGTCTCCCGCCGGGCGGAAGTGGAACGGATCTCTGTAAAAATCGTCGAAGTGTTCAGACGGAATCTCAAAATTGTTTGCCCGGCATCCAAGCCCTTCCCAGGAGCCAAAGGAAAGCTCCATCAGGCGGTCGTCGGTCGTAAGCGGCACATTTCTGCCCGCAAGGACGAGCTCTGCCGTGTGCTTTGCGCGGCGCAGTGGACTGGAAATTCCAAGGTCAAACGGGATATTTTTCAGTCCTTCCGCCGTCACTTTCGCCAGACGGACACCGTTCTCATTCAGCTCGGTGTCCGTCTGGCCCTGCAGCCTGCCTTCTACGTTCCACGCGGTTTCACCGTGGCGCATGATATAAAGTTTCATAAAAATCAGCCTCTCAGTTCGATGTTGAACTCATTCTGCAGTTTCTTGCAGATCTTCTCGACAAATTTCTGTACTTTTTCGAAGTCAAATGCTTCTTCCTTCGGTGCAAAGGTGACGGTGAACGCCATGCTCTTCTTGCCTTCCGGAATCTGGCCGCCCTCGTAAACATCGAACAGACGGATCTCTTTTACGTATTTGTTTGCCTCGCGGATACAGTTCTCTACATCGCCGCAGCTGATGTTTTTGTCCATGACAAATGCCAGGTCACGTTTCTCCTCCTGGAATTTGGAGATCGGCTGGAAGGTGCGTTTTTTGCCGTACCATCTGGAGAGCTCTTTTAAGTCAAGCTCCATGATGTAAGCGGAAGCACGCATGCTCAGCTCGTTCTGGATATCATATGCTGCTTTTCCGAAGTATCCGATTTCTGTACCCTCGCAGAGTACTTTCACTGCCTGATACGGATGCAGGAAGGATTTCTGAACCGGCTCGTAGGTGAACTCAATGTCCATGCTCTCGGCGATGGTGTTGGCGATGCCCTTCATAGTGAAGAAGCTCTCGTTGTTTCCGAAGGTTCCGACGCAGAGAACTTTTCTCTCATCCGGGTAGGATGTCAGCGGCAGGGACTCCGGAATGTAGATGCTTGCTACCTCGAACAGTCTTCCTTCAAGAGTGCCCTGTTTCTCATTTCTGGAAATGGCATTCAGCATGGAAGCTGCCAGTGTGGTACGCATCAGGGACAGATCCTGGTTGATCGGGTTGATGATCTCGATGGCATTTCTCTCTTTTGCATCTGCCGGCAGTTTCAAGAGATCCAGATCTGCAGGGGAGAAGAAGGAGTAATGCATGCACTCGTAGATACCCATGGTGCATAAGGTATTCTTCAGTGCCAGCTCGCCTTTCTGCTCTTCATTGTAGCCGCCCATCGTTACCTGTGCAGCGGAAAGGAAGGTATCGGTTACGTGATCGTAGCCGTACATACGGATGACTTCCTCTGCCACATCCGGGTAACGCTCTACATCGTTTTCGCCCTCCGGCAGCATATCCTCACGGTAAGCCGGTACCTGAATGGTCAGCTCGTCGCCGTTGATTTCCGGTGCAAAGTTCAGATTTTTCATAATGCGGAGAATTTCAGCTTCCGGAACTTCAATACCGAGTACGCCGTTTACCTTGCTGACGCTGACGGTAATCGGGGTCGGATCAATCGAGTTTCCTGTATTCACATCGAAATGGGTGCGGGAAACTTTACCGCAGCCGAGCTCTTCCATCAGGTGCAGCGCACGTTTCATACCAAGAACGGCAGAATACTCATCTACGCCTTTCTCATATCTTGCGCTGGCATCCGTTGCTTTTCCAAGTGCACGGGCTGTCTTTCTGACGTTGTCGCGTGCGAATTTTGCGGACTCAAACATAACGGCCTCTGTCGTGTCGCGGATCTCGGAGTTTAAGCCTCCCATGACACCGGCAAGCGCAACCGGTTTTACGCCGTCACAGATTACGAGGTTGTTCTCATTCATTGTGTATTCCTGCTCATCGAGGGTCACGATCTTTTCATTTTCTTTTGCTCTTCTGACGCAGATCTCATTGCCTTCCAGATAAGAGCAGTCAAAAGCATGCATCGGCTGGCCGATCTCTTTTAAGACATAGTTTGTGATATCAACCACGTTGGAGATCGCGGACATGCCGACGAGTGCCAGACGGCGTTTCATCCATGCCGGGGACTCTCCGATTTTTACGTCATATACGTAATGAGCGCTGTAACGCGGGCAGAGTTCCGGAGCTTCCACGCGGACAGAGAAGCCTTCTTTTTCCACATCCGTCTCGGTGTAATCGGTTGCCGGCATTTTTAAAGGTTTTTCCAGCATCGCCGATACTTCTCTTGCGATACCGAGGATACTCTGGCAGTCCGGTCTGTTTGCAGTCAGGGAGATATCAAAGATCCAGTCGTCAAGACCTGTCAGCTCTTTGACATCTGCGCCAAGCTCGGCATCTTCCGGCAGAACAAGCAGTCCGTTGTAGCCTGCGCCCGGGTACAGATCCTCGGTAAGGCCGAGCTCCACGCCGGAGCAGAGCATTCCGCAGGACTCATATCCTCTTAATTTTCCTTTTTTGATGGTCATAACACCCTCGATGGTCTTATGATCCTTTGCTGTTGCATAAACAGAAGCGCCAGGAAGGGCAACCGGGAATTTTCCGCCGGTGTGCACGTTGTCTGCGCCGCAGCAGATCTGCATGGCGCCGTGTTCTCCTGCATTTACCTGGCACACATGAAGATGGGTCTCCGGAATCGGCTCGCAGCCCTCCACCAGACCGACAACAACATTGCTGATGTCTTTTCCCACTTGATAACGCTCTTCTACTTCAAAACCGCCGTCGAACAGTTTTTTCTCCAGTTCTTCCGGGGTAACATCGATATCTACATATTCTTTCAGCCAACTTAACGGTACTAACATATTAAACCTCCAAATTCAAACTGTTTCGTCTTTATTTCTCGTTAATCTGATTTAAAACCCGCAGATCGGAACCGAATAACAGTTTGATGTTGTTGATTCCGTATTTCAGCATGGCGATACGCTCCAGGCCGATGCCAAAAGCGAAGCCGCTGTACTCTTCTGAATCAATGCCGCAGTTCTCCAGCACGCGTTTGTTTACGATACCTGCTCCAAGGACCTCGATCCAGCCGGTTCCCTTGCAGAGGCTGCATCCTTTTCCGCCGCAGGCGAAGCAGCTGCAGTCTACCTCAACGGACGGCTCCGTGAACGGGAAGTAAGACGGACGAAGACGTGTTGTGGTTCCCTCGCCGTAGATCTTCTGTACGAGTACGTCGAGCATTCCTTTCAGGTCGCAGAGGGTGATGTTTTTGTCGACAACGAGTCCCTCCATCTGATGGAACATCGGAGAATGGGTTGCGTCGTCATCAGACCGAAAAACACGTCCCGGGGAAAGGATCTTGATCGGCGGCTTTTTGTTTTCCATGACATGAATCTGGCCTGCCGATGTCTGGGTACGAAGCAGGAATTCCGGGGAGAGATAGAAGGTATCCTGCATATCTCTTGCCGGGTGATCCTGTGGTGTATTCAGTGCAGTAAAGTTGTAATAATCGGTCTCGATTTCTCTTCCCTCGTATACCTCAAAGCCCATACCTGCAAAGATGTCGATGAGCTGTTTGCGGATCAGGGTAACCGGATGAAGGTTTCCGATCGCTGTCTCTTCTGCCGGAAGGGTCAGGTCGATTTTCTCGGACTCATATTTCTTCTGCAGCTCGCGCTCTTTCATCTCCTCTTCCACTTTCTGGAAGCGGCCAAGCGCCCACTCTTTTAACTCATTGACGGATTTACCGTAGTTTGCGCGCTCTTCCGGGGCAATGTTTTTCATTTCTTTCATCAGCCCGCTGATCTTACTTTTCTTTCCTTCCAGATACTCGCTCTTAAATTCATACAGTTCTTTGGAGCTTTTCAGCTCTTCCAGTCCATTTTCAATCTTCTGTTTTAATTCAGACAGATGGCCGGTTAATACACTTTTTTCCTGCATTTGACTCTCCTACTTTCTTTTTCTTGCTTGTTTGATGGTAAATGTGAAAAACAATCAGATACCCCGCTGCAAACAGCGGAGCATCTGATTTTCGTGGCAGTCGCCAGATATCCATGCAAGCATGGCTGCCTGGCTCGTTGCTCACGAAAAAAAGACCCCGCCCCACAAAGGGACGAGATCTGAAATTTCGCGGTACCACCCTGATTTCTGCAGATACTTCCTGCAGACACTCATAACCGGTGCTGTAACGTACACCAAACGTCTGTCCCTACTTGCATTTCCAGTATCCTGCTATGCGTTCCGGACATCTGCTCCAATGCGAAATTTGAAATATTCCTGAACCTGAAGGAGCTTGCAGCCGATGACTCCCTCTCTCTGGCGGAAAAAATATTTCTCTGAACATCTTCACAGCATTTTTCCTGTTAGATTATTTATAAAACTATCATAAACAATGTTTATTGTACCGTCTTGACCCCTGGATGTCAAGCCATTATTTTCCCGCTTCTTTATTTGTCTCTTTATTTTCCATAAAATGCTCGATCGCCGCATTCTGCAGTTTCCGCAGTTTATCCTCAAAATACGCGTTGATCTCCGCGCCGATCAGAAGGATCCACATGCAGAAATACATCCAGATCATGATAAACACAATCATCGTCAGACTGCCGTACATATTGGACACCGCAAGCGCGATGTCGAGGTACATGGAAAATGCAAGGGAAAAAATAGACCAGGCAAGGGATGAGATCAGTGCGCCCGGGCACTGGCTCTTAAAGCTCGCCTTCCGGTTCGGAATGCATTTATACAGCACCAGGAACAGAACCGCCAGCACGCCTGTCGTAATCAGGGTACGCATGCCCATGATAGAGGATGTCACGCGCGCCACCATCGGCAGATGTTCCGTCAGCTTATTCTGAATGCGGGTTCCGAAGACCAGAAGCACCAGACTGGTGAGGAATGCAGCGACAAATATTAAGGTATATGCCATGCCCCGCAGCCGGTTGATGATGTAATTACGTGTCTCTGTTACGTGATAAATGCTGTTCAGCCCATTTGTCAGCGCCGCAATGCCCTTTCCCGCCGACCACAGCGTTGTGATGATCGTAATCGGCATATAGGCAACGGACTGATAAAAGATCTCATTTACAATACCGCCCACGTAGCTCTGGAACTCCGTGGGCAGCATATTGATCAGAACGCTGTAAACATCGTCGCGTGTCAGCGGCGTATATTTTACAAGCGTAACAACCAGAAGAACAAACGGAATAAAGGAAAGAAGAATGAAATACGCGCTCTGCGCTGCATAAGCACCGACATGGTCCTCATTCAGGCGCTTCATAAAACCGCGGATTGTTTTTATCATCTGGCAAAACCGCCTTTTCTTTGTTTTCGTGAATCTATCCCATTCTTGCACATATATCGTACTTCAGGATAGCCTACAAAGCATATCATACTTTTCTTTCCTTCGCAAGGGATTTAATTCCATTTCCGGTAATACCATGCGTAACCGCGTGCCGGAACCGGAACGCCGCGCAGAACACGTTTCTCGCCGGTAAACAGATCCTTCCAGATGAACTCACCCATATCGATCCAGGCCGTGCGGTCTTCATTGCTGAAGTTAAAGAGACCCGTTACCATCTCATTGCCGGATTTTCTGCAGACACAGAGAAGCGCCGTATCATACGTTTCCTCGGTCCAGACATCCGCCTCACCCTCAAACGGACGGTATTTGAATTTCAGCTCCTCCATCTTTTTCATCGAAGCAAAAATCTGATTCTGAACCGTTCCTTTTTTCTCCTTCTGGGGCTCCAGATCCCAGCGGAAGTGGCCGCGGTGCAGATAACGGCTGTCGGCTGCGCGGTCAGAATCTTCACTCTCTTTGTAGGAATAATCGTTGACCTGGCCGATCTCATCGCCGCTGTAGATAACCGGAATACCAGACTGGATGAAAAGGTATGCGTTCAGCATCTCAATTCTCCGGATCGCCTGTTCGGTCTTCGCCTCATTCTGCTCAAAGCCTGCCGCCTCAAGTCCACACAGGGAAGCGGTTGTTCCGCAGAGACGCGCATCCTGCAGCACCGGATCGTCGTTATAGAGCTCTCCTCTTGCGTCGCTTCCCTCCACATAACCGCGGAAATAGTCATTCAGATATTTCTTATGCGGTGCCTCGGCGATGCCGAACTGTTTCAGCCATTCGTAATCGAGGCCCCAGCCGATATCATCGTGGCATCTCAGATAGTTCAGGAAGACATAGTCCTTCGGCAGTCTCGTCACAATATCCATCTGATGTTTCAGCAGGCGGGTATCCGCCGTTGCAACCGTGTGCCAGGTGGATGCCATCGTCGTTACGTTGTACAGCATATGGCATTCCGGTTTCTCGAGTGTTCCGAAGTACGGAACAACCTTTTCCGGCTCCATGACAACCTCGCCGAGCAGCAGAACGCCCGGGCAGACGATCTCGGTGATCATACGCATCATGCGGACAATGGTATGTACCTGCGGCAGGTTACGGCAGGTGGTGCCGAGCTGTTTCCAGATGTATGGAACGGCATCAATGCGGACGATATCGATTCCCTGGTTGACGAGATAGAGCATATTGTTTACCATCTCGTTAAAGACAACCGGGTTCGCATAGTTCAGATCCCACTGGTATGGATAGAACGTCGTCATGACAAATTTATGGCAGTCCTCTCTCCAGGTAAAGTTGCCCGGTGCCGTTGTCGGGAATACCTGCGGACAGGTCTTTTCATATTCGGACGGAATATCGTAGTTGTCGAAGAAAAAGTAACGGTCCTGGTACTCTTTCTCACCGGCAAGTGCACGTTTTGCCCATTCATGATCCTCGGAAGTGTGGTTCATAACGAAATCCATACAAAGGCTCATGCCCTGGTCATGGCATTTTTCAGAGAGGGCAGCCAGATCTTCCATCGTTCCAAGGGACGGCTGTACCGTGCGGTAATCGGCAACCGCATAGCCGCCGTCGCTTTTTCCCTTCGGCGTTGCAAGGAACGGCATCAGATGCAGGTAGTTGACGTTGCACTCTTTTAAATAATCCAGTTTTTTCTCAAGGCCGCTGATGTTATCTGCGAATGCGTCGATGTACAGCATCATACCGAGCATTTTCTGGCTCTTGTACCAGTCTTTCTGTTTTTCTCTTTTCCGATCCAGCGCTTTCCATTTTTTATTCCGCTCTTTGTACCACTGCTCCATGGCTGCACAGAGTTCCTCAAAGCGTCCCTGGCCGTTTGGATACAGCTCACAGTAGAGCCATTTCAGCTCGTCGTAGTGTTTTTCGAGTCTTCTCTGATATTCCACTGTCATGTTGTTTATTCTCCTTTATCTTATTCTTTATTTTGTCACATCATTCCGTTAACGGTAATTCTGTGTTACGTTTCTTCTCTTGCAGTATACCGTTGTGTGAATTATATGTCAACCGTTTACATATCATATTTTTCAACAAATTTCCGGCTTCTTCTTTGTCTTTTTTGCCATTTTTCTGTCTATCGTTTACCGCAGGGCAGAAAAAAACTCCGCGGTTTCTTTTTTCCGCAGAGTTTTCTTTCCGTTTTTGTTTCACGCCGAATCGCGCACCACAAGGCTCACCGGCATGGTCGTCACATTCGGCACCATCTCTCCCTTTCTTCTCCGGTCGATATACGCAATGGAAAGCTCCGACATTTCCTCAATCGGCTGATGAATCGTCGTGATGGAAGGCGTGGTAATCCCGGCGATCACAGTGTCATCAAACCCGACAACTTTAATATCCTCCGGCACCCGTTTTCCCATGGCGCAAAGGCGCTGGAGTACCTGTGCGGCAATCAGGTCACTGCTTGCAAAAATTCCGTCCGTCTCCGGGTGCTCCAGAAGGCCCTTTTCAATATAGGATTCATAGTGCATGGAGCCGTAGCTTAAGCGGTCACTCAAAAGAACTTCCCCTTCAATCCCCCGCTCCCGGCAGACGCGCAGGAATCCATCCGCACGCCGGTCCGCCGGCATATCTCTTCCGACGATTCCGCCGAAATGAAGCAGATGGCAGCAGCCGCAGTCCGCAAGATGCGATGCTGCAAGCGCTCCTCCCTGCTCGTTGTCACACTGGATTGTAATGGCCTCCGTATTTTCCTCTCGCTCGAAATTGACGATCGGAATTTTCAGATCATGAAACTTTTCAATCTGCACATCGCGGCTTGCCATCACAACGCCGGTTACACGGTTGGAGATGAACATATCGAGATATTCGGTTTCTTTCTCCGGCTGATCTTTCGAGTTGCAGAGCAGAATCTTGTAGCCCCGCTTTGCCGCCGCGCTCTCGAGTGCACTGATCATTTTACTGAAAAACGGGTGCGAGATGTGCGGAACGATAACCCCGATCGTATTGGAATGCGCTTTTGCCAGGGAACGCGCCAGCTCATTCGGCTGGTAATTCATCTCCTGCATCGCCTGCGTTACTTTTTTTCTTGTCTCTTCACTGATGTATCCGCGGTTGTTGATCACGCGGGAAACCGTCGTCGCCGTAACGCCGGCGCGTGCCGCTATGTCCTTGATTGTCGCCATGTTTCTCTCCTCGTCATTTTCTAACTGTTTTTCGCTTTCGCCCATTATAGCACAAAAAATCTGTTTTCGGTGATTTTTTTAAAAAAGGGAACGGCAGTCGCCGATTTCGATGTTCTGGTAAAAATAGCGGAGAATCTCCTCATACGATTTTCCCTGCTCTGCCAGATGTTTCGCACCGTTCTGTGACATGCCGACGCCGTGGCCGTAGCCGCCGCCGTAAAATGTAAAGGAGACAACCGTTTCCCCTTCTTTTTCCGGAACCACGATAAAGCAGGCACTCGGAAGCAGCTCCATCTCACAGCTTACAGTTCCGTCATTTTTCTGAATCGGCCAGCCTTTCGCCGAGAGGAACTTTCGGATCTGATACTCTCCCTCGATTTCCATGGATCCTTTTTCCCCCTCGATAAGGACGGTTTCTGCCGCACCTCCCTCTGACCGCCGCCGCACCTCAATCCCCGTGATCTCCCCGATTTTCTGATCCGCTGCCCGTTCTGACAGCACATCCGCCGGAATCGTCACCTGCCAGCGGTACCAGCCGTCCTCCACTTCCAGACTTGTGCTGTCCCTTTTGGTGATAAACGATGCAAACGCCTCCTCCGTCTCCGGTTCCTGCTTCTCCCCGCCTACCGTCACGCTCTTCAGATATTCTGCCGTCTCCGCCGTATTCCACACTTCATCCGTACTCGTCTTCCCGCAGGAGGTTGAGAAAAAATACGCCTGAATTGGTTCCCCGCCGCAGGTGATGATTTTTCCTTCTGTCTCCGCCACCGCAGCGTCTGTCTCCGGCTGCGCTTCCATATTGTGGTAGACCTGGCTTTCCACGCTGTCGTCTACATCCGCGTGGTAGTTCTCCCACGTTTTTTCACGAATCCTGGCACACGCATACGTTCTCGCACAGACCGCCTGTGCTTTTAATGCCTCCTTTTCATAGGAGGACGGCATCTCACTCGGCACGACATACCGAAGATACATTTCCAGATCAAGTTCATTTACAACGAGAAGTCCCTCTTCGCTTTTATAGATGACAAAACTTCCCGGATAAACCGTCTCGTCCTCCGGCTTTCCCGTAAGGGAAACCGCCGTTCCCGCCGTCTCATCGGCCGGCACCACATGCACAACTTCCCCGCATTCCTGTTCCGTCACACAGATCGTCTCCTGCGGGGAAGCTATGTATGCGCCGTCGTTCATGGAAAGGCTTGCGTTTCCACGCAGGGACACCTGTTTCTGTGCGTATCCCAGCTTTCCGCAGTCTGTCAGAAGGACACGGATCTGCACCGGTCCGGCTGCCGTTGTTTCTTTTTGTTCTTCCTTTTTACTGTTCAGAAAAGCCGCGTTTTCCTGTTCCATGTTCTGTATCGTCTCCTCCTGCTTTTTGCCTTCCATCGTCTCCGTCCTGCTTTCTGCTGTCGCTGTCTCTTCCGGCGCATCCAGACGGCGCTTCACAACAAACAATAACAGCAGCAGGAGAATCCCCACTCCTAACAGTATCAGTTCCAATTTATCATTTTTTCTCTTCATATCTCATTCTATGCACACGGCTTTTTGTCTGATTCCTTTTCTTTTTGCGATTTTTCCTTGACAAATACCGCCCTATGGTATATAGTATGGTTGTGTATAAATTTCATATCAACATCCAGAGTGCATCAAAAGAAGATCCGTCTTTTGGTGAGAGAGGGAATTCAGGTGAGATTCCTGGGCGATCCGGTCACTGTAATCAGGGAGTGAAGCATAACAAATCCATTGTATGTCCGCAACATATGAGAAGGAATGTGGAACGATGATCTGTAAGTCAGGAAACCTGCTCTGTATGCATAGGGTTGATGCTTCCGATGAAAGCTTCCATTCAAAGACTATTATGGGATATGGAATGTCTGAAAATTTTCGATTAGATTTTTAGAAACCTTCGAGCGAGATTTATGCATTGCATTAAACGGCCGGGTAAACCGTTTCAGATTCTGGTTTCGCCTGTTCTTAGTCAGGCGCCATCCTCCGCTTAAAGGTGTCTGCTATTCCGCTTGCAGGTTGATTCAGATGGCGAAGCGGTTACCCACCTCTGAAAAGAATATGACATAACTGGTAAGATTCTGTTGGATTTGAAAACAGGGTCTTTTCTTTTTCTGTTTTTTCAGAATTCGTTTTCTGCATATTTTCCCATAAAAAGGCTCCCCGCCTGCGCTCCTGTTTTCACAGGACGCTGCAGGAAGGGAGCTTTTTTATGCTGTTTCTATAGCAAGACCCGAAAATAATGCAAAAAAGGCAGTGCTGCAGAGCGCGAATTGCAAGGAACAGATTTGAAGGCGTACCGAGGTACGACGAAAATCTGTGACGCAGTAATTCACGCTCTGCGGTGCTGAATTTTTTGCATTATTTTCGGGGATTGCTATAAAATAGGATCTTAGAAAATGAATTTGTATACGGTTGTGGTGTCGTAAGTATCGCCTGCCTCGAGGATCGGTTTCTCCTCGCCCTCCTGGTTGACGGCATTCGGCACATACTGAGATTCCAGGCAGAAGCCGTTGCGTTTGTCATAGAATACCCCATTCTTTCCGGTAACCGGAGCAATGAAGTTTCCGGCGTAGAACTGAACGCATGGCAGATCCGTGAAGGCTTCCATGGTGATGCCGCTCTCTTTGCAGGATGCGACTGCCATCAGCTCAATGCTTCCCTCGACAGCCTTGTCCAGGATAAAGTTGTGGTCGTAGCCGCCGGTCAGTTTGAGCTGTTCGAAATCTGCTTCGATCTCTGCTCCGATTGCTTTCTCGCTGGTGAAATCCATCGGGGTTCCCTGTACCGGTGCATGCTCGCCGGTCGGGATGGATGCAGAATCGATCACCGGGCTGAACTGCTCCGCTTTTAAGACAAGTGTCTGGTTCTCAATAGATCCGGCATCGTGGCCTGCCAGGTTGAAGTAGCTGTGGTTTGTCATGTTGACAACGGTATCCTGATCGCAGCTTCCCTCATAGTGGATTTCTACGGCGTTCTCATCGGTCAGGGTATACGTAACGGACACTTCAAAGTTTCCCGGGAATCCCTGGTCTCCGTCCGGGCTCATCAGAACGAAGGTAACGGCGCTGTCATCCGCCTCTTCTACGTTCCAGAGGCGGTAATCGTA
The DNA here is from genome assembly GCF_003460565.1 of Blautia sp. AF32-4BH. NCBI lineage: Bacteria > Bacillati > Bacillota > Clostridia > Lachnospirales > Lachnospiraceae > Blautia > Blautia sp. AF32-4BH. The sequence continues at coordinate 213,172 of NZ_QTVL01000001.1, read as the reverse complement.
TCCGTCCGGGCCGCTGTGCAGGTTGTTGTTGTTCTCATTTTTTGCCAGCTGGTATGTTTTTCCGTGCAGTTCAAATGCTGCTCCCGCGATACGGTTTCCGTTTCTTCCGATGGTGGCTCCAAAATGGCTTCCGTCGGTCTCATAGCCGGTTACGGAGTCAAATCCAAGGACAACGTCTCTCTTCTTTCCATCCTTATCCGGAACGAGAACCGATACCAGATGTGCGCCGTAATCGGTTACGCTGATTTCCATTCCGTTTTTATTGGAGAGCGTGTAGAGCAATGCTTCTTTTCCGTCTTTTGTTGTTCCAAAACCCTGTTTTTTCATGTTCCTTCTCCTTTTGGTTGTATGTAACGTATAAAAGAGAACCATTTTCATGATTCTCTTTTTTCTCTTTTGTAACCCCGGAATGCCGTTTCCCATACTTTGACTCCTAGCAACGCAAGCTAGGTGGGTAGCCGCAGTCATCATTTCTGCCTTCCACTGACGTCTGTTTCCAGGGTGGCCTGACATCCACATGACAATAATAAGCCTCCCGTTTAAAGTAAATGTAGGTTCAAAATAATGAGATCATCGAACATTCCAGGAAGTTACATTTTTCTTCTTTTCTTTTCACAATTCGGATTATACGCTATTTTGGTTCGCTTTTCAAGTATTATTGCACAATTACTCAAAAATATTCGAACAGCTTTTGTATTAAATGATAATACACACCATTCCGCCCCGGCTGTCGTTGACAATTTTCTGCATGGAATCCTGGAGTTTTGCCTGGCCGTCCTCGGTGATCTGGGCGATTTTGCTGCGGATGCCGTCGTCAACGAGCTGCTCGACGGATTTGCCGAAAATGTTGGTATTCCAGATTCCCTCCGGGCTCTTTGCGCTCTCTTTGATATAGGCGATCAGATCCTCCGCCTGCTGCTCACTTCCGACGATCGGCGCAATCTCCGTCTCGATGTTGGCCTTGATCATATGAATCGACGGGCTCACCGATTTAATTTTCACGCCGTATTTGTTTCCCTGATGGATCACGGCTGGCTCCTCCAGCTGAATCTCCTCCCTCCCCGGAATCACGACGCCGTAGCCGCATCCGCGCACCGCATGAATCGCGTCCTCTACCTTGCGGTACTCTTCCCGCTGTGCCGACAGCTCGCGGATCGTCTGCACCAGATCATACTCGCCTTTGATCTCCACGCCGGCAAGTACACTCAGCATTTCATAATAATACTGCTCTTTCACCTCAATCCGCACCTTCACCGTACCGCTCGCAAGATCCATCGACTGCAGCAGTGTCTGGCTGACATACTGACTGGCAATCGCTGTTTTTCCGCCCACTGCATCCTTCAGGCGCGTCTTTTCCCTGCACATCTCACGGATCTTCTGCAGCAGCTCTGCCTTCAGCGGATGGTCATCGGCAAGAAGCTCCACCCATTTTGGAATATAAAATTCCATCTGCTGAAGCGGGAACTCATACAACACCTTTTCGAGCATATGCAGAATATCTTCTTTGCGGAGCTGGTCGCAGTTCACCGCCATCGCTGCCACGCCGAATTTTGTTTCAAGCTCCTTTACCTGCCGCTGTGTCTCCTCCCGGTACGGTTTTTTCGCATTCACAAGAATCAGGAAGGGCTTTCCCTGCTTTTTGAGCTCCGCAACGGTCCGTTCCTCCGCCTGCAGAAAATTCTCCCGCGGCAGCTCGCCGAACGATCCGTCGCACGTCACCATAAGACCGATCGTGGAATGTTCTGCGATCACCTTCTTCGTACCGATCTCCGCCGCCTCCCGGAACGGAATCGCCTGCTCGGACCACGGTGTTTTCACCATCCGCTCCTTCTCATTTTCCAGATTTCCCGCCGCGTCCGGCACCAGAAAGCCGACGCAGTCGATCAGTCGCAGCCGGATCGGATCGCCCTCCCCAAGCTGCAGCTCCACGGCGTCTTTCGGCACAAATTTCGGCTCCACCGTTGTGATCGTCTTTCCCTCCCCGCTTAAAGGCAGGGCATCCCGTACCTCCGCCTGTTCCTTTTCCGAAAGATACGGCAGTGCCAGCACCTCCAGGAAACGGCGGATCAGGGTGGACTTTCCCGTCCGTACAGGCCCCACCACTCCGATCAGGAACTGGCCCTTCGTTCGTTTCTGAATATCGCGGTATACTGAATATGCATCCATGCGCTGTTGTCCCCCTTTTGATCTTTGTTGCTATGTACTGTTATATTCTATGAGCCGGCCCCCTCTCCTATCACCAAAACTGCACTGCCGCGCACGCAAAAAAGGCACCGCCGCCCTTTTTTCGGACGCACAGTGCCTTTTTTCTGTCACTTTCTTATCTTCAGCCTATGATCAGCTGTTTTTTCTCATGGCAGCCTCTACCACATGGCCGACCAGAACAGATGTGGTAACGGATCCTACGCCGCCTGGAACCGGTGTGATTGCCTCAACGATCGGCTCAGCTTTTGCGTATGCAACGTCTCCGCAGAGTTTTCCTTCTTCGTTTACGTTGATTCCGACATCAATAACGGTCTGGCCTGCACGCAGGTAAGTATCATCTACAACACCTGCACGGCCTGCTGCTACGATCACGATATCTGCCTCTTTAACTACAGACGGCATGTCTTTCGTTCTAGTATGGCAGATGGTTACGGTTGCGTTTTTCTTTAACAGCATCATGGCTGCCGGTTTTCCTACAACGAGGCTGCGGCCTACGACAACGGCTTTTTTACCGGTGCAGTCGATGCCGTAGTGGTCGAGGATCTCCATGCAGGCCTGCGGAGTACATGGCGGGAAGCCCTGTTTTGTTCCGGCGAATACGCCTACCATGGAACCGTCTGTGATACCGTCTACGTCCTTCTCCGGGGAGAGTGCTTTGATGACTGCTGCCTCATCGAGATGTTTCGGAAGCGGACGGAAAATCAGAACGCCGTGGATGGAATCGTCTTTGTTTACTTTATCGATGGTAGCCATCAGCTCTTCCTGGGTAACGTCTGCCGGGAGAAGGAATTTCTCGTATGCAACGCCTAAGGTCTCGCAGCGTTTTGTTGCTCCTCTTTCGTAGGAAAGATCATCCTCTCTCTCGCCGACACGGATGATTCCGAGAGTCGGTTTTACTCCTTTTGCTTCCAGCTCTGCTACATTTGCTTTGATCTTCTCATTTAATGCTGCTGTTACTTCTTTTCCTAATAACTGTTTTGCCATTTTTTTATCCTCCGCTTTTCTTTTCGGTCAAAGAGAACTCCTTTTTCAACCCGCTTGCTGCCGGGAAGCTTCTCTGGCCGTTTGTTTTCAGGCTTTCAGTCTTCCCAGTACATTCCGGAAAATCTCGTCTGCTTTTACGGTATAGACCGCAAGCATCTCATCGCATTTTTTGTTCAGCTCTTCTGCGTATTCCCGGTTTTTCATGGATTTGGTGTTGATGTATACGTTCAGGGAAGCGCCCTCTAAGGCAGCCTTGCAGAACGCTGCGCCAACGCCCGCATCGCTGATTGCGAGTGCGGAACCTTTTGCTGCAAATTCCACGATCAGATCGATCGCTTCACAGCATTTTTCCATGATTTCCATCGGCACGGAGCAGGCGTCCTTCAGCACGATTTCCATAACTCTTGCTTTTTCTGCCTTCTCCTCTTCTGTCTCGCGCGGCATGCCGTATGCTTTGGAGAGCGGCTCAAATACTTCCGCATCGCGCTCGATCAGGTGAAGCAGTTCGTCCTGAAGCGTGGTTGCTTTCGCCATCAGCTCTTTCATTTCCTCTTCGACATCCGCGTATTTCTTTTTACCTACTGTCAGCGCACCAACCATGTTGCCAAGCGCTGTGCCGACAGCGCCAACCAGTGCAGAAGCTCCGCCGCCGCCCGGAACCGGTGCTTTGGAACCGAGCACTTCTACAAACTCATTGCAAGGTACTGTTGAAAATCCCATGTTATTTTCCTCCGCTTATTTTTTTCGATCCAGAAGCCATCCTGATGGCCTCAAACCATAACTATTTTGCAGCCAGAGCCTTCAGCATATCAATTGTGACATCTCCCACAACCGCCATATCCTCTCCCTGCGTAAATGCAGCCGGGAAATTGTCCGAAAAGAGGATCTGCGCGGACGGCGGAAACTCATCATCTCCTGCCCATAAAATCAGTCGTACAAAAAGCCCTTTCATAAACTCCAGCTCATATCCGACATCACCGGATGAAATCGCCTGAGCGCCGACACGTTCCATGATCTCACGGAATGCATCCAGCTTTCCGCCAAAGCCAAACGCAAGACGGAACAGGCATCTTCCCTGGAACTGTTTAAAATAAACTTCTCCCCACGGAATCTCCCGGTACGTCAAAAATTTTCCGGTAGACGGAGCAGCTCCGCCCTCTGTCAGATAACGCAATACCAAAATTTTTGCATTCGGTTTTTTCTCGAGTGGATACCAGCCAATTATCGGCGAAACGCTTCCATCATCTCCAATATGAAATACGTTGTACTCCGGCCACGAAATCCGGTAGGAAACACCCATCAGGGAAACGGTAAACTCCTGTTTTTCCGCATCATACGGAACGTCGCACCGGCTGGAAATCTCTCTTGGATCTGCATTCTGATACACTTCCAGATAATGCTCATACGGAATACGCTCTTTGCTGTCTTTTTCGTAATTTAAGTCTACTGCCATGTAAATCCAATTCCTCTCAAAAAGGTTCGCCACAATTCAAAGCAAAACCACATGTGTTTCACCTTGAATCGTAACAGAAAGTTCTGCTTCCGTTTTATGCTTCCACAGACGGGAACATCGTCGTGTCTGTGTGCGGCAGGAAGCACGCCGCTACAAATTCATCCATATAGGTTGGTACCGTAGAGAGTTCCAGATATGTCATGTTCCGGGCAACCTCATACGTTTTCTTCTCTGCTGCTGTCGATAAAAGCATTGAATACGCACCGGTCAGGGAAGAGTTACCAATGTAATGGAATTTTTCCAGCGGAATATCCGGGAACATACCGATGGTAACGGCATTTTTCATGTTGATGCCGCTTCCGATACCGCCCGCTACGTAAACCTCCTCGATCATGGAAACATCCATATCCAGATAGTTCAGCATCGTACGGATCGCTGAGAAAATCGCGCCCTTGGCGCGGATAAAGTTGTCGATATCGACCTCGGTAATCTCAACATCGCGGACACTTCCAGCCTCCTCCTCGAACGCAATGACATAGCTTCCCATGCCATATTTGTCGTGGCGGATCCGTTTTCCCTCACGGATAAATTTACCCTTCGGATTGACCATCTTCGCGCGGAACAGCGCCGCAATCACATCGATGATACCGGAACCGCAAAGGCCGATCGGTTTCGTACCCTCATCTCCGATAACATGGTACGAAGGTTCCATCGTCTCCGGATCAATCGTACATTTTTCAATCGCACCGTCGGTCGCACGCATGCCACAGCTGATATCGCCGCCCTCAAAGGCCGGTCCGGCCGAGCAGGCACAGCTTACCATAAAGTCAGAGTTTCCAAATGCAAGCTCGCCATTGGTACCAAGGTCAATAAAAAGACTCATCTCCGGCCGGTTCCAGATCATGCTGACCAACGCGCCGGCAGTAATATCTCCGCCCACATAGCTTCCGATGTTCGGTGCCAGAATGATATGGGCGTCCGGATGAATCGCAAGATTGACATCCGATGCAAACAGTGAGTTTGTCTTAAAGAAGGCCGGAATATACGGCTCCATCCGAAGCGGATCTGCATTGATGCCCATCATCAGATGCTCCATGGTAGTGTTTCCGGCAATCGCCGCACGGTAAATCTGCTGACTGCTGATTTTCGCTGCACGGCACATGTTGGAGATCATCGGGTTTAAGGTTTCTTTGATGATTGCATTCTGCAGTCTTTCATGGCCTCCCGGTTTCTGGGATTCAATGATACGGTTGATAACATCCGCACCATACCGGATCTGTCCGTTTCCGGAAGAGGCTTTTGCCAGGATTTCTCCGCTCAGCATATCCACGATCAGTGCAGAAACTGTCGTTGTTCCAATGTCGACAACGAGACCGCCGACAACTGCTTTTGCTTCCATTGGAAGCATATCGTATAAAAAGACGTCATTTGGCGTAACCCGGACGACACACTGTGCCTGAAAATGGGATTCCCGAAGGACATCCGGCATTTTTTTCAGTACAGAGTACGGAATCCGTACCCGGTCAAGCCCCGTCGCTGCCTGTACAGCCCAGGTTACTCTCTCGTTATCCGGCATCGTATCATCCAGAGTAGGCTCTTCCATTGAGATTGTAATCACCTGCATGCTGTTTTTCAGCTCCAGACCGGCGTCTGTAATTTTCTTTTTCGTATCTTCAAAAATTGCAATTTCACTCGGTGAACTAAGGTCTGCCACTTTCATGCGGCTCCGGTAAGCGGATGCAATGTCCGGCACTTCCACTTCAACATCGCCTTTGACGGTGCTGACGCACGCCAGTCTCCAGCCATTCTGATATTCTTCCTCAGAAATATGGCGGGTTATTTTGGAATCCAGCTCACCGCTCACAAGACGAACGCGGCATTTACCGCACGATGCGTTTCCGGAACACGGTGCATCGATCGGCACATTGCTCTTCTGCGCTACTTCAAGAAGGCGCTCACCCTCGGTTGCGTAGGTGACTACCGGTTCTCCCTCTTCAAATCGAAAGGTTACTTTTGCCATAATCTGTAAATCCCCCAGTCGTATATATTCTCCGCTGTTTTTTTATTTTTCCGCTTTTAGATAGAAAAACCCCTGATGGTGCCTCAGGTTTTCGCAAACGCTACGGCACCATCAGGGGAAAACCTGCGAGATTTAAAGATTAAAGCTCCAGATAAGAATCTGCGTACAGAGTGTTGCCTTTGAATACGTCACAGGATTTAATGGTCTCCATCAGTCTCAGGTCATTCGGGTTAACGATGGCGCTGGTCAGACCCTGCATCATAGCCATAGCTACAAGTGCGGAATCCATGATCGGACGGATGTTTTTCGGCATACCGTTGGAGTTGTTGGAAAGTCCGCCGGTAGAATTCAGTCCCATATCACTGAACATCTTGATGCACTCAAGAACTTCCATCTGTTTGTCCTGCATTCCTTTTACAACCAGAAACAGCGGGTCAAACCACAGATCGGTCGGCTCCATACCATGCTCCATACCTCTTTCCAGAAGGGTCTGGCAGTACATCATACGCTCGTCGTTGTCTTTTGCAATTCCTTCGCCGTTGCAAAGTGCAATAACGATTGCATCGTTTGCAGCCGCAAGGTCAACGTACTCGATTCTTCCTGCAGCATCTGCAGAGTTTACGATCGGTTTTCCTTTGGAACGGTTGTATACAGAGATACCAGCCTCAATTGCTTTTTTGTTGGATGTATCCAGAGCCAGCGGAACATTGTCAAAATTGCTCTGCAGCAGCTCAACAGCCCATTTCATGATGTCTTCTCCATCATTCTCAGCCGGTCCGATGTTTACATCAAGGTAAACGGCACCAGCATCCAGCTGCTGTTTTGCTCTCTTTAAAATTGGCTCTTCATCTCTTGCTGCGAATGCTTTGTTTACAGTAGGAGCTGTAACGGAAAGTCTTTCGCCGATGGTTACAAATTTTGCCATATCTCTTCTCCTTTTCTTTTGGGAATCCCCCATAATTATTTTTTTCACGGAAGGAACTCCGCTTGTCTGGAGTTCCTCCCGGAATTTTTATGTATTACAGTTCTCCGTTTGCCTGCAGATCTTTCATGAATTTCACAAGCTGAACTGCCTCAAGCGGAGCAACGATTACTTCCCATCCAGGAAGTTTGGACTCAATGTCGCCCTTTAATACGGCTACTTTACCAGGAATGATAACTTTTCTGGATTTTACTTTATCTTCTACATTCTCTTTGAAGAATTTGGAGATAGAGTTACCGGAGAATTTACCTGCTGCCCAGGATGTCAGTACAGAAAGTCCGCCGGCGTCGTTGATTACAAGGTTTACCGGAACTCCGGATCTCTCGAGCTCTCCGGATACCAGGAAATAGGTCAGAGCAAAGTCTACTGTGGTCAGGCAGATCGAATTTTCATCTGCGCCGTTCAGCGGGTAGATGCCCGGCTCTACTTTCATCGGTTTCTGCGGATCGGTAAATACGTTCTGGCGAAGTCCGAATACCGGAAGTGCCTCTGCGTATCCCATTTCCTCAAGAACAATAATGGAACCGTATTTCATGGTGAACAGGGAAAGCAGTGCCTGCTGCATATATCTGTCGCCCTGTGCAATTTTTGCCAGATTTACAATAGACGGATAACCAAAGGTACGGTCTGTATCCTTTAAGGATGCACGTCTTACCTGTACGGTAGTAGCAAAGGTCTCTTTGATGGTCGCTTCTGTGGTATCAAGAACAAGGTTCTTGTTGCCGAGTTTCTCGATTGCTTCTACGGTGTCGTGAAGCTCATCAATGTTTGCGCCACTTACGCCGAGAACAACGCCTGCCTCTGTGGCAAGTTTGCTCATCTCTTCATAATTGGATGCATTTGCACCATTCAGGATCGGTTTGCCTGCTTTGCATACTTCCAGAGCAGCTTTTGCAGCTTCTGCGTCCTCACAGCCAAGTACCAGAACTTTTCCGGTTGCTGCTGCTTTCGTTACAAGAGATACGTATTTGTCTACGCCATTTCCGGCATAGTTTACATACAGCATCTCTGCGCACATACGCTCACCGATACGGTCGTAATCAACTTTTTTGTCTTCTTCCAGTTTTGCGTCGATCTCTTCGTCAGACATGCAGCTGCAGAGAGATACTGCATAACGGGTTTTGCTTACAAATGTTTTCTCATGACGATAGAGAACCGTCTCTCCGCCAAGGGTGTACTCACTGTCGCCGGTTCCGACTTTGATGGTCTTCATTGGCGGTGCGGTAGCTTCGGAAAGCTGTGCCATAGCGTCGTCAGACATATATGGGCACGCTGAAATATCCATAGCGCCCTGTGCAACCTTCATGGAGAATGCCATACAGGTCGGACATCCGCACTCTTTACAGTTTTTCTTTGGGGTCATTTTAAAAATCTGAATACCTGATAATGCCATAATTCTTTATCCTCCTAATCTCTTCCTTACGTACTGATTACATCAGTTCCTGAATCATTTTGGAAATGGTTGCAACAGACTGTGGATGTTTGAGGATAACTGCATCAGAACCAGAAGCCAGAGATGCGGCTGCTGTCTGAATCTCCATAGAGATTCCTCGTACTTCCTGATTTCCCCATTCCGGAGATTCCTCTTCTGTTGCCATTGCCTCTTTTACATTCCATGTCTCAGAAGCGATTGGAGTAATAATTGGCATCTGCAGCATTTTATCGTCCTGGGATAATGCTGCTGCTTTGATACGGTCCAGTGTAGATACTACGTACTCATATCCGTATCCGACTGCTGCAGAACCTACGTTCATAACAATGCTGTCCGCGCTGACACCAAGCTGGGTCATAACAACATTCAGCTGTTTTGCAAGGTTGATATCTACAGCGGACTCAGCGCCGACTTTCTGGCTGTATGCCAGACCTGCGGCTGCACCAACTGCCTTGTAATCTTCTTCTCTTGCGGACATAACAAGAACGTTTCTTCCCTGAAGGACCTCTGCTACTTTTGTGAGCAGTTCGGAATCCTTCTCAACGTTTTTACATCCTTCTACAACAAGCGGCACGTCAACGGCATCAGCAACCTCTTTGACTGTCTCAATGAGTTCTTCTACCGATTTGTTCAGACCGTTCGGGTCTCCGCCTGCCAGACGAAGGCAGAGGAAATCTGCACCTTCCATAGCTGCTGCTTTTTTTGCAATCTCGCCCATGGTAGCTGCACCTTCATAGTATGCTTTTACGCTTTCCGGTTCTCCTTCCATACCAAGGTCTGTGATTTCAACGCCGACCTTCGGTCCGTTTTTGATTTCACCGTCGAAAGCATAGAATGGTAATACGTTTTCTCCGCCAAGAGTTACGGTTTTGTCTCCGCTGCCGATTACAACGGATTTAATTGCTGCATTAAACTTTTGTGGTTTGCGATTAAACGGCATAAAAAAAGCCTCCTTAAAAATAAATTCCATACAGGCATATCTCCATGATTCCGCTTCATGGACACACCTGTTATTATTTTAACGTTTTTTCCCGGAGAATGCAAGATTTACCAGGATATTTTCCAAGATTTTCTGACAAAAAGTATCCGTTTTCTCTTCGTCAGCCGTTTTTTTCCAGAAAATCACTTTACAGCTGCCGGCATGTGCCGGAAAGGGCTTCCTCCTCCGCTTTGGAATCCCCTCCCAAGCCATGCCGGTCTGCTTATTCTTTCACAGGATAAGCCTGTAAAATACGAATTACATCATTGGATCCATGCCAAGTGCCGGATGACCTTTCTCGGTCAGGAATGCAACCAGTGTCTCCGGATCTTCTGCGATGGTCTCGTCACCGATCATATCGGTAAAGTTGTCGATACCGTACAGCTCTTTTGCTGTTTCATTCAGTTTCTCTGCAACCTGCTCTTTCAGCTCTTTCGGCATCCATACGATACGGGCAACGCCGCCTTCTGCTTTCATAAATTTCTTGGAAGCGATAAAGTGTTTGCCGTGTCCCATGAATCCAGGAGTCTGAACACCGCCGCCTGTCATGGAAGCCAGCTCGGAGAAGGTCATTCCCAGAGGAGTCATGCCTGCGTACTCACGGTTTGCGATGCAGACACCGTTGGAGAACGGCTCGATACCACAGATACACTCGAAGCATCCGCAGGATGTCATTGGTTTTTCCATGATGGAGTACAAAGATACATCATCAAGAGCGCCCTGGGAAAGTTTACGAACAGCCTCGTTAACATCCTCGTACTCACCGATTCTCTCATCGATTACTTTTTCTTTTGTGATAACCTGGCAAGGTCCGTTCGGATCCAGCTCGTTGGTAGCTTTTGCATCCAGCCATGAAACAGCACCGCAAAGTCCGAGACGCTCTGGTGTAACAACACATACATGGCTCGGGGAGAATGCCTGGCACATGATACAGCTGTAGTATACCGGTACGGATTCATCTGTCATGGTAGACAGACGCTCATCACGTTTGTCGAATACCGGAATTGCAATTTCGTGACGGATCTTGGTACAGTCTTCCGGATTGGTGTAGATCTTAACCTGACATTTGTCAACAACAGCCTCGAACTCGTTCTTCACCTGTGCGTACAGAACTTCTCCGAAGTGTTTTGCACGGAAGCCTGCGTTGAAAGCTTCTTTGCTGACACGGATACGGATCATATCACGCTGTCCGGTATGCATCACACCTTCGATGCAGTTCAGGTAGCTGTGGAATTTACGCTCAAATACAGGCTCGAAATCCGGCTGCATGCTCTTTCCGGCAACCTCAACAACGTATGCAATGCTGTGCTTGGAACCTACCTCGAACTCGTCGATGTCCGGTCCGATCAGCTCGATCTTGTGATCTTCTACTTCGGAAGCATCTTTTGTCTGAACCAGCTCGCAGCAGTCTACACGGGAACCGTCAAACTCAACCTGCATATCACCGCGGCGGATGATTTCGCCCTCAAATGCAGATGCGAATGCAACCGGGATATCGATGTTTGTAATTTTAATCTTGATGTCGCGGGCTTCCAGAGAAGTTGCGTTGAATTTGGAAACGTCCTTCTGGATAATGAGACTCTTCGGAATAGCCGGAACGTCTTTGTCATCGTTTGTGATAACCGGGAAACCAAGTGCAATCGCACCAGCGCCGCATGCAACGATCACATCATCCAGAGGAGCAAAAGCATTTACGAATGCCGGTACACGGTCTTTGGTGTAGGTCATCAGTGCGCCTGCATCGCCTGCAGTTACGTTACCGAAGATCAGGGCTGCACGGATTGCTACGGATACAACGTGGATTACAGATGTTACGTCTTTTCCAAGCGGGATGACACGTACGTTTGCGCCGGTCTTGTATCCTAATTCCTGACACTGATCAATGATTCGGCCAACCAGTGTTACAAGAATACCCTGTGCCTGATAGCTCTTAACCAGATCCACGCCTTCCTGTGCGGTCGGAGCGCTTCCAAGGATAACAGCTACGCCCGGGATATCGCCTGTTACAAGCGGCACACCAAGCTCACGGATGATGGCATCGCTTAAATGGCCGTAGCACGGCTCATCATATGGTTTTGCACCGTCGATGTATTTAATTGCCTCGATGAACTCTGCGCAGAGTGCAGTTGCAACACCGGACATAAATACATCATTCAGCTGATTTTCTCTTGTCATCAGAGATTTTACCACGCCAAGAGCCTCTTTCATCTCTTTTAAGTTGGTAACCTTTACTCCTGTTACAGCATAGTAACACGGAAGTGCGTAAGCAGTGTCCGGGAAGCTGACTGCTTTTTCCTCTCCGTTTGCTGCGATTGCGGCATCAATGGCAGCTTCGGTAAGACCGTATACTGCATCATTTCCGCCAAATACTCTCTCGAATAATGTCATGTGTTTTTCCTCCTATCACACTTTTTCCATGCCAGGCATGTTTGACTTATCGATTTTTGTTTTTATTTTCCGTATCTCTTCTACTGCAGCCGCGCTGTAATCATATGGAGACGAACCTTCCCTGTCCGCTTCCATAATTTCCGGGTTGTAGTGGACCATGCCCAGAAGATCCTCCGGGGGGATACGGTCCTGTATGAATGCCTCATCTTTTTCGTCGCGTACTTTGTTTGCCACGACATGAACCTGATGAACGCCAAGCTCTTCGGCCAGACGTTTGACATTCTTATAGGTCTGAATACTTCTTGCACCCGGCTCGATGACTACGATGAACATATCCATGCCCTCCGTCGTTCCTCTTCCCAGATGCTCAAGGCCTGCTTCCATGTCGAGGATGACAACATCCCCTCTGTGAAGGACCAGGCTGTTGATGATTCTCCGCAGCATCACATGCTCCGGGCAGACACAGCCGCTTCCGGCCGTCTCCACGGTGCCAAGCGTCAGGAGTTTGACTCCATTGTACTCTTTGCTGTATTTATCGGGGATATCACTTACTCTCGGATTTATCTTGTAAAACCGGTTGTCTGCACTTGCCTCGGTGCGCTCTTCGATCAGTTTTCTCATTTTGGTAATCGGAATGATCGAATCGAGGATTTCTTCCGGAAATCCAAGCGCAAGGCCCAGATTGGCATCCGGATCGACATCTGCAGCCAGAACCGGATGGCCTTCTTCTGCATAAAGTCTTGCAAGGGTGGCTGCGATGGTTGTTTTTCCTACGCCGCCCTTTCCAGTTACTGCTATTTTCATTTTACACCTTTTCACTTCAAAAAGGGCGGTCTCTTTTTACGTCAGGGACCGCCCTGTCCTTTTTATACGCCGAGTGCGGCACGTTTCTCTTCGATTCGTGCGAGCATTGCATCGCCCAGCTTGTCGATGTCTTTTTCTACTGTGTAAGCTGCCTCAACCCAGTCGCGGACACCGTTGGTCAGGAGTCCTGTTACCTCAGTGGATCCGGATACGTACGGCTCTACGCCAAGGTAAGTATCGATACCGGTTGCTACAACATAGTTTCCGATGGAAACTGCTTTCTCAGACATCCACTCCGGAGCACATCCGACAACCGGAAGCTGGGAAATATTGACATTACCGATTTTAGCAAGTTCTGCTACAAGAACCATCATACGGGAGATATCAACGCAGGATCCCATGTGGAGTACCGGCGGGATATCAGCCAGCTCGCAGACACGTTTCAGACCTGCACCGCAGAGATCTTTAGCACGTTTGTCCATCAGACCTGCTCTTGCTGCTGCCTGTGCAGAGCATCCGGAAGCAACGATGATAACGTCGTGCGCGATCAGCTTCTTCATCAGCTCGATGTGAGCGGTGTCCGGACGGACTTTCGGGTTGTTGCATCCTACCATGGCAACTGCACCGCGGATAACGCCGGATGCCACACACTGCCACAGCGGCATCAGAGTTCCGGTCTGGTCAACCTGGGAATTGGTTACTTTATCCAGAGTCTTGATGATGGACTCAAAAGAGTATCCAACGGTTGCTTTCTGCTTCATATGCGGGATATGTACCAGCTCCGGTTTCCGGTTTTTAAAGTTTTCAATTGCCATTTTTACGATGGCTTTTGCATTCTCACCTGCTGTTTTTGCGTTGAAACGAATGTATTCTGCATCCGGCATCTGCGCAATCGGGCTGGTGGTAACGAATTTAGTATGGAAACATTTGCTTAAAGGTCCAAGGGCCGGGAAAATACACTGTACGTCAACAACGATGGCCTCGCAGGCACCGGTCAGTACCACGTTTTCCTGCTGCAGGAAGTTACCTGCCATCGGCACGCCGCGGCGCATTGCTACTTCATTGGAAGTACAGCAGACACCTGCCACGTTGATTCCCTTTGCTCCCATTTCTTTTGCATATGCGATCATCTCCGGATCGTCTGCGTATTCGCAGATCATCTCGGAAAGTGACGGATCATGGCCATGAACGATGATATTTACTTCATCTTCTTTCATAACACCAAGGTTTGCCTCGGTTTCGATCGGCTTTGGAGTTCCGAACAGTACGTCAGAGAACTCGGTACCCATCATGGAGCCGCCCCATCCATCGGAAAGTCCGGAACGAAGGGACTGGCGAACGAGTGCTTCCGGAAGGGAAGAACATCCCATATGAGTCATATGAAGAGAACATGCAACCTCACGGTCAATCGCACGCGGTGCGATTTCTTCTCTCTCCCAGATTTCCTGTGTGTGCTGCGGAGCACGTTTCAGGAATCTCTGTGTTCCAAACGGTTTACCATACTCCATCAGAGCCAGCTCGGACATCTCATGTGCCAGATCGTAAATATCTTTTCCTTCTGTCTCTACGCCCCACTCTTTTGCGATACGGATCAGTTTCTCCGGATCTTTTACTTTGTAGTTTCCGTTTGGATCAGCCTCATGCAGTGTGTGGCAGATCTCACGGCCATGATCGGAATGTGTTGCGGAACCGCCTGCTGTAAAGCGCAGGAAGTTACGTCCTACAATACCGTGTACATCGCATCCGCAGATTCCTCTCGGTGCCTTTGGTGTAATACGGCAAGGTCCCATCGTACAGATACGGCAGCAGGTTCCCTGCTCACCGAATTTACAGTGCGGGGTCTGGTTTTTTACACGAAACTGCCATGCGTCAGCGCCAACCTTTGCACCATTTTCCAGGAGCTCATTCGTGGCCTGTTCGAATTCTTCTACGCTTGTTAATTTGAATTCGCTCATCTTGTCCTCCTCAAGATTGTATTTTAATATTTTTATGGTAAAAACATCCTCCCATGGGGGATATTTTACTTTTGAAATATCCCTCCGTCTGCAGCGTGTACAAAGCGGAGGGCAGATTCTCTGTTTTTATAAATCAAGGTTTTCTACGATTTTCTTTAATGCCGCGCGTACCGGAGAGTCTTCCGGCAGACGTACGGTTGGTTTTCCGTCACAGTCATATTCATAAACCTGATCATCGTGCGGAACAACGCCAAGGAGAGTTAATCCCTGTTTTTCAATCTCCTCACGGGTTCCCTCATTTAACACGCCATTCGGCGCACGGTTTACGATCAGTCCTACCTGCTTCGGCTTCATATCGCATTCTTTGATCAGCTCCGCGATTCTCGCAGCGGCCTGTACTCCTCTTCTTGAGCAGTCACTGACCAAAATAGCTGTATCCATTCCCGGAAGTATACCACGGCTGATATGCTCCATGCCTGCCTCGTTATCCACAACCATGAAGGGGTAATTCGGATACAGCTTTGCAAGCTGATTCTGCAGAAGTCCATTGACGAAGCAGTAGCAGCCTTTTCCCTGTGTTCTTCCCATCACAAGCAGGTCAAAATCATCTTCCTCAGTCAGAGCGCCTGCAAATTTAAATTCCGCATAATCTGCCTTGCTCATACCTGCCGGAATCGGGTTTTTGGATGCCATCTCTGCACGGGCAATCTCCTCCCGGATATCTCCAAGGGTAGCTTCTACTTCTACACCGAGTACCTCATTCAGGTTTGAGTTTGCGTCCGCATCAACCGCAAGAACAGGACCTTTTCCTGACTCGCAGAGATACTGGATCAGCAAGCCGCATAATGTTGTTTTTCCAACGCCGCCTTTTCCGGCGACAGCTATTACGTGTGCCATAAAAATCGGATGCCTCCCAAATTCAAGTAATTAATTCATTAAACCAGTGTGCAAAGGCCGGATCTGTCGATGATTTCAGATACGTCTTTCCATTTATTCAGTGCATACAGATGAATTCCATTGACACCGAGTGCACGGTATGCATCAATCTGTTTTACGGTATATTCGATACCCTCTTCTTTGAACTCTGCAACTTTCTTGTCGTAGAATACGTCGAACGGTTTGCCCTCTGCATCTTTTGCTGCAAATGGGTTCGGGAACAGCCAGTGTCTGGAGATCATTCTGGAAAGCTCTCTGTCCATCACACAGCCGTTTCTGGAAAGTGCCATGTTGATGGTAGCTGCCTGATCCAGGATCGGCATAACTCCAACGTCTACCGGCATGGTGATTCCTGCTTTACGGATTGCATCGAGCCAGTATTTGAACTGCTCCATATCCCAGCAGAGCTGTGTCATGATGTAGTCAGCTCCGTTGTCCTGTTTCTGTTTCAGAACTGCGATATCAGACTCCAGACTTCTGCAGGAGATGTGGCCTTCCGGTGAACCTGCAACAGCGATTTCAAATTTGTCGCCGTAGGTATCACGTACGAATTTTACAAGATCCGTAGCGTAGTCAAAGTCACCGCAGGTTGTGGTCTCGCCAAGCGGAATATCACCGCGCAGTGCCAGCATGTGGTCTACGCCGTCAGCCAGATACTGATCCAGCTGTTCTTTAATTCCTTCTTTTGTGTTTTTGATAACGGTGAAATGAGTAACCGGTGTGGTTCCGGCATTTTTGATCATCTGACATACTTCACGGTTTGCTCCGACGTTTCCGCCGCCTGCTCCGTATGTACAGGAAATGTAAGACGGGTTATATTTCATCAGGTGGTCGATGGTACCCGGCAGATTCTGCAGTCCCTTCTCTGTCTTTGGTGGGAACAGCTCAAAAGACAGAAGGGTCTTGTTTTTCATCTCTTCTGAAAGTTTCATAATTCAATTTACCTCCGCTTTAATATGATATATTCCTATTCTAAGTCCCGGTTCGCCTGTTCTGTTTGTTCCGATTCGCAGACCCCGGGGTCTTAAAACCGCTTTTATAGAATAACTGGTTCCGTCAACCAATTATCATTCACAGTCCAGCTCTACGATGCTGTTTGCAAGATCTACCATTTTGATCTTACCCTGCAGTCTGATCTCTTCGCCCAGGATGTCACGGATGAGAACGTATTCTCCATCGACATCGATGCGGCTTACATTTTTACAGACAACTGTGTTTTCCGGATTTTTGTATACCGTTGCAAGGCACATAGCTTACGCCTCCTCTACTTAACTTCTTTCAAATGCTCTTTTACAAGCGTCAGTGCAAGGGACAGGCGCATATTGCCTTTCTGGAAATCGGATACTCCCTCCCTGATCTGTTTTGCGGCGTCCGCCATTCCGGCTTTTTCCAGTTTGTCGGCCATCTCGTCGAGTTCTGCTGCGTGATGTTCATTGTGCTGCAGCATATAGGTTAAAAGGGCAAGATTCTCGTCCTTGCATTTTTCTTCGGAACCGCATGCATTGCAGGCATGTCCGCAGTCTTCTCCCTCGTGATGATGGTCATGGTGATGATGGTGCTCGTCGTGAGCTCCGTGCGGAATGGGATTTCCATTCTCGTCATATAATAAATGCATAATATGGCCTCCTCTGTCCCTGGTATTTTCCTCTGCCGTCCGTTTCGTCCGCTTTTGTTTTCCTGAAACATCCTGCAGATTGTACAGGGAATGATAAATAAATATCAATTCAAGTTTATTATACTCTATTTCATGCACAAAATCAATACAGCCTCCACAAAATTTCTGTACAATTCGCCGTACTGGCCGTCCTGGCATCCTTCTTTTTTCTTGCGTGGCTTGTTATTTTTTTTCATTTCCCGATTGTGTTAAACTTTTTTAATATATTTGGTCTGATTTCTTTAAATTTTCATGTTATACTAAACATAATTATGAGAGAAATACGGCAGAATCTTTTTTTGATTCAAGATACGGAGGGTTTTTATGGCACTTTCTATTCCAACCATCACATTGAACGACGGCAGAGCGATGCCGCTTCTGGGGCTTGGCACTTACAAATCGACAGAAAAAGAGGCAGAAAAAGCAATTGTCACCGCGGCAAAATACGGCTACCGTCTGATCGATACCGCCTCCTCCTATAAAAACGAGGACAGCATCGGCCGCGGGATCCGCGCAAGCGGAATTCCGCGGGAAAATTTTTTTATTACCACAAAGGTATGGAATACCGCGCAGCGGGTCGGTGATATCGAAGGTGCCTTCAACCGCAGCCTCGACCGTCTCCGTCTCGACTACGTTGATCTTTACCTGATTCACTGGCCGGTGCCGGGCTGCTACCCGGAGACGTGGCGCGCACTCGAAAAAATCCGCGAATCCGGGCGTGCAAAATCGATCGGCGTCAGCAACTTCGAGGAGCCGCACCTTACCGCCCTCTTTGAATTTTCCGGCGTCATCCCGGCCGTCAACCAGATCGAATGCCATCCGCTCTGGAACCGGAAACCGCTCATCGCTTTCTGCCGTTCACATGGAATCGCCGTTCAAGCGTATGCGCCGCTCGCAAGAGGTCTTTATCTGAACCGTGAGATTATGCAGCAGCTGGCAGAAAAGTATGTACGCACTGAAGCACAGATCGGCCTCCGCTACCTCGTCCAGCAGGGCATCAGTGTCATCCCGAAATCGACACAGCCGGACCGCATTTTTGCCAACGCGGATGTCTTCGACTTCGAACTTTCTGAAGCCGACATGGCGCTCATCGACACGATGGACGAACAGCTCCGCTCTGCTTCCATACCGGATGACCTGCTGTAACTGCGGATTCACAGCAAAAGCAGCACAGAAAATCTGTTTCTTTCCGTTTCAGATTTCTGTGCTGCTTTTTCTGTTTCTCTTTATTTCGAGGATACCATCCAGTCTGCTGCAGGTGCAGATCCAGTCCCCCATTGCTTCGGCTTCTTCTAAATCATGCGTGACCAGAAGCATCGTTTTTTCTTTTCCTTTTCTGCGGATATAGTTCATCGTTTTCTTTTTCGTCCCCGCATCCAGTCCCCGGAACGGCTCATCCAAAAGGAGGAAATCTGCGTCCATGCGCATGGCCCGCAGAACCGCCACCCGCTGGCGCATGCCGCCCGACAGTTCCGATACAGCCTGGTTTTCACAGCCCGAAAGGCCGAGTTCCTCCATCTCCTCCACAAGATGACGGGAGCTTCTTTTTTCTTTTCCAAACATGCGGCGCCTTACCGCGAGCTGGATATTGGCTGCAGCTGTCAGTTCTTCTGCCAGCCGCGGTTCCTGAAAAACCATACTTTTTCTTAAGGCTTCCAGTCCCCCGATTTTTCCGCCGTCCGCCTGCTCCAGGCCTGCCAGAATCCGCAGCAGGGTTGTCTTTCCAGCCCCGGAAGGAGCCATCAGACAGGTCACTGCTCCTTTTTTCAGTTCCATCGTAAGATTCGAAAAAATAACGTGTTCTCCATACGCTTTTTTCAGATGGCAGATTTCAATCGTATCTTCTCTCATTTCATCACCAGCATCCTTTTTTCTGCAAGATCCATTCCTTTTAAAACAGCTTTTTCGAGACAGAAGCTGGCGTACACGATCGCTGCCGTCCAGGCAAAGAGTCCCGGTGTGTCGAGATATATTTTTGCCTGATACAGATGCTCTCCGATGGATCGGTTCGGAATGCCGATTACTTCTGCTGCCGTTCCGGCCTTCCAGCAAAGGCCGAGGGAAAGTGAACATCCCGTCCGGATATATGGGTACAGCTGCGGCAGGATCACCCAGCGCAGCCGCACCGGCCGCGGAACCTGAAAAACGTCTGTCATCTCCAAAAGCGCTGTGTCCAGTTCCCGTAGGCCGTTCCGCGTGTTTGTATACAGGATCGGAAATACCATCAGAAACGAAATCACAACCGAAAGATTCTTCGAAGAAACCCAGATCAGGATCAGAATCACAAAAGAAGCGACCGGCACTGCTTTCACTGCTGCAACCAGCGGCGTCAGGAGTTCTTCTGCAATGGAAAACCGACCGGCAAGTGCAGCTCCTGCAATTCCCGCCGCCGCACCAAGAAGGAATCCGGCTCCGATGCGTGCTCCGGAAAACAGCAGGGACTGCCAGAAGACCTGTTCTGTTACAAGCGTAAAAAGGCGTTTCAAAACAGCAGCAGGAGATGCCAGAAGGATCTCCTGCCCGACAAAAACGCTTACCGCCTGCCAGATCATAAGCCAGAACACGATCGGCCAGCGCTTCGTTTTTCTCTGTTTCTCTTTTTTGTTTTTATTCGGAATAATAGAAGTCATCTCCTGGAAGTTCTCCTCCGACTGCCTCCGGGTTCTGGTCTTTGAGTACACCGAGATAACCGGAAAGCTTCTCTTTCATCTCATCACCGGTGATGCAGACAATGTTGCATGCCGGAAGCGCTTTCTTTGCGACTGCCTCCGGAACAATGTCATAATCCCCGATCAGTTTTGCCGCCTCATCCGTGTTTTCGGTTACGTAGGATACGGATGCCTGGTAAGCTTCCATGAAGTCTGCAACTGCTTCCGGATGCTCCTTGGCAAAGGCAGTGCGCACAACGGTAACACCTGTCACCAGTGTGCTCGCCGTTCCTTCGGACTCCTGGATTTTGTTCCATTCTTCGGTCAGGTCAAGTGCGGTGCGCAGCGTTTCTTTTTTCGTCTGTGCCGTCGTTACAAACGGCTGCGGCAGCATGGCGATTCCATCGGCATCTTCTGCAAGTGCTGCCACGCACTCGGCGTGTTCGCTCTTCCACTCGATCGTTACGTCCTCACCCGGTACGAGGCCGTTCTTTTCGAGGATATAATTCAAAGCATACTCCGGAGTTGCACCTTTGCCGCCCGCATAAATGGTTCTGCCTTTCAGATCCGCAATGGAATGTACGGTATCGCCGTCCTCGACGATATAAAGGACACCGAGCGTATTGACTGCGAGCACCTGCACGCCGCCGTTTGTCTTGTTGTAGAGTACGCTTGCAAGGTTCGCCGGAACCGCGGCGATATCCACCTCTCCCTGTACCAGTTTTGCGCTGACCTCATCCGGGGCAGCGGCAAGTTCAAACGTGTCCGCAGGTGATTCTTTGCTGTCGTTATCGCTCATCATTTTTACCATTCCCATGCTGGTCGGTCCTTTTAATGCAAGCACATGGACCAGTGTCTCATCTTCTGTTTCCGATGCCGCTGTGCTGCTCTCCGTCTTTGTCTCTGTCTGGCCGCATCCTGCAAACAGAAGTACCATTGCAAGAATCGCTGCCGCAAAGCCCATCTTTCTTTTCTTTTTCACTTTTGTCTCCACCTTGCTGTTCTTTTTAGTCTACCAGCTTGTCCAGTTCTTTTACATATTCTGTCTGGCTGGAAATCTTGTGTTTTGCCTGCGCCGCATATTTGTTGACTGCCGCCTGCGACTTTTTGATTGACTGCATCGTGCCGGCTCCTGCCACGCATCCGCCCGGACAGGCCATGCCTTCGAGAAGATAACCGTTGTACTTTCCGGCCTTCGCCATTGTCAGCAGTTTCCGGCATTCCTTCAGACCTTCTGCATTTGCCATCTTGATTTCGCGGTCCGGGTATTTTTCACGGATTACATTTTCCACAGATTTTGCAACGCCGCCGGAGACAGCAAAGTTTCTTCCGTCCACCGATGCATCGCTGACGCCGTCCGGATCTTCCTCAAGTGCACTCACATCTACCTGGCGCGCATCGAAAATGCCCGACATCTCTTCAAACGTCAGAACGAAGTCCACCTCACTGCGGACAGACTGGCGCATGGCCTCCAGTTTTTTCGCCGCACACGGTCCGACAAAGACAACCTTCGCATTCGGATTGTGTTTCTTGATCAGACGCGCCGTCAGCGTCATCGGAGTCAGTGCCATCGAGATACAGTTTGCGTAATCCGGGAACAGTTTCTTCGCCATTACAGACCAGGCCGGACAGCAGGATGTCGCCATAAACGGCAGTTTCTCCGGAACTTCGTTCACAAAATCCTCTGCCTCCTGTGCCGCACAGAGATCCGCTCCGATCGCAACTTCAAAGACATCCGCAAAACCGAGCTTTTTCATCGCCGCACGCAGTTTTCCAGGCGTTACTTTCGGTCCGAACTGGCCGACAAACGCCGGTGCCAGCGCTGCATAGACGCGCTCTCCCGACTGGATCGCACGGATTACCTGGAAGATCTGGGATTTGTCCGAAATAGCGCCGAACGGGCAGTTGACGAGACACTGGCCGCAGGATACACATTTCTCGTAATCGATATCCGCTTTTCCGTTCTCATCTGAACCGATGGCATCCATTCCGCAGGCTCTCGCACACGGACGCTCCTGAATGATAATAGCCTGGTATCCGCATACCTTGGCACATTGACCACATTTGACGCATTTATCCTGATCAATATAGGATCGTCCATTGGTGCGGTCCAGCGTAATGGCCTTTTTCGGACAGACTTCCACGCACGGATGTGCAAGACACCCCTGACATCCCTCCGTGATCAGAACCCGTTTTTCATGACAGGCGTTGCATGCAAATTTGATGACATTAATGAGCGGCGGTGTATAATACGTCTCCGCCTGGTCCGCCAGTTTGATATTGTCCGAGATCGGGGCGTGCTCTGCCGCGCTTCTGCACGGAAGTCCCATTGCAAGGCGAAGCCGCTCTCCTACAATCGCCCGCTCCAGAAACACATCATTTCTAAAATTTCCGACCTCACCGGGAATTACACGGTAAGGAATTTCCTCGATCGTCTTTTCCACCGGGGAGTCCACGTCATACGCCATTTTTGCAACTTCCGTAAAAATGGCATGGCGGATTTCCTGAATTCTTGTTTCTACTCCTCTCATTCTTTCTTCCTCCTGCTGTATTTTCCTCCGCATCTTTTCAGTTAAAATTATTCCGCTTTCTATTACTATACTTGATTTCGAAAGTATTGTCATCTTTTTCCCGTATTTTTGCTGAAAAATTTCGGTCTGCACAAAAAAAGAACCTGCCGTCTCTGTATCATTTCACAGAAGTGACAGGTTTCTTATTTTTACCGCTCCCAGAGATCCGGGGCGAGTTCGTCTTTTTTCATACGCTGCATCAGTTCATCCACAGCCTGTTTCGGGTTTTTGTTTTCAAACAGAACCTGATTGACTGCCTGAATGATCGGCGTTTCGATTCCGAATTTTTTCGACAGGGTAAGACCCGCTTTTGCGGAATAGACGCCCTCGACGATCATCTGAACCTCATCCATCGCCTGCTGCATCGTTCTGCCCTGGCCGATCAGGTATCCGGCTTTCCGGTTCCGGCTGTGAACGGAAGCACACGTTACAATCAGGTCGCCGATACCGGAAAGACCGTAGAAGGTTTCCGCATGGGCACCCATCGCCGTACCGAGCCGTGCAATTTCCGCGATCCCGCGGGTAATCAGAGCCGCTTTCGTATTGTCGCCGTAGCCAAGACCATCCGCCGTTCCGGCTGCCAGTGCGATGACATTTTTCAGAGCTCCGCCAAGTTCAATTCCCGTGATGTCCGGGCTTGTGTAAACGCGGAAGACCGGACTCATGAACACATTCTGCACATACAGTGCGCTCTCGCGGTCATGCGCGCCGACAACGATCGTGGTCGGCAGGCCACGGCCGACTTCCTCTGCGTGGCTCGGTCCGGAGAGAACAACGACATTCGCTCCCGGCACTTCCTCCTCGATGATCTGAGACATCGTCATCAGGGTATCGGCTTCCACGCCTTTTGCCACATTGACGATGAGCTGGCCGTCCGGAATATCCGCCGCATACTTTTTACATGTGGTTCGCACGTACGGGGATGCTTTTGCCATCACAAGGATGTCCTGTCCTGAAAGGGAGCCGCGCACATCGCAGGTGAACTTCATTTCATCCGGCAGTTTTACGCCCGGAAGCTTCGTCAGATGCTCTCTGTGTTCCTTTAAGCTCTCAATTTCCTTTTCATTTTCCGAGCAGATCGTCACGTCATGCCCGTTGTTGCAGAGCAGGAGGCCGAGGGCGGTTCCCCAGCTTCCTGCTCCGATGATACTAATCTTTGCCATATTTTATTTCTCCGACTTTTTGGATAAATACGTTTTCCGCTCTGTTCCCGCGATGAGGCGCTTGATGTTTGCACGGTGCTCCCAGAAGGCAAGCACGGCAAGAAGTGCGATCACCACGTACATCTCATAGAGATACGGCGGTTCCAGCGCAAAGCAGCCCGCCTGTCCCATGATAACGGCCATCGCAAAAAAGACAACGTAAACCATCATGGAACCGAGGGAAACATAGTGTGTTACTGCAAGATTCAGGAAAAACAGCGCTGCACAGACCAGCGTGATTCTCCAGTCAAACGAGATAATCAGACCCGCGGTCGCAGCGATTCCTTTTCCGCCGCGGAAGCCTAAGTAAAACGGGAAGTTGTGGCCGAGAATCGTTCCAGCCGCAGCATACACCGTCAGCAGTTTCAGCATTTCCGGGTGCGATGCACCGAAGATCAGGCGTACCGTCAGGACCGCCAGAATGCATTTGATGCAGTCGCCGGCAAGCGTGATGGCGCCTGCTTTTTTCCCTAAAGTCCGGAGCGCGTTGGTCGTTCCTGCGTTTCCGCTGCCGTGTTCCCGGATATCAATTCCCTTCGTCCTTCCATAAATATATGAGGTCTGAAAAAGGCCAAATGCGTATCCGATCAAAAGGCATATGATCCGTACCATAACTCTTTACTGCTCCTTCTCTTTTCGTTCTCTGATGATGAATTTCAGCGGTGTGCCGCGGAAGCCGAACGACTCTCTGATTTTATTCTCCAGATATCGAACATAGGAGAAATGCATCAGTTCTTTGTCGTTGACGAAAATAACAAATGTCGGCGGTTTGACCGAAACCTGTGTCATGTAGTAGATTTTCAGTCGTTTTCCACGGTCTGACGGCGGCTGCTGCATTGCCATTGCCTCGGTCAGAATCTCGTTCAGGACACCGGTCTGTACGCGCAGGTTCTGGTACTGCAGAACCATGTCGATCGTCTCGAACAGCTTCGGAAGACGCTGTCCTGTCTTCGCAGAGATGAAAAGAAGCTCTGCGTACGGCATGTAAGCCAATGTATTTCTTACTTTTTCGGTAAAGCGGTAGATCGTCTTGTCATCTTTTTCCAAGGCATCCCATTTATTTACCGCAATGATCATACCTTTTCCACGCTCATGGGCGATACCGGCAATTTTGGCATCCTGCTCGGTGACACCCTCGGTTGCATCGATCAGAAGAACGACGACATCTGCGCGCTCTACGGCAGATACTGTACGGATGATGCTGTACCGCTCCAGCTCCTCTTTGATCTTGTTTTTCTTTCGAAGACCTGCGGTATCGATGAAAATATATTCATTTCCATTGTGCATGATCGTGGTATCGATCGCATCGCGCGTCGTTCCGGCGATATCGGATACGATGACACGGTTCGAGCCCAGCAGTTTGTTGACCAGGGAGGATTTTCCGACGTTCGGTTTTCCGACAATGGCGATGCGCGGAATCTCGCTCTCCTCCTCGTTTTCCATCTCCGGATCAAAGTATCCTGTCACCTCATCGAGCATATCGCCGATGCCGAGCTTTCCGGATGCGGAAATGGCGTGCGGCTCTCCGATGCCGAGGTTATAGAATTCATAAACATCCATCATCTGACGGTCGAAGTTGTCGACTTTGTTGACCACCAGCACAACCGGCTTGCGGCTTCTTCTGAGCATATCAGCTACTTTTGCATCGGCATCTACAAGGCCCTGACGGACGTCAGTGATGAAGATGATGACATTTGCGGTATCAATGGCGATCTGCGCCTGGTCTCTCATCTGGGAGAGAATGATATCTTTGGATTCCGGCTCAATACCGCCGGTGTCTACCAGCGTAAATTTGTGGTTCAGCCACTCCACGTCGGCATAAATACGGTCACGGGTTACACCCGGTGTGTCTTTTACAATCGAAATATTGTCTCCGGCTAATACATTAAACAGGGTGGATTTACCCACGTTTGGCCGGCCCACAATTGCTACAATCGGCTTGCTCATACATTGTTCTCCTTCTGTGTATCGTCTCCTGGTTTTCCTCCACAACGGCTTTCACCAGGTCGCTGCCCGGCTCATCGATAATCTGTACCGGTGTTTTCAGGCGCTCTTCCACCTCTTCCACCGTCACATCATCGAGAAAGACGTTTTTTCCCGAACGGAGCATGTTGCACGGAAGCAGCAGGCAGTCGCCAAGATCTCTTCCCTCTAACTGCTCCATCAGATCCTTTCCGGTAATCAGACCGGATACGGTAATGGATTCTCCAAAGAAATAGTTGATAATCGTGATAACCTCCGCCTGTACATTCGGATATTTTTCACGAATTTTCTGCATGTGTTTTTCCAACGACGGCGCCGCAGCTTTTCCGGTCGCAATCGTTACATGGCGGTGACGGTCGTCCCCTTCTCGTTTCGAAAGTTCTTCCGCAACCTCGTCCTCCAGAAGCCGGAGCATTCCCACTCCGTTTTCCAGCTGGATATAGCCATCGTAATTTTCCTCCTCCGGGATCGGCTCTCCCGCCAGCAGATACCATTCATCACCAGCATGGATAAAGTGAAGTCCCCACTGTTCATACAGCTTTTTCTGCCATTTGTGAATCGTGGCAAGAACTTCTTTTGCATCCTCCCTGGTAAACGGTTCCAGAGGCGCCAGTCCGTCGCGGTACTTCGAAAGTCCGACCGGGACAACCGAAACACTTTTCAGATGCGGCAGATATTTTGACAGATCCGAAATACTGCGCTCCAGCTCTGCGCCGTCGTTGTATCCCTTGCAGAGCACAATCTGTCCATTCATCTCGATTCCCGCCTCGTAAAGGCGCTGGACCTTCGGAAAGATATTGCCCGCAAAACGGTTGTGCAGCATTTTGCAGCGGAGCTCGGGGTTCGTTGTCTGGAACGAAATATTGATCGGTGCCAGATGGTAGCGGATAATCCGGTCGATATCGTGGTCGCTCATGTTGGTCAGTGTAATATAATTTCCCTGCAGGAAGGACAGACGCGAATCGTCATCCTTAAAATACAAGGTGGGACGCATTCCCGGCGGCATCTGATCGATGAAGCAGAAAATGCAGTTGTTGCTGCAGGAACGGTACTGATCCATGAACTCGTTCTCGAATGTGATGCCGATTTCCTCGTCATACTCTTTTTCGATTTCCAGGTCCCATTCCTCGCCGTCCTTTTTCCGGATCGTGAGTTCCAGATACGTGTCGTTGGTCTGGAAGTGGTAATCGAAGACGTCCTCGATAATTTCCCCGTTCACGCGGAGCAGTTCATCTCCCGGTTCGAGTTCCAGTTCTTCGGCAATACTGCCCGGTTCTATTGTCTTGATAATGTGTTTCGTCTTGTTTTTCACAGATCTTACGTTTTGGCCTTTCCATTTACTTCTTTATAACTTCTCTTTGCCCAGTAAAAAGCGTGCTTTTTTTGCATACCTTCCGGACATTCATCCATTATAATAACAACAACCTGCACAAAAAGCAAGGATTCTTTCGTTTTTTGCTTGACGCGCCCTTTCCCAAGATGATATAAATAGGAAGTAAATGGTTTGTAAAAAATGTCGATTACTGGAGGTTTGTATGGCTAATTTAGATTTACTTGAAAATTCCATTCCGGTTGCTCCGTTAAAGCTCGCAGCTCTGCCGGGCAGTATGGAAATGGCAAAAAAAGTTGATGCGTATCTGGTTCAGTTCCGTAAAGAGCTCGCCGAGCGCCGCAACGGGGTTTCCTTTTCCGGATATTCCGAGGATTCTTTTCTGATTGACTGCGAGTGCCCGCGTTTCGGTTCCGGCGAAGCAAAAGGAAAGATCAACGAATCCGTCCGCGGTGCCGATCTTTACATCCTGGTTGATGTCTGCAACTACAGCATCACCTACAAGGTCTGCGGCTACGAGAACCACATGTCACCGGATGACCATTATCAGGATCTGAAACGTATCATCGCTGCTGCAACAGGAAAAGCACACCGGATCAACGTAATCATGCCTTTCATTTATGAAGGAAGACAGCATAAGCGCACCAAACGTGAGTCTCTCGACTGCGCACTTGCTCTGCAGGAGCTGATGAACATGGGTGTTTCCAACTTTATCACCTTCGACGCACACGATCCTCGTGTCATGAACGCAATTCCGCTCGGCGGCTTTGACAACTTCATGCCAACCTACCAGTTTTTAAAAGCCCTTCTTCGTTCCGTTCCGGATCTGACGATCGACAACGATCATCTGATGATCATCAGCCCGGACGAGGGAGCGATGGCGCGTGCCGTATACTTCTCCAACGTGCTCGGCGTCGATATGGGTATGTTCTATAAGAGAAGAGATTACTCCACCATCGTAAACGGAAAGAACCCGATCGTGGCACATGAGTTTCTCGGCGATTCCGTAGCAGGAAAAGATGTTGTCATCATCGACGATATGATCTCCTCCGGTGAGAGTATGCTCGACGTTGCAAAACAGGTCAAAGAGCGCGGCGCTGACCACGTCTTTGTCTGCACCACCTTCGGCCTCTTCACCGATGGTCTGGAGAAATTCGATGCTTACTATGAGAAAGGCTATATCAGCAAAGTCATCACCACCGACCTGACCTACCGTACACCGGAACTCGTTTCCCGTCCTTGGTATGAGCCGGCTGAGATGAGCAAATATATGGCAAGCATCATCGATACGCTTAACCACGACGTATCCGTTGCAAAAGTACAGTCTACGACAGAGAAAATCAATAAGCTGCTGGCAAAACACAGATAATCGATTTTGTGTCCGCCGGATGCATACAGCAAAAAAACGGATCTGTTTTTTCCAGGTCCGTTTTTTGATGCTTTCTATTCTGTTTTCGATCCTGTTTTCAGACCAAGGAAAGGAATGCCGCGAGGTTTCCTCTTTTTCCCTTCGATGCACGGTGGGAATACAGGAAATCCGGGTTGCAGCAGGTGCAGAGGTTCGGCAGATGAATCTGCTTCTCCGGCACTCCTGCTGCAAGAAGGATCTGATGATTCGCCTCCCAGAGATTTAACTGGTATTTTCCATCTGGTTTTCCGTAGAACAGTTTCTCATGCAGTGTTTCCGGGAATGCTGCCCGGAACTCTTCGATCACGTCACCGCTCACCTCGTAGCAGTCCTGGCAGATCGACGGGCCGACGGCTGCGATCACATCTTTTGCTTCTGTTCCAAACCGTTCGTGCATCGCATCGAGCGTTGCCTGTCCCATCTTGTGGACCGTTCCACGCCAGCCGGAATGTGAAAGTCCAATTGCACGGTGCACCGGGTCGACAAAGTAGAGCGGCACGCAGTCCGCATAGAATGTCGCAAGTACGACGCCCGGCTCGTCAGTGATCATACCGTCAATATCATGAAAATCGCGGTCTCTTGTCACGCCGCTGCCGCAGTCTGCTTTCGTCACATAACGGACCTTCGTTGTGTGTGCCTGATCGGAGGTAACAATGTTTTCCACTTCAAACCCCGCCGCCTCACAGAATCTTCTGTAATTCTCCCGCACATTCGCCGGATCGTCGCCGCGCGAAAAGCTGAGATTCATGCTGGAAAGATGTTCCTTACTCACCCCGCCGATCCGTGTGGAAAATGCATGGCGGATGCCCTCAATTTTCTCAATCGCCGGCCAGGTCAGATAGACCACGCCGTTTTCCGCCTCGTTGACATGCATCGTTTTTTTATCGTTTTGTTTCCATTGAATTGGTATCATAAAAACTCCCTTCCTACCAGCCGCTCCCCTGATAATAAAACGCGTTCGCATAGACGCGGATCTCCTCCGGTGTCTCTGCCACGACGTCGAAACGGCAGGGCACATCCATCGGGATCTGGTGGAGCATGCGGTAGTAATCTGCTGTTTTTGAAATTTTCTTCTGTTTCTTTCCATCCACGGCGCTTGTCGGGTCTCCGGCTGTCCGGCCGGTGCGGTATTTTACTTCGATAAAAATGTATGTGTCGTCCTGTTTTGCGATCAGGTCGATCTCACCGAAGCGGCACCGGAAATTCCGCACTAGGATGTGATATCCCAGGCTTTCCAGATATTCTGCCGCACGGCTCTCCTGTCTCGTTCCTACTTCCCGCTGGTTCAAATGCGATACCCTCTCCTTTTTTTGATGCAGTGCCTTTACACGAAATGGCCGATAAACGACTGCCGGTGGATCGGTGACGGGCCGATTTCTTTTAAAGCAGCGATATGCTCTGCCGAACCGTAGCCCTTGTTCGATGCAAAACCGTAGCCCGGAAGCACCTTGTCGTACTCTTCCATCAGGCGGTCCCTTGTCACCTTCGCAACAATACTTGCCGCCGCAATCGAAACACTCTTGGCATCTCCCTTGATGATCGGCACCTGGCGGATGTCCACCTGCGGGATTTTCACCGCATCGTTTAAGAGTACATCCGGCTTCACGGAAAGCTTGCTGATCGCCTCCCGCATCGCCTCGTACGTTGCCTGTAAAATATTGATCTCGTCGATCCGCGCCGGGGAGGCATAGCCGATGCCGACGGCCACTGCCTCGCGCATGATCACATCGTACAGCTCGTCGCGTTTTTTGGCCGTCAGCTGCTTGGAATCGTTCAGATACAGGATTTTACTGTCACGCGGCAGAATGACCGCACCTGCGACCACAGGGCCCGCCAGAGGGCCTCTTCCGACCTCGTCGATGCCGCAGATCCAGCCAAGATCCTCATATTTGTGTTCGTAGATCTTCATCTGTTCCGTGCGCTCGCGCTCTTTTTTTAAGGCCTCTTCCTGTTTCTGGTATTTTTGAATCAGATTTTGTACGCCGGCACGGGAATCCTCTTCATATTCCAGATAAAGGGCGGGCAGCTCCGTCTCCGAAGCTGCCGCAAAAATTTCCCGTATGGCGGATATCGATTGTTTTTTCTCTGTCATCGTTGTTCTCCGCATTTTTTATTTTGATAAATCCATTTATTCCGGTTTTTCCAGCGTGATTCTGCCGAGCTTTCCGCTCCGGAAATCATCCATCAGAAGCCGTGCTGCTTTTTCGTAATCGAGCTCATTTCCCTTTTTCAGGCAGCCGCGCACACGCGCAATCTCACCCAGGATTTCCACACGATCCGTCACACCTTCAAAGCCAAAGCGTTTCTCCAGCGTTCCCGGATACTCTGCCGTCAGATAATCGATGACGGACAGCGCCAGCTCCTCCACGTTCAGGATCTCATCGTTGATGGAACCGATCATCGCAAGATGCAGTCCCACCTGCTGGTCCTCAAACTTCGGCCACAGGATACCAGGTGTGTCCAGAAGCTCCAGCTGTTTACTCAAACGGATCCATTGTTTTCCCTTCGTGACGCCCGGTTTGTTTCCGGTCTTCGCACAGGCTCTGCCCGCATACGCATTGATAAATGTCGATTTTCCGACGTTTGGAATACCGACAACCATCGCGCGGACCGGACGGTTCAGGATGCCGCGTTTGCGGTCGCGCTCGATTTTCTCTTTGCAGGCCTCCTGTACGGCGCTGTTGATCGCTTTCATACCGGCTCCGAAACGGGAATTGACCTTCACAACAGAATATCCCTTTCCTTTGAAATATTCCATCCAGGCATCGTTTCCGCGCTCATCGGCAAGGTCCGATTTGTTCAGCAGGATCAGCCGTGCTTTGTTCTTTCCAAGTTCATCTATATCCGGGTTGCGGCTCGCTGCAGGAACTCTCGCATCGACCAGCTCAATCATCAGGTCGATGAGCTTTAAGTCTTCCTGCATCTGTCTGCGGGCCTTCGTCATATGACCCGGGTACCACTGATAATTCATGTTTCTTCTCCTTCTATGCTGCGTTTACACGAAACCGATTTTCTTCCACGGCGAAATCGTAAACCAGAGCTTTCCGACAATGCGGTCCGAATCCACGAGTCCCATGCCGTTGTGGCGGCTGTCCTCGCTGTTGTTCCGGTTGTCGCCGAGCACAAAGTACTGTCCCTTCCCGACCGTGATCGGCTCGGAGGCAAGTCCCGCGTTTGTGATGGCCGGAAATTCATCTTTTTCATTATAGACTTCCCCGTTGATGAGGATCTGTCCGTCTTTGATCTGTACCGTCTCGCCCGGCAGCGCAATCACACGCTTGATGTGGATGCTCGCCTTCTTGTCCTCACTCGTCCGGAACGCGATGATATCCCCGCGTTTCGGAGAACTTAAGCGGTACCAGGCGGAGTCCATCAGCACACGCTCCCCCGGCACGAGAGTCGGCTCCATCGAGCCCTCCTGCACCACGACACTTCTGCAGAAAAACCAGGAAAATGCCGCCGCAAGAAGAATCGCTGCGATGATTTCCAGATTCCATACAAACATGGAACGGATCTTTTTCTTGTAGAAATATTCTTTTACATATCTGGTATTCATACCCATAGTGTAATTCTCCGTAAGACAAAACCGGAGAAACACAATTGCTCATGTTCCTCCGGCCATCCTTTTAACGACTTATTATTTTACCAGCTCTTTCACTTTCGCTGCTTTACCAACACGGTCTCTTAAGTAGTTCAGTTTCGCACGTCTTACTTTACCACGTCTGATAACTTCTACTTTCTCAACGTTCGGAGAGTGTACCGGCCATGTTTTCTCAACGCCTACGCCGTTAGAGCTCTTACGAACAGTGAAGGTCTCTTTGCTTCCGCCGCCCTGTCTTTTCAGGACAACGCCTTCGAATACCTGGATACGCTCGCGGTTACCCTCTTTGATTTTACCGTAAACTTTAACGGTATCACCAACGCGGAACTCCGGTGCTTCTGCTTTTAACTGTGCATCTTCGATTTTCTTAATAATGTCGTTCATTTCTTTATCTCCTTTTTTTACCCTGGATGTTCTTAATGCCTTTTTGCAACAGCGGACCATCTCTTTACTCACAACAAGATATATTATACTATAATGCATCCGCAGATGCAAGTATTTTTTTCACTTTCCATTCGCCGCTGTACAGCAGACTGCGAAGCGCGAAAGAAAACCGCTGCAGGCCGTCCGCGGACTGTATGCCGGTAAGCCGTGCGACCAGACGGAAACCGTTTTTTTCCAGCTGCTCTTCGAGTTTTTCTTCCTCTTCTGAGAATCCGTCCGGGCACAAAAACACCAGCGGTGTTTCTTTTCCGGCAAAGCTGCGGATATACTCGCTCTTTGCTTTCATACCCTCCTCAAGCGTTCCCGGAAGCTGCAGAATCAGCAAATCATGGTCATCAAACAGATTTTTCTGTTTCCGGATCTTCTTTCGTCCGAGATCAAGGCTTACACCATAGCGTGTCATGCCTGCCAAAAGATCGTGCGCCCAGGCAGACGATTCCTCTTTTTCATTGCATGCGCAGGAAATCTGGAATGCATTTTCCAGAAGGTCCGGCCGCCGCTCGGCTGTCCGCACCAGGGATGCCTCATGACGCCATGCTTCGATCTTTTTGTGGTCACCGGAAAGAAGCACCTCCGGAACTTTTTTCTCGTGCCATGTCTCCGGTCTTGTGTAATGCGGATACTCAAGCAGGTTGTCCTGCAGTGACTCAAACTGCGAAGATTCCTCGTTGCTTAAGACACCCGGCACAAACCGCGATACCGCATCCACCAGCACCATTGCACCGAGTTCTCCGCCTGTTAAAACATAATCCCCGATCGAGATATAGTCCGTTACCACTTCCTGCAGTACGCGGTCATCGATGCCCTCATAGTGGCCGCAGAGCAGCACAAGATCGTCCTCAAGCGCCAGCTCTTCCACCATCGTCTGGTTCAGTACTTTTCCCTGCGGTGTCAGATAGACCGTGCGCGGCTTTTTCCCGATCTTTTCGGCTACCGACTGGTAGGCGCGGAACACCGGCTCCGCCTCCATGACCATGCCCGCACCGCCGCCGTACGGGTAATCGTCCACGCGGTTGAATTTATTTGCTGAAAAATCCCGGATATTCGTCGTCTCGAGGGAAATATAGCCGTTGTTGATGGCTCTTCCTAGGATGCTGGTGTGCAGCCCCTGCTCGATCATCTCGGGAAACAGCGTCAGAATATGATATTTCATCGTTCTTTACTCTCTTTATCAGTCAATCAGGCCCGGAAGAAGGTGAATCGTCATCTTCTGCTCATCCAGGTCCACATCCAGAATGCAGTCATGGATCGCCGGAATCAGAACCTCTCCGTGCTCTTTCGAATCTACAATATAGACGTCGTTCGCACCGGTCTCCATCACATCGCGGAGCGTGCCGAACAGTTCGCCGTCCTCGGTGTACATCTGCATTCCCTGCAGGTCTGCGATATAGTATTCGTCCTCTTCCAGCGGAATGGCATCCTCTCTCGTCACATAGAGGCTGCAGCCTTTATACCGTTCGATATCGTTGATGTTGTCAATTCCTTTGAATTTTACAATGGCAAGCTGTTTGAAAAAACGCACGCCAGTTACATGGAGTTCTTTTTTTTCTTTTCCTGTATCGAGAAAAACGCGGTCCAGAGAAAGAAAACGCTCCGGATCTGTCGTCGGGTATACCTTTACCTCACCGCGTACGCCGTGGGTTGTGGTAATTACGCCAATCTGCAAATATTCTTCCATTCAAAAACCCTTTCCAACCAGTTCTACTGTGTATTGCGACTTGAGAAACACGCTTTGCGAGTTTCTCAAGTTATCGCGGCAGTCGCCAAGGTCCCGTGCAAGCACGGACTTTGTCTCGTTGCCCGCGTAAAGAAAGGAACCGGCAACAACTGTCGGTTCCTTTTCCTATCTTTTACTTACTGTAAAATTTCTACGACAACTTTTCTGTCGCTCTTTGAGGAAGCTGCTTTTACAACCGTACGGATTGCTTTCGCAATGCGTCCCTGACGTCCGATGACTTTTCCCATATCTGACGGATCTACTTTGAGTTCCAGCAGAAGGTCATCACCGCTGACGGTTTCTGTCACAACTACCTCAGATGGATGATCAACCAGAGATTTTGCAATTACTTCGATAAGTTCTTTCATTACAAGATACCCCCGTATGAATTATTTCTCGATACCAGCCTGTTTTAAGAGTTTGGCAACGATTTCGGTCGGCTGTGCGCCGTTAGCCAGCCATTTTTTAGCAGCCTCCTCGTTGAAGCTGATTGCGCTCGGCTCGCGGTTCGGATCGTAAGTTCCGATCTCCTCGATGAAACGTCCGTCTCTTGGGGATCTGGAATCTGCTACAACGATTCTATAAAAAGGAGCTTTCTTCTGTCCCATTCTTCTTAATCTCATTTTTACTGCCATTTTTCTTTACCTCCATTGTAAATTCATGTATTTATTTATATTTTTTCTTTTATGCTAAAAGGGAAGTTTGAATCCTCCTCTTTTACCACCCTTACCGACCATTCCGGTCATCTGTTTCATCATTTTTCTTGACTGTTCAAACTGTTTGATGAAACGGTTTACCTCCGCGATGTCAACACCGGCGCCTTTTGCAATTCTCTGCTTTCTCGACGGATTGATGAGATCCGGGTTTTCTCTTTCCTTTGGCGTCATAGAAAGTACAATAGCTTCCTTTCTTGCCATGTCTTTTTCATCCACCATGCTCTCAAGATCCTGACCCTTCATTTTCGCGCCGACGCCCGGAAGCATATTCAGGATGCTGGAGATGCCGCCCATATTGCGCATCTGCTCCATGGAATCCAGATAATCGTTGAAGTCGAACTGCGCCTTCTTCATCTTCTGTTCCATGGCTTTTGCTTTTTCTTCGTCGATGTTTGCCTGCGCTTTTTCAATCAGGCTCATCACATCGCCCATGCCGAGGATACGGGACGCCATACGGTCCGGATAAAACTGCTCCAGATCCGAAAGCTTTTCGCCCATGCCGACATAGAGAATTGGTTTGCCGGAAACTGCACGGATTGAAAGTGCCGCACCGCCTCTGGTGTCACCATCTAATTTTGTAAGTACTACACCGTCGATGCCGACTTTATTGCTGAACATCTCGGCCACATTGACTGCGTCCTGTCCGGTCATAGCGTCTACTACCAAAAGGGTCTGATCCACAGGAACAGCCGCTTTGATATCCTGTAACTCCTGCATCATCTCTTCATCGATGTGCAGACGGCCTGCGGTATCCAGAATCAATACGTTAAAGCCGTTTGTCTTTGCATGCACCAGCGCTGCCTTTGCGATATCCACCGGACGGTTTTTATCTCCCATAGCGAACACTTCCACGCCCTGCTTTTCTCCGTTGACCTGCAGCTGTTTGATCGCTGCCGGGCGGTATACGTCGCAGGCTGCAAGGAGAGGTTTTCTTCCCTTGGCTTTTAACTTTCCTGCAATCTTTGCGGTTGTGGTTGTTTTACCGGCTCCCTGAAGACCTGCCATCATAATAATGGTAACTTCGCTCGCCGGGCGCAGTGCGATTTCCGTTGTCTCGGAACCCATCAGCTTAACCAGCTCGTCATTTACGATTTTAATGACCATCTGACCCGGATTCAGTCCGTTCATGACGTCCTGTCCGACTGCCTGCTCCTGTACGGATTTGATAAACTGTTTTACTACTTTGAAGCTGACATCCGCCTCGAGAAGTGCCATTTTTACTTCCTTCAGCGCAGTCTTTACATCCGCCTCGGTCAGGCGGCCCTTGCTTCTGAGATTTTTGAAAACATTCTGGAGTTTCTCGGTTAAACTTTCAAATGCCATGCTCAAAGCTCCTCTAATATATCCGATGCAATTGCTGCAATCCGCTGCATCACATCTTCTTTCGGGGTATCACCAGAAGGATCTGTCAGCTTTCGGATCTCGTTTACATTCTCCCGGATCTGCACAAAGCGTTGTACCAGATGAAGCTTTTCTTCATACTCTTCCAGTGTCTTGTTGCAGCGTCTGACCAGATCGTGGACTCCCTGGCGGGAAATGCCCCGCGCTGCCGCAACCTCGCTCAGGGAAAAATCGTTGAGCACCACGTCCTCATATACCTGACGCTGATGTTCAGTCAGAAGTTCGCCGTAAAAATCATACAGTAATGTCTGTTCCAATATTTTTTCCATTGCGATCACCTTGGTTATCATACACGAAATGATGCTGGGTGTCAAGTATTTTTTCTTGACAGTTTTAAAATTTTTCTGATCCGTTTCAAAAGCCGCAGAAAAGGCGCATTTTCCGCGTTTTTTCGCAGAAAACACGCCCCTTATAAAGACTTTTGTATACCTACTGCAGCTCCGCAATCCTCGTCACAGCCACATAAATCGACTGAATTTTGTACCACGTCGGATAATCCACAATGCCGGAAACCGGCAGGCCGAACAGCCGCTGGAACGCTTCGACGGCGTCCTGCGTCTCTTCATCGAAATAGCCATTTTCATAGACCGTCGGAATCGATGAATACACCTCCGCAATCACGTTCAGCTGCTCCTGTATCTGCAGTACCTTGTTCCCGGACGAGCCGATGGTGAGGTCATACCCCGGCCAGGAGGACGGGATGCCGGAAATCTCCTCCGCCGTGTTGATATACATATTGTCTCCATAATAATTGCGGAGAATCTGAATCGTTGAATACCCTTGGTCCGCCAGGTTTTTGGACCCCCACTGGCTCATCCAGTTCGGGCAGCTCACACGGTTTCCGTCACAGTACTGCGTCAGAATCGGCTGTTTCACATTCGGGCGCGACAGGTAATCAGCAAAAATCTCATCGACCACAAGGGAAATGCTGTCGAAAATATTCCTGCCGTAAATCCATTTGTGATCGTAGGCCGTCGACGAAGTGATCGTAAAATCGTATCCCTTGTTGCGGTACCATTCTGTATAGACACGGTTCAGCGTAAATGACATGATTGCGAGGATATTCGCCCGGATCGCCGCATCCGGCCATGTTGCATAGATTTCCGAGCACGCCACGTTTTTGATGTAGTCGCGGTACCGCACATAATAGTCGCGTGCCGTGCTGTCGGTCGGCGCTCCGTCGTGGACGATGATATACTCCGGGATCACGACACGGGACAGCACAATCTCACCGCTCTCCCTCGTCGGCTTGATCTCACTTTCCGGAATTTTCGCCGGATATTCGCCGAACAACGTATGGTCCGGGATCGTCACATCCGCAAACGCTGCGCCCTCTGCCAGTTTGAGGTCCACCTGCTGGACGGACTGTTCTCCTGAAAGAAGCTCGGAGCCCGTCACTTCAACCGGTTCATACCCTTCCGCCTCCACTTTCACCGTATATTCGGAATACGGCTGATTCACATTCGGTTCCAGACTGTACTCGAGCGGCGGCGTCGCCAGATCCAGCGTCTCCGTTCTGCCGTCCCCGTCGGTAATCAGCTCCTCGATCACATTCTGCGGATCTCCCGTATACGAAACCGTCACCCGCGCCCCGGAAACAGGCCGCGCCTGGATTCTTGTATTTACCCGGATTTCCAGCCGCCCGCGGTCAGTCATTTCCTGCTGCATACGCAAATTTTTCATAAAAAAGCCCCATATCCTGCACTCCTTTTATGGTATGCAGAATATGAGGCTTTGTTGCTTTTCATTTTTCGATTTACAGGATCCGCTGGACGTCGTGGATCATGACGTAGACCATCAACGCCATCAGAAGCACCAGGCCCGCGAAGTGAACCATACCCTCCAGTTCTCGCCGGATTGGTTTTCTGCGGATGGCTTCTATGATCAGAAAAACAAGCCGTCCGCCGTCGAGTGCCGGGAGCGGCAGCAGGTTCATGACGCCAAGGTTCGATGACAGCAGAATCACCATGTTCAGCATCGTCATCACCGTAACCAAAACGCCCTGCGATTTTACATCATCATAGGCGGTTCCGATCGCATCCACCACGCCGACCGGGCCGGAAAGATCGTTCACAGAATACTGTCCGGTGATCAGCATACTGACGCTGTCAATGACGGTGCGCACCCAGTATTTGATCTCCAGCACGCTGTATTTCAGCACGCCGATCGGGGACTGTTTCTCCCGGAGCTGATACGAAAACTGTACATTCGCATACGTATTTTCAACCGGTGTCACCGTAATCTCTTTCGTCTTTCCGCTGTGCTCATACTCCAGCGTCACAGCGCTTCCATCGAAAGGATGCTCTGTCTGGTAAGCAGTAAAATCTGCCACACAGGTGATCGGCGCTCCGTTGATCGATACGAGCAGGTCGCCCGCGACAACACCCGCAGCGGCAAGCGGCATATTCTGCTGCACATACGTGAATTCCATGCCGCGGTCACAGTCATCGTAGTTAAAGCCCATCATATACCGCGTTGTCACCGTCGGTTCATATGTGATCGTTTTCTTTTCCCCGTCGGCCTTTTTAACCTCCAGCGTAATCTCATCCGTCGGCACACCCCGTACCGTCATCACAGAGTTCAGCTCTTTTCCGATGGAAATATGTCTTCCTTCATAGGAAGTGATGATATCTCCCGCTTCCAGGCCTGCCTCTGCCTCCGGCGAACCGTCTGCCACTTCTGTGACGCGCGCCGGGGAACTTCCCGCGTAACTGATCACAAAGATTGCGCAGAAAAATGCCAGAATCATGTTGAACACCGGTCCCGCCGCAACGACGGAAATTCTTGCCCACACGGATTTGCTGTTAAAGGTTCCTTCCCCCTCCTCTTCACCGTCCTCGCCGAGCATCTGGCACGCACCGCCGAAAGGCAGAAGTTTTAAGGAATAGACCGTTCCTCCTTTTTCTGTCTTTACCACCGTCGGGCCAAAGCCGATCGAAAATTCCGTCACGGTAATACCATTCGCTTTCGCCAAAAGAAAATGCCCCAGCTCATGGATAATGACGGTGATTCCGAAAATGAGTACGGCTATCAGGATTTTTACAATCATGCTGTCTTATTCTCCCATCTTATATCTGTTCGCAATCCATTCATACGTCTCCTGCTCCGCCGCGAGAATCTGCTCCAGCGTCGGATCGGCAATCGTTTTGTGTGCTTCCATTGCACCGGCGATCACGTCGTAAATCTCGAGGAAACGGATCTTCTTCGCGAGGAACAGTGCAACGGCGCGTTCATTTGCCGCATTGAAGACCGTCGGCATGGAGCCGCCCGTCCGGGACGCCTGCATTGCCATCGGAAGGCCGAGGAAGGTATCCATATTCGGTTCTTCAAACGTGATCTGTGTCAGCGCCGCAAAGTCGAGGCGGTCGCCTGCAAGGAAGCGGCGCTCCGGGTAATACAGTGCGTACTGGATCGGCAGTTTCATATCCGGTGTGCCAAGCTGTGCCATGACAGCGCCGTCTTTAAATTCTACCATGGAATGGATAATGCTCTTTGGCTGTACCACAACCTGGATGTGGTCGAGATCAACACCGAACAGCCATTTTGCTTCCATGACTTCCAGTCCTTTGTTAACGAGTGTCGCGGAATCAATCGTGATCTTGTGCCCCATCGACCAGTTCGGATGACGGAGCGCCTGCTCTACCGTTACGTTTTCGAGCTCCGCTCTTGTTTTTCCGCGGAACGGACCGCCGGATGCAGTAATCAGAAGTTTTTCAATTTCTTTTCTGTTTTCCCCGTGCAGGCACTGGAAAATCGCCGAGTGCTCACTGTCCACCGGAAGGATCTGCACACCGCATTCCTCTGCCAGCGGCATAATAATGTGTCCCGCCGTTACCAGTGTCTCTTTGTTTGCCAGTGCAATGTCTTTTCCTGCCTTCATCGCCGCAACCGTCGGGCGAATGCCGATCATGCCGACGATCGCTGTCACAAGGATTTCGCTCTCCGGCATCGTGGCAAGCTCGATCATGCCGTCCATGCCGCTGCCGATTTTTACAGGAAGATCCTTCACTCTGTCACGGAGTTCTGCCGCTTTCGCCTCATCGCCGACTGCCGCAAACTTCGGATGAAATTCCCGGATCTGCTGCTCAAGCAGTGTAATATTACTTCCGGCGCTGATGCCGACCACCTCAAGATCGCCGTTGGCACGCACGACATCGAGGGTCTGGGTTCCGATCGAACCGGTTGAACCAAGAATTGCTATTTTCTTCATATTCCAGTTTCTCCCATCTGCTTCCCGTTTATGCTGTAGGGGAAGCTTTTTTAATGAATCAGAAGCACCGACAGGAAATAGATGATCGGTGCGGTAAAGATCACGCTGTCGAAGCGGTCAAGAATACCGCCGTGGCCCGGAATCAGCTTTCCGTAATCCTTGATGCCCTGATTTCGTTTGATTGCGGATGCCGCAAGGTCTCCGACCATGGAGATCAGCGCGCCGACACCGCAGATGATGGCGTATTCCACCATGCCGCCCTTTGTCGCAGCCGCATAGATGATGCCGAGCAGAATCGCTCCGACGACACCGCCGACAGCTCCTTCTACGGATTTTTTCGGGCTTAAAACCGGCGCCATTTTATGTTTTCCAAAGAGTACGCCGACACAGTATGCACACGTATCGCAGCCCCAGGAGCACAGGAAAATCAGCCATACATGGAATTTTCCGCCGTCCAGCATACGGGTCTGATATACATAGGAAAGCATTACGCCGACATAGACAATCGCAAAGAACGCCGGCATCACCTGATTGGCGTTGTATTTCGGATAAGTAAATACGTATACTGCCATCAGAAGCACGAGATCCAGGATCAGCGCGAGCATCTGGTACATCGGGTCATGAAGCAGCAGGGACAGATAGAAAATCACAACGCCCGCATAGCCCGTAATTTCCAACAGATTCCATTTATCTTCTCTTACCTTCATCACGCGGAACAGCTCTCCTGCACCGATCAGCGACAGGCACAGAACCGTCATATAGAGCACAGTTCCGCCGCTGCAGATCGTAAGCAGCGCCACAAGGACGAGCACGATGCCGCTTAACAGTCTTGTCTTAAACATCTTTTTTATTCCTCCTTCACGCCGCCGTAACGCCGGTCTCTGTTATTATATTGTTCGATGGCTTTTCTCAATTCCTCTTCGTGGAAATCCGGCCACGGAACCTCGGTAAAGTAAAATTCCGTGTAGGCCAGCTGCCACATCAGGTAGTTGGAAAGGCGCTGCTCGCCGCTTGTACGGATCAGAAGATCTGGATCCGGGATTCCGGCGGTGTCGAGGTAGCTCTCAAAACACTGCTCCGTCAGTTTTCCGTTCTCATCAAACGCATTCTCTGCGAGAGTTCCGTTTTTCACATCCTCGATCATGCGGGTCATGCCGCGCAGAATCTCATCGCGGGAACCGTAGTTCATTGCGATCTGGAAGTACATGTGATCGTAATCTTTGGAGCACTCCTCCAGTTCATGAATGCTGTCCTGAATATCCTGCGGGAATGCGCTCGGATCTCCGATGATTTTGACGCGCATCTGATTTTTATGTGCTTTTTTGATGCATCGTTTCAGATACTGGCGGAACAGCTTTAAGAGGCCCTCCACCTCGGCGCGGGAGCGTTTCCAGTTCTCGGTTGAGAACGCATAGACGGTCAGATATTTGACACCCATGTCTTTAATCACGTCACACATTTTTTCCAGATTGTCGCATCCGACGATATGGCCGTAGCCGCGCGGCATATTGCGTTTTTTCGCCCATCTGCCGTTTCCGTCCAGGATGATGGCGATGTGATTCGGCACTTTTAATTCATTATCCATACTTTTTTCCTCCGTAAACGATAACAGGCTGCCTGCAAATGACAGGCAGCCCCTCGTTTTCTTTGTATTACACGGTCATAATTTCTTTGGATTTTACGTCCACCATCTGATCTACTTCTTTGATATATTTGTCTGTTAATTTCTGGGTCTGCTCCTCGAGCTCTTTGATTTCGTCCTCGGAAACGTCCTCTTTGGCAAGTTTCTTGAACGCATCATTGGCATCGCGGCGGATGTTGCGGATGGCTACCTTTGCGCCCTCTGCTTTTTTCTTTACCTCTTTTACCAGCTCTTTACGACGGTCCTCGGTAAGCTCCGGGAATACCAGACGGATGACTCTTCCGTCATCGGACGGGTTGATGCCAAGGTCAGACATCATGATCGCTTTCTCGATCTCTTTTACCAGGGATGCTTCCCACGGCTGGATCTGGATCATACGTGCTTCCGGAACAGAGATGTTTGCCACCTGCTGCAGCGGAGTCGGTGTTCCATAGTAATCTACAGTAATGCGGTCCAGTACGTGCGGGTTTGCACGGCCTGCGCGGATGGTTCCGAATTCGGAATCGAGGCTTGCAATGGATTTGCCCATTTTTACCTCAAACGGTTTTACTCTCTCGTCGATCTGATTTGC
Organism: Blautia sp. AF32-4BH; assembly: GCF_003460565.1. Lineage (NCBI taxonomy): Bacteria > Bacillati > Bacillota > Clostridia > Lachnospirales > Lachnospiraceae > Blautia > Blautia sp. AF32-4BH. The sequence continues at coordinate 169,937 of NZ_QTVL01000001.1, read as the reverse complement.
CATATTAAATTTGTCCTCCTGCTATCTCTTATACGGTCACAGTTCTGCGAACTGTGACATTCGCAGCTCTCATTTAAAGTTTTGCTTCGCAAAAGGAGAGCTGCTCACACCTGAATCATTTTCTTACGCAGTAAAACAGCAAGTGTTTTACTGCTGAATTTTTATTAATTATACCGTTACTCTTGTGCCGTTAATTTTTCCGTTTGCAGCATTTACAATGCTGTTCTCTTCATTTAAACCAAATACCAGCATCGGCATTTTGTTTTCCTTGCAAAGGATGGATGCGGTCATATCTACCACTTTCAGATCCTTTTCAATGACTTCCTGAATGGAAATCTCGTCAAATTTCTTTGCATCCGGGTTTGTTTTCGGATCGCTGTCGTAGACACCGTCTACTGCTTTTGCAAGCAGAATCTCGTCTGCCTCGATCTCAATCGCGCGAAGTACGGTTGCCGTATCGGTTGAGAAATATGGATGGCCTGTACCGCCGGCAAAGAATACAACCATGTTGTGCTGGAAATATTTGTTTGCACGGTCTTTGGAAAATCCTTTTGTGAACTCTCCGCATGGGAATGGAGTCAGAACTGCGGTCATCATTCCCTGGGAACGGAAGATTTCTGATACATAGATACAGTTCATAACGGTTGCCAGCATACCGATCTGGTCTGCTTTGGTACGGTCGATATTTTCGGAACTGCGTCCTCTCCAGAAGTTTCCTCCTCCGATTACGATGCCGACTTCAATCCCCTGGTCTACCAGAGTTTTTACCTGTTTTGCCACTTTTGTGACGGTCGGCTCGTCAAAACCGGTGTGTTTCTCTCCTGCAAGAGCTTCTCCGCTCAATTTCAGTAATACTCGTCGTTTCATCTTGCATCCTCGTTCCTTTATGATATTTTTTCACAAATGTCTTGCATTTATGAAATGATTATACCATCTGTTCCCAAAAACGACAAGGGCAAAATTCGTTTGTGTTCCGCAGATTGTCTGCCGCTGCGAGAATCCGTCTCCACTGCAGATATTCCATCGGCGTCCGGTGCAGATACGCTTTGAAAATCCGCTGACATTCCCGTGGAGAGAGGTGAACGCTTGCGGCGATTTCTTTTAAAGTGAGCGGCTCCGTCAGATGGCTTTCCACCCAGGACATCATCTCTTTGATGTGCATTTATACTCTTCGCCCTGTTTCTCGTCCCGTCGATCGGATACCGCGCCGTCTGCTTCTGCGAACCGACGACCTGGATCATCTGCTGTGTGGTAATCTGTATTTTTACATTCACCATTCGAAAAGAATCCCGCGATACGGCGGCATAAAAACCATAAAAAAATCTCTGTCGGAAGTTCAGACTCCTGACAGAGATTTTTTATAGATTCATTTTAGATCTGTGCTACGACAAAGATATCATAGATTGCTTTGATTGCCGTCTCAAAATCGCGATTCTCCACGCCGATGATGATGTTAAGCTCACTGGAACCCTGATCGATCATCTTAACGTTGACGTGTGCGTGTGCCAGTGCGGAGAAGATTCTTCCGGCAGTGCCTCTCGTTCTTCTCATGCCGCGGCCTACAACAGCGATCAGCGCCAGATCGGATTCAAGATCAATAGAATCCGGCTGTACGGCACGATGCAGTCCTGCGATAACCTGCTGTTCTTTTGCTGCAAACTCACTCTGATGAACAAATACCGTCATGGTATCGATGCCGGACGGCATATGCTCAAAGGAAAGATTGTTATCCTCAAAGACGCCAAGTACTTTTCTGCCAAAGCCAATCTCGGTATTCATCATGCTCTTCTCAATCGTGATGGATGCGAAGCCTTTCTTTCCTGCGATACCGGTGATTGTAAATTTCGGTTTACTGCAGGTATTCTCCACGATCATGGTTCCCGGATCCTGTGGTGCGTTGGTGTTCAGCACGTGGATCGGGATTCCCTCCTGACGGAGTGGGAAGATGGAGTCCTCATGAAGGACGGTAGCTCCCATGTAGGAAAGCTCACGCAGCTCACGATAGGTAATGGTGGAAATGACTTCCGGATCCTTGACGATACGCGGATCGGTTACCAGGAAACCGGAAACATCGGTCCAGTTCTCGTAGATGTCAGCGTGTACGGCCTTTGCCACGATGGAACCAGTGATATCGGATCCGCCGCGGGAGAAGGTTTTTACGCTTCCGTCCGGTTTTGCGCCGTAGAATCCAGGAACGACTGCGTTATCCAGATCTTTTAAACGCTCGGAGAGCACTTCGTCAGTCTTGTCTGCAAGGAAGTTTCCGTTCTCGTCGAAGCAGATCACTTCTGCAGAATCAATATACGTATATCCCAGATAATTTGCCATCACGATACCGTTCAGGTACTCTCCGCGGGATGCGGCGTAGTCCTCTCCGGCTGCTGCGGCAAAGTTTTCTGCGATTTTTTCAAATTCCGGGGAAAGATCCAGGCTGAGGTTCAGACCGTCGATGATCTCCTGATATCTCGCTTTGATGTTCTGCAGTTTCTTCTTGAAATCTCTTCCGGCAACTGCAGTGCGATAGCAGTCATACAGCATATCGGTTACTTTCGTATCAGCAGAATTTCGTTTTCCAGGAGCGGAAGGTACCACGTATCTTCTTCCCTCATCTGCGCGGATGATGTCTCCGACCTTCTTAAACTGCTCTGCGCTCGCGAGGGAGCTGCCGCCGAATTTTACTACTTTCTTCATAATAATCTCTCCTTGCGTTCTTTTCGGATATCTTTCGAAATCTCGTTTTTCAGCCCGTCACTTTAACGTTAGAAAGCTGTTACGTACTAGATTAGAACAAAATCCCGTATGCGTCAAGAACTTTTTTGGCTGATTCATTCATTCCACAGATAAATTTCCGGTTTTTTCTCCATTTTATAGGAGAATGTCTCTCCAAGCCCGTAAACCGCCTGGCTTAATACGTACTCGCCGTTGTTTGCATAAATTTCGATCATATTCGGATCCACGAAAATCTCAAGAAGATCGCCCTCTTTTAACTGCGGCGTCTCGGCATGAAGCCATCCTTTTGCACCGGATGGATAGACATCCGTGCGGTCTGCGCAGACTTTTCCGCTCTGCCGCCAGATCTTATAGCCGCCGATTTCCAGGCTCTCACCCTCTTTTAATTCGGCGCGGATCATGGCACACTCTCCGCATGCCGAAACGAGGGAATCCGTCTTTTTGCAGAATCCGTCGCGGATCGCAGGCAGAACACGGAAGTAAATATGATCGTTCTGTACATCCACCACACGCGGCAGGCAGAACATGCCTTGCCATATACCATCTACCGGTTCCGGCATCCGAAGCCATGCGATGGAAATCCGGTTTCCGTCCGCATCCGTCATGGTCTGCGGTGCATAGAGGTCACCGCCGCAGTCCAGAAGCTGCCAGTTCTCCGGAAATTTCATTGTGCAGGTTTTTTCATCAAACTCAGGCAGCATACAGATCGCCCGATCCGCATAGCCGTCGGGGTCCTCGATCAGTTCCATCGGGGAGAATACAAAAACGCTGCGTCCGTTTACGTTAAAGAGATCCGGGCACTCCCACATCCAGCCGAGCTTCTGTTTCGTCGTCGCCTGTCCGGCCAGATGCCAGTGGGAAAGATCCTCACTCTTATAGAATAATGCCTCGCCCTTGTGATCCTTCGTCGTGCTTCCAAGCACCATATACCATGCGTCGCTTCCCTTCCAGACTTTCGGGTCACGCGTGTGCGTATTGTCGCCGATTTCCGGATCGGTGAGTGCCGGGATAACAACCTCCTTATCCCCGAAGACATCAAAATGCATACCGTCCTTCGAAGTAAGGTGAAGCTGCGCCGAGGTAAAATCCTGATCAAGGCACTGATGAATATCCTTCGGATTTACCTGATTATAGTGAACACCCGTGTAAAAGAGATGCATCACGCCGTTCTCTTCTACTGCGCTTCCGGAAAAGCAGCCGTTCTGGTCCTCGGAAAGACTCGGGAACAGGGCAACGCCGACATGCTCCCAGTGAATCAGATCCGGACTCACCGCATGGCCCCAGTGCATGGTGCCCCAGCGCGGCGCGTACGGAAAATGCTGATAAAAAAGATGATACTGTCCCTTATAATAAATCATGCCGTTCGGGTCATTCACCCAGTTGCCCGGCGCTTTTACGTGTAATCTGTTTTTCATGTGTTTGATTTCCTTTCTGTCTCTTTCTTGTTGTCTCTGATAAGAAAAGCCGGAAAAAGAAAGCATTTTTAATTCCGCCCTCCTTTGCCCGGCTTGTTCTTGATTTCTATGATTTACTTATTTGACTGCTCCGGCTACGACACCGTTGATGATCTGTTTCTGCAGTGCCACGTACAGAATCAGGATCGGGATGACGCAGAGCAGAAGACCTGCCATGATGGTTCCGTAATCTGCGGAGTAAGTTCCGTAGAAGCTGTAGGTGGAAAGCGGCAGAGTCAGCAGCTTTTTGTCGGTCAGCACCAGGGACGGCAGCAGGAAGTCATTCCAGAATGCCATCGCATTCATGATTACCATGGTGGAAATGATCGGCTTTAACAGCGGGAACACGATGCGGAAGAAGGTCTGGGTGTGGGTACAGCCGTCGATGTAAGCGGCCTCCTCCAGCGCCAGCGGGATACTTCCGCGGATGAATCCGTGGAACATGAACACGGACATCGCCATGGAAAATCCGGTGTGCATGAAGATCAGGGTCAGTCTGTGGTTCAGAATGTTTAAGGTTCCGCCGTATACACTGACAAGCGGGATCATGATTGCCTGGAACGGAATGATCATGGATGCAACCATCAGTGCAAAGATGATATTGGAAAATACGTTGACATTACGCACGATGTAGTAAGCCAGCATGGCTGCGAGTACCGTAACCAGTACGGTTGCTGTTACGGTTACAACCAGAGAGTTCTTGAAGGCATTCAGGAAGTTCATCTGATTGAATGCTTTTACAAAGTTGTCAAACGAAAGACCTTTGATCGTAAACAGCCAGGAGAACGGGCTCTTGATGATATCACGTTTCTGTTTTAAGGAGTTGATGATAACCATGACAAACGGGAACATGAACGCACAGAAAACGATGATCATAAGGAGCATAGCCAGCGCGTCAGTTACTTTTTTCTTTGTTCCGCCAATTTTCTTCTGATTCATTATGCTTCAACCTCCCTCTTCTTGGTGGTGTATACCTGAATACCGCTGATGCAGGCTACAATGATAAACAGGATAAAGGCTTCTGCCTGGCCGACACCGAACTGTCTCGATGTGAATGCTTTCTCATATACGTGCATGGCTGCCATCTCGGTGGTTCCGTACGGAGCACCGCCGGTTAAGGACAGGTTGACATCGTATACCATGAACGCACGGGACAGGGTCAGGAAGAGGCAGATAGTAACGGAGGACATCATCAGCGGAAGGATAATGTTTTTCATTTTTACCCAGCCGGATGCACCGTCGATGCTTGCCGCCTCGAGCACGTCCTCGGAAAGTCCCATAAAGCCGGCAACGTAGATCAGGATCATATAGCCTGCCAGCTGCCATACTGAAACGAGCACCAGCGCTGCAAATGCTTTGTTCGGGGTAGAAAGCCAGGAAATTTCAAACAGGCTCCATCCTGTGGTCTCACCGATGCTGACGAAAACACGGGAGAATACGAACTGCCAGATGTATCCAAGTACGATACCGCCGATCAGGTTCGGGGTGAAAAATCCGGCGCGGAAGAAGTTCTGACCTTTGATGCCGCGGGTCAGGATGTAAGCCAGTAAAAAGGCGATCACATTGACGAGAACAACAACCGCAATGACATATTTAAAGGTTAACAGCAGGGATTTCCAGAACTGCGCGTCGCGCATAACGGCTGCAAAGTTGGAAAGTCCTACAAAGTTTTTCACGCTGGAAACACCGTTCCAGTCGGTTAAGGTCAGGTAAATACCGTAGATAAACGGTACCATGACGACTGCCAGGAAGCAGAACAGGCCCGGCAGCGCAAATACACAGAAATCTTTTCCCTTGTTGCTTGATTTCATTTTCGTTCCTCCTTCATATCCTCCGGCTTACTGCTCATCCCAGTATGCCTGGATGGAATCTATCAGTTCCTCGCGGTCACTTCTTCCGGCCAGATATTTCTGCATTGCCGCACCAAGGACAGACCAGTGATCGTTCGGCACGATCGCAGATGCGTTGAATGCTCCGCCGTTCTGTACTTTTTCGTAAATGTCGCGGCTTAACGGATCGCTTGGCTCGTTCGGGTTGTTTTTAAACGGAGGGATCAGGCTGCAGGTCTTTACAACCATCTGCTGTCCGATCTCACTGTAAACCAGCCAGTTCAGGAACTCTTTTGCTGCTGCTTTCTGCTCGTCGGTAGCCACGATATCATCCAGCATGATCTGTTTGGACGGGGATGCCTGGATTTTGCTGTTGACGAAGTCGTCCGGATCATTGTTCAGGAAGTATGGAAGGAAACCGTACTCGTCGGTCGTCTCGGCTCCTGCCTCCTCAAGGTTCGGCCATGCCCAGTTTCCGTTGAACCAGAAAGCGGTTTTTCCGTCTGCCAGGTCAATTGCCATCTCATCGTAATCTGCGCCGAGTGGATCGCCCTTTGCTACGTTGTACTCTTTTAACAGGTCAAAGGTATTCAGGAACTCGTTCATGCGGGTGTAGTCCGGCAGATATAAGGTTCCGTCCTTCAGCTCGTTGATGACTTCTGCTGCACCGTCGGAGGTTCCGTTGTATGTCTCGTAGATGTACTGCAGCTGGTGTGCTCCAAGGGACCAGTCTTCTTTTGCCATGGAGATCGGATTCTTCATTCCGTTGTCCCGCAGGCTCTGGAGAAGTGCTGCGAAATCGTCCTGGGTTTTGATATCGGATGGATCGAACTCGGTACCTAAGGTATCTTCAATCACGCTCTTGTTGTAGATAATACCGCGGCCCTCGATACAGAGCGGGAAGCTGTAAACCTTTCCGTTGATTTTGGTCAGGTACTCTTCTGCCTCACCGGTCCATGCTTCATTGCTTAAGTCGGCTGCTTTTTCTTCTGCCAGTGCAATGACATCGGTCGTATCCAGAATGGAAAGTGTCGGCGGGTTTCCGGAGTTGTAGAGGCTGACTACTTTGGTATAAGGAGAATCGCCGTCCGTTACCGGCATGATCTCAATATGTACGCCTGCTTTCTCCTCGAACACTTTTGCAATCTCTTCCAGTGCTGTCTGGATTTCTGCTTTTGTGTTCATGATGACGATACTCGTTCCGGAAAGCGACGTATCGTACTGGAAGGTATCGGTGGTCATGTCGATCGGCACTTCTTCTTTTACTGCGTTCGGGTCATCCGGATCGCTTGCGAAGCCGAAGGTGCATCCGGTCAGTGCAGAAGTAAGAAGCACGCCGGACATTCCAAGAGCTGCCGCCCTGGCACTAAATTTCTTTCTCATCACAATTCCTCCTGTTATCTCTGGACAGCTGGTCCTGTCCTTCGTTTTGTGTAACCGGTCAAGTAACCGGTTACTTTCGTTGTCTTTATCATAGCATTGACAGTGGGTTTCGTCAATATTTTCTTTACTTTTCGTGATTTTCCATAATTTTGTTTTTGGCTTTTGTGGAACTTTTACAAAACCGGTTACTTAACCGATTCCCGCTTGTTCCGGCGGGCGAGAAATGTTATACTATCTTCATATATTATTTGTTTTTTTCTGAAAGCTTACATGATTCACGCAACACTTTTGAAGGGAAGGACACTTGAACTTATGGCACGAAAAAAAAATGTAACCTTTAATGATATTGCACAGTACACGCATTTTTCCAAAACAACCATTTCCCGGTATTTCAACAACCCGGATTCCCTGACACCGGAAAATCAGCAGATCATTTCCGATGCACTGGATAAACTGAACTATAAAGAAAACAAAGTGGCAAAAATTCTCGCGAACGGACAGACCGAATTTGTCGGCGTCCTGATCCCGAGTCTCTCCATGAACTACTATTCCGAGATGCTGAATCAGATTCTTGCTTCTTATGAGAAATATGGCTATAAATTCCTCGTCTTCGCCGGAAACGGCCACGATGAGACGGAGCACCGCTACATTCAGGAGCTGATGTCGTACAAAATCGAGGGCCTCATCGTCCTCTCCCATACACTCTCCTCCCGCGAACTCTCCGATCTGCAAATCCCGGTCGTTGCAATTGAGCGCGAAGACCAGTTCGTCAGCAGTGTCAATACAGACAACTACCTCGGCGCGTACGAAGCGACTTCGCTTCTGATTCATAACCACTGTGATGTCCTGATTCATCTGAACTCACCGACCAAAGAAAATGTTCCTGCCTACCGCCGTCTCGCCGGTTTCCAGGATGCCTGTGTAAAGGCCGGTGTACCGCACAAGGTTATCATTCGGGATTTTGGACTCTCCTATCAGGAAGCCGCAGCACCGCTGCAGGAAATCTTTGACAACATCGAACAAAAATATGCCGGTCAGAAAAAGGGCATCTTCCTCTCCAACGATGATCATGCCAATATTCTTTTAAATCTTCTGATCCGCAAGTACCATACCCTGCCGGACGATTACGAACTCATCGGCTTCGACGGTGCGCCGATTTCCGAGCAGGCTATCTATCCGATCAGCACTGTCGGCCAGCAGATTGACCAGATTGCAGACGAGGCTGTTTCCCTTCTGGTCTCCCAGATGCAGGAACGGAAAAAACGCCACCCGGTGCCGCTTGCCGAGCCGGTTCACAAGACCGTTCCGCCGCTTCTGATCCGGCGTCAGACGACCACTTGATTTTAAAAGCAGATTTCTATCATAAAAATGTTTTTATCAAAAAAGTGTCATCCACCTGCGGGCTGTGTGCCCTGCAGCTTGTGGATGACACTTTTCTTATCTTCTTACTCTTTTTTAGTTCTGTCCGTAATAAGCATTTGCACCATGCTTACGGTAATAGTGTTTATCCTGCAGCTCCTGCGGTGCCGGCTGGATTCTCGGGTTGATGGTCTCGGCACGGTATGCCATTTTGGCAACCTCTTCGAGGACAACAGCATTGTGAACAGCCTCATGCGCATCTTTGCCCCAGGTGAACGGTCCGTGGTTCTTGCAAAGAACGGCCGGAACGGCTTTTACATCTTTTCCCATCCGTTTGAACTCATTGACGATCAGATGGCCGGTGTTTTCCTCGTATGCCTCGTCAATCTCTTCTTTTGTCAGGCAGCGCAGGCACGGTACTTCACCGTAGATGTAGTCTGCATGGGTTGTTCCGTAGCACGGAATGCTTCTTCCCGCCTGTGCCCAGCTTGTCGCATAGGAGGAATGGGTGTGAACAATGCCGCCGATCTCCGGAAATGCTTTGTACAGCTCCAGATGGGTCGGGGTGTCAGAAGACGGACGGTAGCGTCCTTCTACTTTGTTTCCGTTCAGATCCATGACAACCATATCGTCCGGTGTCAGCAGGTCGTAATCCACGCCGCTTGGTTTGATGACGAACAGACCGCTTTCCCGGTCAATCTCGCTGACATTCCCCCAGGTAAAGGTAACCAGTCCGTATTTTGGAAGAAGCATGTTGGCTTCGTATACTCTTTTTTTCAGTTCTTCTAACATTGTGTTGTCCTTTCTGTCTTTCCCAAACGATGGTTCATTTTAAGCTCTCTACTGCTGCACGCTCAATCGGCAGGCCTTTTTTGTAGCGCTCGGTGAATACTTCAAATCCAGCGACGTCTGCCGGGTCCGGATCCATCTTGGTTCCGGCATTTCCTGCGAAGACTTTTGCATCGAGGTAATCCTCGAGTGTTTCATTCTCTTCTTTGTTGATCATATAAGAAGCCAGCAGTGCGATGCCCCAGGCTCCGCCCTCTCCTGCTGTCTCCATAACGGAAACCGGTGCGTCGATGGCACCTGCGAGGATCTTCTGGCCGACACCTTTTGTCTTGAAGAGACCGCCGTGGCCGAGAATCTGGTCGACCTGCACATGCTCCTCTTTCATCAGGATATCAAGGCCGACTTTCAGGGCGCCAAGGGAAGTAAACAGGTTGACTCTCATAAAGTTTGCCAGATTGAATTTCGCATCCGGAGTACGTGCGAAGACAGGACGGCCCTCGTTGAAGCCGGTTACGTGCTCGCCGGAGAAGTAGTTGTAGGCAAGGAGTCCGCCGCAGTCTGCGTCGCCCTCCAGGGCTTTGTTGTACAGCTTGCCGAACAGATCATTCGTGCTGATTTCCATGCCGAAGGTCTGCGCAAATTCACGGAAGAGATTGACCCATGCATTCAGATCAGAAGTACAGTTCTGGCAGTGCACCATGGCAACCGGATGACCGGACGGGGTTGTTACCATATCGATCTCCGGGTATACTTTGGAGAGGTTCTTCTCCAGAACGATCATAGCAAAAACGGAAGTTCCGGCAGACACGTTTCCGGTTCTGACGCGGACGCTGTTTGTTGCTGCCATACCTGTTCCGGCATCTCCCTCCGGCGGGCAGAGCGGAATGCCTGCTTCCAGATTTCCGGACATGTCGAGAAGTGCGGCACCTTCTTTTGTCAGAACACCGGCATTGTCACCTGCGGTCAGAACGTGCGGCAGAACATCGAGTGCTTTCCATGAATATGCTTTATCTGCGACTGCCTCGTCAAATTTGGCAATCATGTCGGCAAAGTAAGTGTTGGTTTCAGAATCGATTGGAAAGATTCCAGATGCCTCGCCGACACCAACGACACGCTCGCCGGTCATTTTCCACTGAATGTATCCGGCAAGGGTTGTCACATAGTCGATATCTGCCACATGCGGCTCACCGTTTAAGATTGCCTGATACAGATGGGCGATAGTCCATCTCTGCGGGATGTGGAATCCGAAAAGATCGGTCAGCTTCTCGCTTGCTTCTTCTGTGATATTATTTCTCCAGGTGCGGAACGGCACGAGGAGGTTTCCTGCTTTGTCAAATGCCATATAGCCGTGCATCATGGCACTGAAGCCGATGGCTCCGACGCGGGTCAGGGTGATGTCGTATTTTTCTTTGACATCAGCTGCCATTTTGGTATATGCATCCTGCAGGCCCGTCCAGATGTCCTCGAGGGTGTAGGTCCACACGCCGTTGTCGTAGCGGTTTTCCCACTCGTGATCTCCAGATGCAATCGGGGCGTTGTCTGCGCCGATCAGGACGGCTTTGATTCTGGTTGAGCCGAACTCAATACCAAGTGCTGTTTTCTGTTCGAGGATTGCTGTTTTTGCATCCATTCCCATTGTTTTTTCCTCCCTTGGGTTCTTTTCTATTTTTTCGTCTCTGTTGACAGATTTTTTCCTGCAGTGGATTCTCTTACGATGAGTTCCGGGGAAATCAGGCGTTTGACGCTGCTTTCTTCTTCCGGGACTTTTCTGATTTTTTCGAGAATGAGCTCTGCTGCCATCTCACCGAGTTTTTCCTGCGGATGGGCAATGGTCGTGATCCCGATCGGACTGCTCTGGCCGATCAGCGAGTTGTCGTATCCGGTGACGGCGATGTCTTCCGGCACGGAGATTCCCTTTTCTTCCAGCATGGAGATGACGGCGAGCGCGATCTGGTCGTTGTAGCAGACGGCGGCATCGACGGACTTTTTGCTGTCGAGCAGCATGGAAAGCATCAGGGACGGTTTGGTTTTCCGGTCCTCGGTGTGAAACCAGATGACGTTTTCGGGATCATATGGGATTCCGCTTTCCTGCAGCGCCTGCACGTAGCCTTTATGGCGCTGGGCACCCTGGCTGTCGTCGGCCTTGAAGATGCCGATGATGTTTCGTCGGCCGGTCTCTAAAAGGTGCCGGGTCAGCAGATAGCCGCCTTTGCAGTCATCCATCAGAATGCAGGGCTTGTCTGCCATCTGGGGGTAGCAGCCCTGGATGAAGACATACGGGATCTGGTACTTGTCCAGCATTTCGTACAAGTTGATGTGGCGGCAGAGGATCTGGCTTTTGCTCGGCTCGATGATGAGGCCGTCGATGGGCTTGTCGAGGAGTTCTTTTAAGACTTTTTCTTCTTTGGAGCGGCTGTTGCAGGTGTTCTTTAAGATAATGCTGTAGCCGTTTTCGCTCAGCACTCGATCCATTCCCTGGATGAGGCGGGGGAAGATGTAGTCGGACAGGTAGGTGGTGGTAACGGCGATGTTTTTTGAATTATGACGCTGGATTACGCGCTCGGAGCAGAAGGTTCCTTTGCCGTGCTGGGCGGTGATATAGCCTTCATTTTCGAGAAGAGCGAGGGCCTTTCGGACAGTGTGGCGTGAGAGGGCGTATTCCCGGGTCAGTTCGTTTTCGGAGGGAAGCTTCTGGCCGGGTTTTATGGTTCCGGAGAGAATCTGCTCTTTTAGGGCTTCCATCAGGGTGTAGTATTTGGCTTTGCCGGTGGTTGGTTCCATGTGATTGGTGATTCCCCTTTCTGGAATTTATAATACAACTTGTACGGTTGTTGTAACAAGTTGTATTTTTGTTGTGGGAAAGGGACGCTCAGGAGTATCGGGAGGGCGGGTGGGTCCAATACCTTAATGAGTGGACGGGGACACTTTCTTGCGGATGGCCTCTTCGTAGACGGTGCATTCTTGAGGACAGTGCATTCGCGGGACGGGGTCACCTTTTAGGAAATGGTAGCGGATGTAATAGAGGGTATCGTCTTCGCCGCGTTCCGAGAGCATGCGCAGCAGAAATTCGAGCTGCGAGAGTGTCTCGGGATGGACGAACCAGAGGTGGCCGATTCCTTTTTTGAGATACTGGTACGGCGCCTGATCGGTATAAGCGTCTCCGAGGTAGACGCGGGACGCGCTGATGCGGTCCATAATCATCTCGGCGACGTAACGGCGCGGCATTGGGACGCCTTTGATGATGGTGTCACAATTGATACCGTAATCAATCCAGTATTCAAAATGATGTTTGTTGCGCCCTTTATGGTGCATCCAGGATTTTGACATGCCGGTGTCTTCGCGCTCGGCGTTATTGGGACTCCGGTCGCCCTGATAGTATTTCATGCCGACCAGAAATTCCGTCGGCGAATATTTCGAGAGGTCGTGGGTCAGTCCCTGCCAGTACAGTCCTATTTTGAAGCAGTACCGCATGACCCACATTTTGTGTGTGGTAATGGTTTTAAAGTGCTGCCATGCTTTCATCATTCTGCCTCTTCTCCTGCTTTCCTGTTAAAATTATGATACTGCGCGGCGGCACGATGACCGTTTTTGCGCTGACTTTTTTCTGATTTTCTTCTGTCAGGAAGACTTCCGGTGTGTTGGTGTCGGCCGTCAGATACCAGACCTTCTGCTCCGGGAGGGACGGCAGTGCCAGCTCATGCGGATTCCAGTGCATGTTGTAGGCAATATAGAGGTCGTCGTCCTTGTTGCCGTCTTTATCCTGGAAATAGCTTCCGCAGTACATGACGCCGATAAAACGGCATGTGTTTTCCATCTGGGAGAACCAGGCTCTCTGGCTGTGGAAGGACATATCCGGGCAGCCGTAGGATTTGTAGTCGATGAGGCGCGGCTCGCGTTCGCCGTGCAGCGCCGGATGCGCCTTTCGGAAGGCGATTGCTGCTTTTACAAAGGCGGCAAACTCCGGATTCCGAGCGGCTGCTTTCCAGTCGATCCAGCCGGTTTTGTTGTCCTGGCACCAGGCGTTGTTGTTGCCCTTCTGGCTGTTGCCGAATTCATCGCCGCCGTAAATCAGCGGTGTTCCCTGGCTTGTCATCAGCATGAGAACGGCATTTTTCAGCTGGCGGAGACGCAGCGCGCGCACAGCCAGTTTCCGGGTCACGCCTTCTGCGCCGCAGTTCCAGGTCAGGTTTTCGTTGGAACCATCCATATTGTCTTCGCCGTTGTCCAGATTGTGTTTCTGTTCGTAGGAAACGCTGTCATACAGGGTAAAACCGTCGTGATCCGCAAGATAATTGATCACACCGTGTGTCTCCGGGCTTCTTCTCAGATAATAGGTGAAGTCGGAAAGGCTGCCCTCATCGCCTTTTAAGAAGCGGCGGATATGGTACTGGTAGCCCTGATTGTGTTCCCCTAAATTCCGGAACCACGGGCGTTTTCCCTGATAGATCCGTGCGCCGTCAAAACCGAGGAAAATCAGTTTCGTCTTCCGAAGGAGTGCATCTTTGGACGCTTCTTCTGCCAGCGATGCATCGCCGACCAGATGGAAACCGTCGATCTGATAGCGGAGCTGCCAGTGGTGCAGAACCTGCAGGACAAAACCAGAAGGCGTTCCCGGGGCAAAACAGAATTCCATCAGGCATTCGATACCATTCTCATGCAGGGCATCGACCATCTCTGCGAACTCTGCGACGGCATCTGAGGATGCAGCATACGAAGCTTTCGGAGCAAAATACAGGGCCTTTGTGCCGTATCCCCAATAATTCACGCGCTTCTCTTCCGCCGGCGCCGGATATACATAGGCCGGCTCCGTAAGGGAGGTCCACTCAAAAAACTCGTAGGACGGCATCAGCTCTACTGCATTGATACCGAGTTCTTTTAAGTATGGAATTTTTTCGATCACGCCGCGGAACGTTCCCTTGTTCTTTACACGGGAGCTTCCGTCTTTGGTGAAGCCGCGCACATGGAGCTTATACAGAATCGTCTCCTCATACGGCCGGTGCAGTGAGGTGGTGCGCATTACCGGGTACTCCGGGAGAATGCAGCAGCAGGCGCCCTCTTCTTTTTCCATCGGTGCACCGAAGGTTTCTCTTCCTTCTACTGCTCCCGCATACGGATCCAAGCAGAAAACTTCATCCATCCGGTAGGCATACGAAAACTTTCCTACCGTCAGGCCTGTGATTTCCACGGAACTGATCACGCCAGTGCGCTCCTCTTCCGGAAGCGGCACGGTAAGAAACGGTTTCTGGTGACCTTTCCGGTACAGCAGAAGCTCTGCTTTTTTTCCATCTGATACTTCTACGGCAAAATTGTATCCGTCTTTCGTCGCCGATGCGCCCATTTTCTCCGGATTTCCCGGTAAAATTCGATATTTTCCTCTGTTTTTTGTCTGTATCATAATTCCCGCCCTTATTTTTTATAATTTGTTGCAATTGTCATACTATTAATGTAAATCATTTGAATAAAATTGTCAATTGACCAATGTTACCAATTGTTATACCTCTAAATCCAGTTCCACCGGGCAATGGTCGGAACCGAGAATTTCGGTATGGATTTTGGCATCTGCAACTGCATCTTTTAAGGACTCTGATACCATAAAGTAATCAAGCCGCCATCCTGCATTCCGCTGGCGTGCCTGGAAGCGGTATGACCACCAGGAATACGTCACGGTGTCCGGATACAGCATACGGAAGGAATCAACAAAGCCTTTTTCTTTGATCACAGCAAATTTTTCGCGCTCCTCTTTCGTAAAGCCGGCGTTTTTCTCATTTGCCTTTGCATTTTTGATATCCATCTCGGTCGCTGCGACGTTCAGATCTCCGCAGAAAATCACCGGTTTTTCCTGCTCCAGTCCTTTTAAGTAAGAAAGAAACGCATCCTCCCACTCCATCCGGTAGGCAAGGCGTTTTAATTCATCCTGCGAATTCGGTGTGTAGACGGTTACAACAAAGTATTCCGGAAACTCTGCCGTGATCACACGGCCTTCCATATCATGTTCTTCGATTCCGATACCATAGCGAACAGAAATCGGCTCCTCTTTGGTAAACAGGGCCGTGCCGGAATATCCTTTCTTTTCCGCATAATTCCAATACTGATGATAGCCGGGCAGCTCAAGGTCGATCTGTCCTTCCTGCAGCTTTGTCTCCTGCAGGCAGAAAATATCGGCATCTGCCGCCTCAAAGTATTCCTGAAAACCTTTTTTCATGCAGGCTCTCAGTCCATTTACGTTCCAGGATATCATTTTTTTCATACGCAATTCATCTCCTTTTCCTGACAGTCTGTTCTCTGCGGTTTCTGTTGCAAAACGCTTGGAACCGACTTCCGTTTTCTTTTATTCCTCTTTCAGAACATACAGCACTTCCAGCGACGCATCCGACGGTCCGTGAAATTCGCAGCCGTCTGCTTTATACTGGCGCATCAGTTCCAACATTTCTCTGCTGTACCGCTCGCCCGGGCAGATGAGCGGGATTCCCGGCGGATATGGGGCTGCCATCTCGGCTGCAATTCGTCCTTCCGCTTCTGCAAACGGAACGGCTTCCTTCTCCGCAAAATATGCCTCGCGCGGTGTCTTTACCATCTCCGGCAGGCTGCGGAACAGCCACTGCTTTTCTGTAAACTTCGTCCGCCCCGTCGTTTTCCCGCTCTCTGCTGCCGAAATTCCTGCCAGCGCATCGATCAGCCGTGTGATATCTTCCTCGCTGTTTGCCCAGGTAATAACGCAGACCACGTTCTCCTCGTCGGCAAGCTCTGTACTGACGCGGTATTCCTCGTACAGACGCACCTGCAGATCGTAGCCGGAAATACCAAGTTCTCTTGCCGAGAATACAAGACGCGTCGGGTCGATCTTCCATACGCCGCACGTTCCTTCCATCTCAGTCCCAAGAGCTTCGATTCCTTTGATCTTTGCAAGCTCCTGCCGCGCCCTCTGGCCGAGTTCCAGCGCGCGTTCCATTCGCTCTTTTCCGTGCAGCGCCATCCCGCGCCGCGCCGCATCGAGGGATACCATCAGAAGGTAGGACGGCGATGTACTCTGTACCATCTGCAGATTGGCGGCCACTCTTGCCTCATCGAGACGGCCAGAACCGAGTGATAAGAAGGAGCTCTGTGTAAAGGAACCCGCCGTTTTGTGGATACTCTGCGCGCAGGCATCCGCACCACTTTCCAGTGCGCCGAGAGGAAGCTGTTCGGAAAAATAGAGGTGCGATCCATGTGCTTCATCGACAAGAAGCGCTGCGTTGTGGCAGTGACAGATTTCTGCGATCGCCTGCAGATCACTGCAAAGACCGTAGTACGTCGGGCTGACCAGAAGTACGGCTTTCGCATCCGGCGTTTCCGCGAAGGCTTTTTCGATCGTCTCCGGCGTTACGCCGCCCCACATCTGCCATTTCGTGCTGTACTCCGGCATCACATAAACCGGTGTGGCTCCGCTTAAAATCAGGCCCATCAGCACCGATTTGTGCACGTTTCGCGGAACAATGATTTTTTCGCCCTCTTTCACAGACGAAAGCACCATCGCCTCGTTGCCGCATGTTGTGCCGTTGACAAGAAAAAAAGTTTTTTTTGCCTTCCACGTTTCCGCCGCCAGTTTCTGCGCCTCTGCAATCACGCCCTCCGCGTGATGCAGATCGTCAAGCCCTTCTGCCTCCGAGAGGTCATACGCCGCAAGCGACGCTCCGTTTAACGTCTCATCCAGCCCGCGCTCAAACCGGTGTCCCGGAATACGGAAATAGGCCGGTGCTTCCTCCCGGAACTGTTGTAACGCCTCCACAAGAGGCATTCGATTCTGATCCATTCTGCTTTGTTTCCTTTCAAACGATTTCTGAATCTTTTTCTGAAGCGAAAGAATCCTCCCCGCACCGCTGTGCGGGAAGGACCCCCTTATCTGCATTTTTCTGTTTTATATGGTTTATTCTACCGGAGTAGTCCAGCCATATTTATCTTCCAGTTTACCCCACTGGATACCGGTCAGGGTATCGTACAGTTTCTGGGTCAGCTCACCGATCTTGAAGTCATTTACAACAACAGAATCGTCCTTGTATACAAATTCACCAACCGGAGATACAACTGCTGCTGTACCAGTACCAAATGCTTCTTCCAGTGTGCCGTCATGACCTGCTTTCATCAGATCGTCAACCGACAGATGTGTTTCGTTTACTTTATATCCCCAGTCTCTTAAGATATGGATCAGGGAATCACGGGTTACGCCCGGAAGTACGGTTCCTTCCAGCGGTGCGGTGTAGATTTCGCCGGCAATCTTGAACATGATGTTCATGGTTCCAACTTCCTCTACATATTTACGATGTACGCCGTCCAGCCACAGAACCTGGGTGCATCCCATCTTCTCTGCTTTTACCTGGCCTGCGATGGAACTTGCATAGTTACCGCCGCATTTTGTAAATCCTGTGCCACCTTTGACTGCACGAACATATTCATCCTCAACCAGGATCTTAACCGGGTTGATGCCCTCTGCATAGTATGCTCCAACCGGAGTGGTGATGATAACGAATTTGTAGGATTTTGCCATATGTACGCCAAGGCTTGCCTCAGTAGCGAACATGAACGGACGGATGTAAAGAGATGTACCTGGCTCAGACGGTACCCAGTCTTCCTGTGCTTTAACCAGTGCTTTGACAGCCTCTACAAACATCTCCTCCGGTACGCCCGGCATGCAGAGTCTCTCGTTGGATTTAATCATACGGCGTGCGTTCATTTCCGGACGGAACAGCTGGATCTTTCCTTCTGCTGTTCTGTAGGCTTTCAGTCCCTCGAACGTTTCCTGTGCATAGTGAAGTACCATGGTTGCAGGATCCATCGGGATTCCGCCGTACGGTACGATTGCTGCATCATGCCATCCCTGCTCTTTGTCCCAGTCCATGACAAACATATAGTCTGTAAAGTGTTTTCCGAATCCAAGATTTTTCTGATCCGGTTTTTCCTGTAAATGTTCTCTTTTTTCAAATCTGATATCCATTTTTTGCCTCCCCGGCAGTTGAGGATAAGTTTGTTCAGCTGCCTGTATATTTAGATTCAATAGTGATAGTATAAAACTGTACCCGAAAACAGTCAATAGAAAATACGACTAATTTTTCATTTTTTCGTTCTTATTTATTGTATCTTTTCCGTATTTTCCTGTATCAGCCGCATTTTTTCTGCTTTCCCGGCACAGCCATTGTGTTTTTTTTTATTATCTGTTAGAATGTCAGTCAAGAACCTGATAAGACTTGAACACGAAAAAGGAAGGTAATACAAATGAGTGAAGAATTATTCAACAGCGCATCCTGCAGCGGAGACTGCGCAGACTGCGGCAGCGACTGCCAGGATCTGGATCAGCCGACTGTTACCCTGACACTGGACGACGATACCGAAGTAAAATGTGCCGTACTGACCATTTTCCCGGCTCCGAACCAGAAAGAGTACATCGCTCTTCTGCCGCTCGATGAAAACGGCGAGAACGAAGACGGCGAAGTTTATCTGTATCGTTACTACGAAGAAAACGGCCAGCCGAACCTCGACAACATCGATTCCGATGAAGAGTACGAAATTGCAGCAGACGCATTCGACGAGCTGATGGATACCGAGCAGTTCAACGAGATGGAAGAAAATTCCACCGAAGAGTAAGAATCACAGACTTTGAAACGATTGCAGAACCCGGCGGGAAACCTTATTTTCCTGCCGGGTTTTTCTCTCTTTTTCTCTCAAATTCCCATTATTTCTTATTTGTACAGCTTTTCTGCATCTCTCTTTAAGATCTGTTTCTATTCTTTTACAGACGTATAATATATGTGAGTAGCAATTTTCATGCCGCTACATTACATAGGAATACGAGGTATCTTTTTATGAGAGATAAAGATGTGATACAGCACATTCAGGATTTATGCCGCGAGCGCTCCTGGACTTATTACCGTCTTGCAAAAGAGGCGGACATTCCCTATTCTACCTTAAATAATATGGTAAACCGCACCAATATTCCAACCATCCCTACCCTGCAGAAGCTCTGCGACGCTTTCGGCATCACACTTGCCGATTTCTTTCTCGACGAGCCGGATGCCCTGCAGCTTACCGAAGGACAGCAGGAAATCATTACGCTTTACAATAATCTTTCGCTGGAAAAAAAGAAAATCTTAAAGGCTTATATGAAAGGTCTTCTGATGGAAGTCTGACTTTTCCGGCATCATAAGTATCACAGATAAAGAAAGTTCCGTTTTTTGTTTTTCCGAAACAGAGGCGGAACTTTTTTTCTGTCGATAAACTTTTCTTAAATTTTTCTAAAGCCCGGGACTTTTCCCGTATTTCGTTGTAGAATAAAGGACAACTGTTCACATATTAATCACAGAAGGAGTTACCCTTTCATGCTACAGATTCAGCATATCAAAAAAGAATACCGGACCGGGACGCTGGTACAGAAAGCGCTCGACGATGTGTCCTTAAATTTGCGCGACAACGAGTTTGTCGCTATTTTAGGGCCGAGCGGTTCCGGAAAGACGACGCTTCTGAATATCATCGGCGGCCTCGACCGCTACGACAGCGGCGATCTGATCATCAACGGCATTTCCACGAAAAAGTATAAGGACCGCGACTGGGATTCCTACCGGAACCACACGATCGGCTTTGTCTTCCAGAGCTACAACCTGATCCCGCACCAGACCGTCCTTGCAAACGTAGAGCTGGCGCTTACCATTTCCGGTGTTTCCAAAGAGGTGCGGCGCAAAAAAGCAATCGCGGCACTTGAAAAGGTCGGTCTTGGAAAACAGCTCCACAAGCGGCCGAGCCAGATGTCCGGCGGTCAGATGCAGCGTGTCGCCATCGCCCGCGCTCTTGTCAATGACCCGGAAATTCTGCTTGCCGATGAGCCGACCGGCGCGCTCGATTCCGACACCAGTATTCAGGTCATGGACCTGCTGCAGGAAGTTGCCAAAGAACGCCTTGTCGTCATGGTCACACACAATCCGGAGCTCGCCGAGCTTTACGCCAACCGGATCGTCACCCTGCGCGACGGTGTGATCTGCTCCGACACGAACCCGTTTGAGCCGGATTCCGAAACCCTGCTTCCTCCCAAACACAAAAACATGGGCAAATCGTCGATGTCCTTTCTGACGGCGCTCTCCTTAAGTTTTAATAACCTGCGCACCAAGAAAGCGCGGACCTTGCTCACCTCGTTTGCCGGCTCAATCGGCATCATCGGCATTGCACTGATTCTGGCACTCTCCTCTGGTGTCAACGAGTATATTCAGAATATGGAAGAGGAAACTCTCTCCGAATATCCGCTTCAGATCCAGAGCACCGGCTTTGACCTCACTTCGATGATGGTCGGCTCACAGAATGCCGGCAAAGACTCAAAAGATTCCGGCAAAAAGAATGAAATCAAAGTCCAGGAAGTCGTGACCAACATGTTCTCCACCATGAACTCCAACGATCTCGCTTCCCTGAAAAAGTACCTTGACGGCGGTGCGGACGGCATTTCCGACTACACAAATGCCATCGAATATTCCTACTCCGTCACGCCGCAGATCTACCGCGAAGACGGCGATTCCATCCGCCAGGTGCACCCGGACCAGTCATTCCACTCGCTCGGCCTTGGCGCAAACTCCAACAGCATCATGTCATCCATGATGAGCACCAACGTCTTTTACGAGATGCCGGACACCGCTTCCCTGTACGAGAACCAGTACGACTTAAAAGCCGGACACTGGCCGGAAAACTATAACGAATGTGTGCTTGTCCTCACTTCCGACGGCGGAATGAGTGATTTTCTGCTCTACACCCTGGGGCTCCGCGATGCACTCGAGCTGGATGAGATGGTCCGCCAGTTTTTAAATGAAGAAACCGTCGAGACCCCTTCCTCCATCGGCACGTATTCCTACGATGATATCCTCGGCACCACGTTCCGTCTTGTGAACAGCGCCGACTGCTACGAATACGACAGTCAGTATCAGGTCTGGAAAGATAAAAGCGACAACGAAGACTATATGAAAAAGCTCGTTGCCAACGGCGAAAAGCTCACAATCACCGGTATTGTCCAGCCGTCCCCTGACTCTGCCGCCTCTGCCCTGACCGCCGGCATCAATTACCCGGCATCGCTGACCCGCCACGTTGTGGAGGAAGCAAAGAAATCCGAGATTGTGAAACAGCAGATGGCGGACTCCTCCATCGATGTCTTTACGAATCAGGAATTCGGCACCGTGGATCAGAACAGCGGTCTTGATATGGATTCCTTTATCACTGTCGATGAGGACAAGCTGCAGAACGCTTTCCAGTTCGACGATTCCGCACTCTCCGGTGCTTTTTCCGGTGATTCCATGAACCTTGATTTTTCCAGCGCCTTTGCGGACGCCGGAAGCAGCATGGATCTCGCGGGTGCGATTGACCTCAGTCAGATCTCTCTTAATTTCGACGGACTGCCGCAGCTTGATCTTGGCCAGATTTTATCCGGACTTACTCTCAATGTCAGCGAAGACGGCATGCAGGAACTGGTTTCCAGCCTCATGGAGGGCTATCAGGGCTACGCCTCGGAGCACCCGGAGGCGGATTATTCCCATTTACAGGAGGATTTCGTCTCCTACATCAATTCCACGGAAGCACAGGAAATCCTGCGGCGCCACATCCAGACCATCATTGCAGGCGGCGGTGTTTCCATTACACAGGAACAGATCCAGGAACTCATTCAGCGGATCTTCAAAGGGTATCAGGCATACCTGATCAAGATGGGCTACACCGATCCGGAACAGTTTGATGCTTATCTTGCGGAGTATCTGCAGACCGAAGAAGCTGTTCAGATCATCAACGACTGGATTTCCGAGGTGATGCAGAACAACGGCAATATCGAAATTACATCCGACCAGCTCACTGCGCTTGCGACGGAGCTTTCCAACGGTTATCTCGCTTACGTGAAGGAGAACGGCCTGCCGGATCCGACGGAGATGGGCCAGCACTTTATCGCCTATCTGAACACGGCGGACGGCCAGCAGCGGCTGAACAGCGGTATCACAAAAATCGTCGATCTCAACGGACTGCAGTCCCAGGTTTCTTCTGCGCTCACAAACTACATGGCAGGCGTTATGGGAAGCTACTCCGCTTCTGTCGCCTCGGTTCTGCAGACACAGATCACTTCCGCGATGGAACAGATGATGACGCAGATGGCCTCTGCAATTCAGTCCGAGATGG
Source organism: Blautia sp. AF32-4BH (assembly GCF_003460565.1). Classification (NCBI taxonomy): domain Bacteria; kingdom Bacillati; phylum Bacillota; class Clostridia; order Lachnospirales; family Lachnospiraceae; genus Blautia; species Blautia sp. AF32-4BH. The sequence goes on along the minus strand of NZ_QTVL01000001.1, from coordinate 147,235 downwards.
AGCGCGCCATGACGCAGGTCGGTAATTCTCTGCAGGATTCGATGGGCGATGCCATGAAGATTGACACCGATGCCTTTGCAAGTGCCTTCCAGATGAATATGACTGAGGATGATATGAAGGAGCTCTTCGCTTCTCTTAGTTCTTCCGGCTCTTCCACCTATGAGGGCAATCTGCAGAAACTGGGCTACGCTGATTTTGACGAACCTTCTTCGATCAGCATTTACCCGAAAAACTTTGAGAGCAAGGAACACGTTGTCTCCATCCTCGACGGTTACAATGACACGATGGAAAAAGAAGACAAAAACGAGCAGGTAATCTCGTACACCGATGTGGTCGGCACTCTGATGTCCTCCGTCACGGATATCGTCAACATCATCAGCTACGTGCTGATCGCTTTTGTCGGCATTTCCCTCGTGGTTTCCTCGATTATGATCGGCGTCATCACCTATATCAGTGTTCTGGAACGTAAGAAAGAGATCGGTATCCTGCGCGCGATCGGTGCTTCGAAACGCAATATTTCGCAGGTCTTCAATGCCGAAACCTTCATCATCGGACTCTGTGCAGGACTGATCGGCATCGGGCTCTCGCTGCTTCTGATGATTCCGGGCAACCTTCTGATCCACCATCTGGCGGATACGACGAAGGTCAGTGCTTCTCTTCCGCTCGTCCCTGCGCTTGTTCTGATTGCACTCAGCGTCGTTCTGACCTTGATCGGCGGTCTGATTCCGTCGAAGAAAGCGGCAAAAAGCGATCCGGTTACGGCACTCCGGACAGAATAATCTGATCCTTAAAACACACTTTGCAAGTACACAAAAAGCGGCCGGCAGAGGCTTTTCAAAAGTCCCGCCGGCCGCTTTTTTCTATCTTAAACTTTTATTTTTCTTCCAGAGAAAATCCATGCTCTGTCCGCACCAGTGTCGTCTCATAGAAGGTCTTTGCGAACTGCACCAGATAAGCAGTATCTTTGGCGCCTGCCGTCTCATACGGGGAATGCATCGCAAGCTGAGCCATTCCGATATCCACGCTTGTTACCGAGACAAGAGAGTTCAGAATTGCACCGAGCGTGCTTCCGCCCGGAATGTCGGCGTGGTTTGCGAATACCTGGCACGGTACGCCTGCCTTCTCGCAAATCATCTTTGTTACGGCTTCCGAAACAGCATCGGTCGTGTATTTCTGGTTTGCACTCTGTTTGATGACAACGCCGCCGTTCATGTAGACGCGGCTCTTCGGATCGTATTTCTCCGCATGCGCCGGGTGGAAGGCATGTGCATTGTCAGCAGAAACAAGGAAGCTTCCCGCAAGATCTCTGTGATATGCAATCGTGTCTTTTCCACAGGCTGCATTGATATGCTGCAGTGTCTCTGTCAGGAACGAAGAATCCGCACCCTGCTTTGTGAGGCTTCCTACCTCCTCATTGTCAAAGATTGCGCAGACATTGACCTGGCCTGTTGCCTTTGCAACAAGAAAGCCCTTTAAGGAGCCAAACGCGCTCTGCAGGTCATCCAGACGCCCACTGGATAAAAACTCCCTGCCGGCACCCCAGATGGATCCTTCCACTCGGTTATACAGATAAAGCTCCATGGAGAGAATATCCTCTTTTGCGGTATCCGGCAGAAACAGCTCGTAAAAATGATCTTTCGCTGTCTCATCACCGAGAATCGGGAGCATGTCGGTCTGCACACTGTATTTGATTCCGTTGTTGATGTCACGATTCAGATGAATCGGCAGATTCGGGATCGTCACCAGATCTCGTCCGGCATCAACCAGCACGGATTTCACGCTGTTTCCGTCACGTACCACCATGCGGCCCGCCAGGGAAAGCGGACGGTCAAACCATGGGGAACGGATCATTCCGCCGTAGCCCTCCACGTTCAGGCGGGTGTAATGACCATCCGTCACGAATGGATCCTCTCCCTTTACTTTAAACGTCGGACAGTCGCTGTGGCTTGCGATGATCTGGTAGCTGGAAAATGCGCTCTCAGGGATCTGGAACGCAATCACCGAGGATTCATTTCTCGTCACATAATATTTTCCGCCCGGAACGAGACTCCATTCTTTTGTCTCCTCCAGTTTTGTATATCCATTTTCGTTCAGCAGATCGCCGGCTTCTTTTACCACATGAAACGGGCTTTTGCACCGCATGATAAAATCGAGCAGCTCCTGCGCTGTATTCAGGTATTCCATAGTTTTTCTCCTTTGCATATATTCAAACGCTTCTTCTATTTTATAAAATCCCGCTGTCTTTTTCAAGACCCAAAAACCTGTGGGAACTTACTGTATCACTCGCAATCATCATTTCGAAGCGGATATTCGCAATCCGCTTCGCTACTCGCACATAAAACCAGCCGCTGCTTCGCAAAAAAATCCCGCACAGACAGATTTTTATTTTCTGTCGTGCGGGACTTACTTTTTCCGTTTTTTCTGCTATGCGGAAACCTGATTTCCGGTATACAGCTGGTAATATTTTCCTTTCTGTTCCATCAGCTGATCATGGGTACCGCGTTCAATAATTTGTCCCTGCTCAAGAACCATGATACAATCGGCGTTTCGTACGGTAGACAGACGATGTGCGATAACAAAGGTTGTTCTTCCGCTCATCAGCTTATCCATACCATCCTGAACAATGCGCTCGGTACGGGTATCGATGGAGCTTGTCGCCTCATCGAGAATCAGTACCGGCGGATCTGCAATGGCTGCACGCGCGATCGCAAGAAGCTGCCGCTGACCCTGGGACAGATTCGCACCGTCTCCGGTCAGCATTGTGTCATAGCCCTGCGGCAGACGCATAATGAATCCGTGCGCATTCGCCAGTTTTGCTGCTGCTACAACCTCATCCTCCGTCGCATCGAGCTTTCCGAAGGCAATATTTTCTCTTACCGTTCCCGTAAACAGATGTGTATCCTGCAAAACAATGCCAAGCGATCTTCTCAGGTCATCTTTTTTGATCTTTCCAATGTTGATCTCATCGTAACGGATCTTACCTTTCTGAATATCATAGAAGCGGTTGATCAGATTGGTAATGGTTGTCTTTCCGGCTCCGGTAGAACCGACAAACGCGATCTTCTGACCCGGCTCTGCAAACAGCGATACATCGTGCAAAACAATTTTATCCGGGTTGTAGCCGAAATCAACATGTTCGAATACCACACGGCCCTGCAGCTCGCGGTAATCCACAGATCCATCTGCCTGGTGCGTATGCTTCCATGCCCATTTTCCGGTACGCTCTTTCGTCTCGGTGAGTTTTCCGTTTTCTTCCTTCGCATTGACAAGCGTTACATACCCCTCGTCCAGCTCCGGCTCTTCATCCATCAGTCGGAAAATACGTTCCGCTCCTGCAAGTGCCATAACAATTGCGTTCAGCTGCTGGCTGACCTGGTTGATCGGCATGTTAAAACTCTTGTTGAAGGTCAGAAAGCTTGCTAGACCACCGAGCGTAAAGCCACCGACGCTGCCAAGGGCAAGTGCACCGCCGACAATTGCACAGACAACATAGCTCATATTTCCAAGCTGTGCATTGATCGGTCCGATAACATTTGCAAACGCATTGGCATTGTAAGCACTCTCATACAGATTGTTATTAATTTCTTTGAATTTTTCGATATTCTCCTCTTCATGACAGAATACCTTGACAACCTTCTGGCCATCCATCATCTCTTCGATAAAGCCGTTGACTTTACCAAGATCCCTCTGCTGTTTTACAAAGAAATTTCCGGAAAATCCGGCCACCTTTTTTGTCACTCCCAGCATGATAGATACCATAACCAGCGTTGTAATCGTCAGCGGGATGTTCAGAATCAGCATACTGACAAAGACACTGACAATCGTGATTGCACTGTTGATGATCTGCGGGATACTCTGACTGATCATCTGACGCAGGGTATCAATATCATTTGTATAAATCGACATGATGTCGCCGTGCGCATGGGTATCAAAATATTTAATCGGCAGCTTTTCCATATTGCCGAACAGATCATTTCTCAGATTCCGCAGGGTTCCCTGGGATACATAAATCATGGTACGGTTCTGAACGAACGCAGCCACAATACCGATTCCGTAAAATCCGGCCACCCGCAAAATTGCGTGGAGCAGCGGGCCAAAATCCGGATCCGGCTGGGTCAGCATCGGCGTGATATAGCCGTCAATCAGCGTTTTCATAAACATCGTTCCCTGTACATTTGCCAGGACGTTGACAAAAATCGCAATGACAACAGCGATGCAGTGTACCGTATAATCCTTTAATACATATTTCATAATTCTGGTAAAGATCTTCATCGGATTCTTGACCTGCGGTTTCACCCCTCTTGGAGGTCTTGCTCCCGGCCCCTTTACCTGCTGTACTCTCTCTGCCATTCCTTACTCACCTCTCTTTTCGTCAAAGTCTCCGTCGCCACCGGTCTGAGACTCATATACTTCGCGGTAAATTTCATTGGTTTTCAGTAATTCCTCATGGCTTCCAAAACCATTTACTTTTCCGTTCTCCATGACAATGATGCGGTCTGCGTCCTGCACACTGGAAATACGCTGTGCAATGATCAGCTTTGTCGTTTCAGGGATCTCGGTCAGGAATGCCTTCCGGATTTTCGCGTCGGTTGCGGTATCGACAGCACTTGTACTGTCATCCAGAATCAGCACCTTTGGTTTTTTCAGCAGTGCTCTTGCGATACAGAGACGCTGTTTCTGACCGCCGGATACGTTCGATCCGCCCTGCTCTATGTAGGTGTTGTAGCCATCCGGCATCCGGTCGATAAATTCATCGGCGCAGGCAAGACGGCAGACACGCTTGCACTCTTCTTCCGAAGCATTTTTATCACCCCATCGGAGGTTGTCGAGAATAGTACCGGAAAACAGCACATTTTTCTGCAGAACAACGGCTACTTCATTTCGCAGAGTTTCCATATCGTAGGAACGGACATCCTTTCCGCCGACTTTGATGGAGCCATCTGTTACATCATACAGACGGCTGATCAGGTTGACAAGACTTGTTTTCGCACTTCCGGTTCCACCGATAATACCGATTGTCTCACCCGATTGGATGGAAAGATTGATATCCGAAAGAACCGGCTCGCCGGCTCCTTTTTTGTAGTTGAAATAGACATGATCGAAGGTAATGCTTCCATCCGGAATCGAAAAGTCCGGATTCTCCGGATTATCGAGATCACTCTTCTCATTCAGGACTTCTGAAATACGGCGCGCACTTGCAAGGCTCATTGTGATCATAACGAATACCATGGAAAGCATCATAAGGCTCATCAGAATGTTCATGCAATAGGTCAGAAGGCTCATCAGTTCTCCGGTCGAAAGACTGCTTCCGACAATCATTTTGGCGCCGAGCCAGCTGATCAGAAGAATACAGCTGTACACGGTCAGCTGCATCAGCGGTGCATTAAAGGAAAGATTTTCTTCTGCTTTACAGAAAATTTTATAAATATTTTCGGACGCTTTGTGAAATTTTCCTGTCTCATAATCTTCGCGCACATACGCTTTTACCACACGGATTGCGGATACGTTTTCCTGCACACTCGCATTTAATTCATCATATTTTGGAAATGCCTGCTCGAAATATTTGGTTGCAGACCGCATGATCAGAAACAGACACGTTCCAAGAAGAATAACGGCCACCAGATAAATGCTCGCAAGGCGTGCATTGATGTAAAACGACATAATCATTGCAATGATCATACTCGCCGGTGCACGCATGCACATACGAAGAATCATCTGATAGGCATTCTGCAGGTTGGTGACGTCTGTCGTCAGGCGGGTGACAAGACCTGCGGTGCTGAATTTGTCGATATTCGAAAATGAATATTCCTGAATGTTTTCAAACATGGCCTGACGCAGATTTCTTGCAAATCCGGCAGACGCTTTTGCTCCATATTTTCCGCCCATGATACCTGCAAACAGACCGATGGCTGCTGCTGCCACCATGAACGCTCCCACCACGTAGATGTGATGGAGATCGCCTTTTTCTACACCATCATCGATAATGGATGCCATCATAAGAGGAATGATCATCTCCATGATAACTTCCAGAATCATGAAAAGCGGAGTGGCAATGGAGGCTTTTTTAAACTCTTTTACCTGTGCTCCAAGTGTTTTTAACATGATGTCTCTCCTAACATATTTTTTACATTGCTTTTGAGCTGGTCGATGACACGATAGAAAGTCTCAAGATCTTCTTTTGAAATTCCCGCAACCGTCTGTTCTTCCAGAATATCGATCATATCTTTCGTCTTCTCGTGAAGCTCTCTTCCGGTATCGGTCAGCACCAGTTTCTTCAGACGCGCGTCATAGGGAACGGACTCCCGTCGGATGTAGCCCTTTTTCTCCATGAGCTTTAAAATATTCGTCACGGTGGACCGGCAGATCTTAAACTCCGCCTCGATATCCTTCTGGAAAATATCTTTGTCTTCGTTCCGGCACAGATACCCTAAAATCCATCCGTGCATGGCGGTCAGTTCATCGACCCCCCGCTCTCTGGCGGCTGCCATCAGGTTCCGTGACATCATATTGTCCAGCGTCCGCAGTTCGTGGCCGATTTTTCTTTTTTTACAACACACGCTGCTTTTTTCCTCCTTTCCCCTTTGCTGCCGTCCCCATCTGTTCGTTATAAAACTGTTTGAACAAGGACTGTTCTATAAGCAACTGTTCTATAGATGACTGTTTCATATTAAACAGTTCGCTATGGAACATTCTAGAAGGTTTTGTGAGAAATGTCAACCTGTTTGCGTAAAAAATTTGAAAAAAATGCTCCGGATAAAAGTTTTTCACTTTCCGCCCGGAGCATTCCGCTCATTTATTCTTCGATTTTTCTTCTTAAATAGCTTCCCACCATATGGGAAAAGTTGCGGATGTCGCGCGCATATGCGAAATCCTTGCCGAAAATCTTCTGCTCCGCCATAAGCTCCGTCTCCTCGCCTACAAAGACCCCAAGCACCGAGACACCCTGCTGCCTGAGGCGCCGCACCTCAGTTGCCGTGTCATGCAGCGCATAGTCATCCCGGTACGGCTTTGGATTTCTCGCATTCGGCCGGTTCACCAGCACATCGTACGGCTTTCCGTCGCTTAAGAGAATCAGCAGCTTCCGGTCCTCCTGGCGTTTTAAAAGATCCATCCCCGCCGCCTTGACAGCAAGCCCATCGCGGTTGTTTGAGGATGTGATATACTCAAAAATATTGCTGTTCTTCTCCCGCGGATCGTCGTAATCGCGCATCCGGTGCAGGATCGTGTAATCCCAGAACGTACAGAAGCTCATCACGCGGAACGGGATGTGCAGGCGGCTTAAGGTCTCCGCCAGAATGTACGTCTGCAGTGTCACATTCTCCTGGCGCGGCCGCTGGGAACCGCTCGCATCCACAAGAATATCCACGACAAAATCCAGCGAATTCCGCCGCTGCTCCAGCCGGAACAGATCCGCATTCTGGCTCCGTCCCACCTTCCACATCCGCGCGGGCTGTAAAATTCCGTGGTCTGCATCCGCAAACGACTGATCCTCCTGCAGCAGCATCGCTTTTTTCAGTTCCTGATACAGCAGCGAAATGTTCTGCCGCACCGCGCGGTGCTGGTCGTAATAGGCATGAAGATTTTTATCCTTCTGCTTCTGCGCGTAGGAGAGCTGATAATACTTTCCGACCGGATTTTTCAGCACACCCTCCGTGTAATAGAGGCTGCAGTCGCTGTGGATGCCGCGGCAGAGCTGGTAATTCCGGCTTTTCTCCTCACTCTCCGAGAGCCACGTTTTTCCGTAATTGCGCTGAATGTACTGATACATCCGTGCCAGCGCTTTCTCATCGACGACAACGACCTTTTTGGTATCGCTTCCCGCTGTTTTTTCTTTCTTCTCTTCCGCCTCTTTTGATGTGAAATTTGTCATATCAAGCGAAACTCGCTCCAGATATGTCTCGAGCCCGTCCTCGTACAGTTCCTCCGAAAGGAAATCCTTCCAGGAATACTCGGTGAGCTCCTCGATCGTTACCGCAAGAACCGAGGCAAGATCACCGTGCTTTTTCACAAATGCGGGATCGACGACCTTATTGTACAGCTCGTCCGTCACCCGAATCAGTTCCATTGTATCCGCTGTTTCGGATGCGTGCTTCAGCAGCTCCATCCACTCCCGCGTTTTTCCCGAGTATGAAGGGCTTTTCCCCTCGTCCTCTTCTCTTCTTCCGCGCAGATACTCCAGTTTCAGGCGGCCTGTCTCATTTCTGGATAGAGTTTCAAAAGAGTGGTCCAGTATTTCCTCCGCTGCTCTCCTTCGAAAGCCCTTGACACCGGGGCGCTCGCTTTCGAGCCGCTTCGATACGGCCTCCTCCGTCACCAGCTGGGCGAGCATCATCAGTTCTCCCTCCGCTGCGCCGCTGTAAACCTTCTTCACCAGATACAGGCTGTAGGCTTCCCGATCAAAGTAACACGAAAAGGCACCCTGGCGGATCGTATCGTACAGCACCGTATCCGGCTCTTTCGCATACCGCTCCACGTCCGGGTTCAGCTTCAGCGTATAGTCGCCGCTGACAGTCCAGACGAGATTGCGGATCCGGCTTTCCAGCTCCATCTCATGCGTTTTTAATGTTTCCTCTGTCACCATACGTATTTCCTCTAAAAAACATCCTGCGGCGTCCACTCTTCCGGAATCCGCGTGCGCACGACATCCCGCACGATCTCTTTTTCAAACAGGTCAAAGCATTTATTGACAATGCCGATCTGCACCGCAAGATACGGGGACAGCCCCTGGCGCATCGTGCCGATCGCTCCGAACAGGCCGCGGAGGTCGAGCGCGCGCGTGGTGATTTCCGCCTGTTTTGCCTTTTTCTGCAGATCGAGGTAAAGGCCGGCCAGCGCTTCGCGTGCCGCCGGTTTCAGATCCGGGAATTTTGACTGCATCAGATAAAACAGTGTCTCTTCTGTAAGCGGCGGCATGTCAATCACCAGAAAGCGGGACACCAGCGCTTCATTCAGCTCCCTCGTTCCCGCATAGCCGTAATTCATCGTTCCGATCATCCGCGCCGCCGGGTGAAGCGGAATTTTATCGTAGCCCGGCACATCGATGATGCGGCGGTAGTCGAGCGCGGCGTGAAGAACACTGACCGCATCGTTTTTCGCCATGTTGATCTCATCGAGAATACCAAAGCCGCCTTCCTCGGCACAACGGTAAATGCTGCCCTTCCGGAGTGTGACCTCCTGGTTCTGGAACGTATCGGTTCCGATCAGCTCGGCGCTTCCTGTGTTTACATGGAAGGAAACGTTGTACGTCGGTCTTCCGAAAACATACGCCAGTGTCTCTGCCAGCACGTTTTTTCCCGTTGCCTTCTCGCCGGTCAGCAGCAGATTTTCGCCCTGCAGCAGCGCGGCAATTGCCATCTCCAGAATCTCTTTTCCGAAAAACGGGATTTCCGGCGTGCTCATGCGGTTCTCTAAGCCCTCCGCCACCGGATAGCTCTCGCGGAATTTCTGCACACTCTCAATTAACGCCCCGCTTACGCCCTGTTTCTGTAAAAATGAATCGTTCATCTTCTATTTTTTAATCCTCTCTGTCGTTAAAATATCGCTTTGCTTCTCTATAGTATACGGGATCCGGTCACTTTCTGCAAGACCGGACTTTGGCTCACTGCCCGCACAAAAAGACACCGGAAAACAGGTTTTCGTCCCATTTTCCGGTGTCTTGCTTCTATTTTATCTTCGATTCATCGATCGCATTATCCGCGGATTCCGGAAAGAATCTCCTCTGTGGAAGCTTTTGCCTCCTCGTCCAGGTTCTCTTTCTTATAGTTCTCATATCTCTGTTTGTGATGCGGATTCTCTGCCCACAGCTCGTCTGCGGCTTTTTTCCACTCAGCAGCATACAGATCACATTTTCCGCACAGATGCTCTGCGCTCTCCGGAGACTGCAGGTCGGTTGACTTCGCGCCGGTCTTCTCTACCATCTCACGCAGCAGTTCCGGATTTTCGAGCATCGGACATGGACGCAGGTGGTTGCGGTTGAACGGCTGTCCATCGCGGTATGCCTGGAACAGCGGCTGCTGCAGTGCTTCGATCAGGGAAACTTCGTTGATGTTGGCGCCGGAGTAATGGATGAAAACACACGGCTCCACATCGCCGTTTGCATTGATATGGCAGTAGTTTCTTCCTCCTGCGATACAGCCTCCGACGAACTCACCGTCGTTCTGGAAGTCCATAACAAAGATCTGTTTGTCGCTCTTATCGGAACGGATCTCACGCAGTCTGTGATAGATATATTTTCTCTGCTCAACCGTCGGCATCAGCTCCGGTGCAGCGTCCATGCCAACCGGCATGAAGTGGAAATACCAGCTGTAACGGCATCCGTGCTCGATCAAAAGATCCAGGAACTCGTCACTTGTAACGGTCTCGAGGTTTGCTCTTGTGTAGCAGATGGAAGTACCAAAAAGCAGACCGTGTTTTTTCATCAGATCCATGGCTGCCAGAACTTTATCAAAAATACCCTCGCCGCGGCGTCCGTCGTTGACCTCCTCGAAGCCTTCCAGAGACAGGGAGAAGGAGATATTGCCGAGCTTCTGAACCGCCTCACAGAACTCCTCGTCGATCAGGGTTCCATTGGTGAAGCAGTGGAATTCACAGTCATGATGCTCTTCTGCCAGACGCAGGATGTCTTTTTTGCGCACAAGCGGTTCGCCGCCGGTGAACATGTAGAAGTAGGTTCCCAGCTCTTTTCCCTGGCTTATGATATCAGAAAGTTTCTCATAGGAAAGATTCAGCTTGTGGCCGTATTCTGCTGCCCAGCATCCGGTGCAGTGCAGGTTACAGGCACTTGTCGGGTCCATCAGCATCGTCCATGGAATGTTGCAGTTGTATTTTTCACGGTTCATACGGATCTGTTTCGTTCCGACGAAAGCTGCCTGGAATCCCAGGTTTAAAGCGGTCATTTTGATCACCTGCGGATCCAGCTCGTCCAGTCCGCGGTTGACATACTGTACCCATTTGTTGTCCGGATTCTGCAGCATGGTGCGGATATTGTCGAACGTTTTCTCCGCAAACATATTTCCGGTAAATTTCTGTACAAAATCCGTCAGATTCAGCAGTGCTTTTGTTCTGTCATCTCCGTGGTTCACATATTTTAAAACACCATCGATCGCAGCGCCTGCAGCGGCTCTTTCTACTTTCATTTTTGCATCCATTGTTCACGATCTCCTTTGTAATAGTTTAATATTTTCGCCCGGAATTGATCTGGTTTTGAATACCACATCCTGGCTTTTTCCCATTATATTCTCCATATTTGGAAAATACAACCCAAAATTTCCTCGTTTTGGACATATCAAAAAAAGTGTCCCACGAGGGAACACTTTTTCCTGTTTTTCTCTTTCTGTTATGTTTCACATTGCATTTTCGGATTCACACAGGGCATTTCCTAATTTTCGATCAGAACCGCACGGATCGGGCCGCCGTATTGGTGTTTCTTTTGGATCGGCGCAGCCACGAGAAAATAATGACCAGAGGTCACTTTCTCCAGATTCAGATTTTCAACAATCACCGTGCCTTTTTTCAGTAACTGCTGATGAACATCATTCCCTGATGTCTCATTTCCGACGGTTTCCTGCTCCACACCGAGCAGCACCAGTTTTTTCTCTGCCAGGTAATCTGCCCCATCGCGTGTAATCTGCGCATCGCCGCGGATCAGGAGACGTTCACAGTCTTCTTCCATGACCTCCTCGAGCACTTCTCTTGTCACTTTTCCCTCAAGCTCCGCCACCTGACAGATGCCAAGTGACCGGTCGAGCGTCGTCTGCGCCGTTCCTTCCTCCGTCATCAGATGACGCGGCGCGTCCATTGCGGAAAACTGCTCTCCGGAAATGTCATATAATTTCATATTTTCCTATCCTCAAACCGGGAAACTCCCGTCTTTCTTTTTTCCAATATTTGCCGATACTGCCAGATTCTGCCGGCAGCCAAACCTTGTTTAGTATAGCCTATTTTCGGACGCTTTACAAGGCTCATTTCTGCAAAAATTCTGACTTTTATACAGCAATCCTGTCTGCAATAAACAATTTGTCATTTTCACTCCCCTGATGTATAACAGAAATATCCAAACGGTTACGCTATCTTTCAAAAGGGAGGGAAATCTTATGAAACTCCGGCTAAGCCCGTGGATCTGCGCCACGGCTTCGCCGGAGTTTTTTACACTCTTCTGGTTTACGGAATCAGACGGTGAATGTCTCTTGGAAACAGGGATGCGTTCCGCACATTTTCAAATCCGAGAAGCCGTGCCGTAAACCGCTCCAGCCCAAGACCGAGGCCGCCGTGCGGGGGCATGCCGCAGCGGTGCATCATTAGATAGCTCTCAAACGCTTCAACATGCATGCCGCGGCTTTCGAGCTTTTCCACCTGCTCCCGGTAATTGTGGATGCGCTGGCCGCCGGTCGTCACTTCAAGGCCGCGGAACAGAAGGTCAAAGCTTTCCGTCTCTGCCGGATTTTCTCTGCTGTCCATCGCGTAGAACGGGCGCTTGGCGCTTGGATAATGTGTCACAAATACGAAGTCACTGCCTGTCGTTTTCTTCACGTATTCGCACAGCAGTTTTTCCTCCTCCGGTTCAAAGTCCAGTTTCTCCGAAAAGGCTCTTTTGTATACGCGGCTCACCAGCTCTTTCGCCTCGGAAAAACGGATTCTCGGAATCTCCGTGATCACCGGCACCTCTGCTTTTAAAAGCGAAAGCTCCGCTCCGCATGTCTCCTGCAGCCGTCCAAATGTGTACCGCAGCATTTCCTGCTCCATCGCCATGATGTCCTCAAAATTCTCGATATAGCCCATCTCAAAGTCCACGCTTGTATATTCGTTCAGATGACGCGCCGTGTCGTGCTTCTCCGCCCGGAAGACCGGTGCGATCTCGTAGACACGCTCGAAGACGCCGACCATCATCTGCTTGTAAAACTGCGGGCTCTGCGCCAGATATGCCTCTTCGCCGAAATACGACAGGGAGAAGATATTAGCTCCGCCCTCGGCTCCCGCTGCTACGAGCTTCGGTGTGTGGATTTCGGTGAAGTGCTGTCCATCCAGAAATTCGCGGAACGCCTGACAGATCCTGGCCTGAATCTGGAAAACCGCGCGCTCTTTTTCATTTCGCAGCGTGATAGGCCGGTAGTCCAGCAGGTTCTCGATGGAAGTGTTGACCCGCTTCTGGTTGATGACAACCGGCGGTACTTCTTCCGGCTCGGAGAGGATTTCCACGTCTAACAGATGCAGGTCATACCCGCTTCTGGAACGCTCTTCACGGATCACCTCCGCGGTAAACCGGACACACGCCTCTTCTTTTAATTCCTCCAATGCAAACCGGGCATACGCCGGCTCGTACACGCACTGTACCATCTGCCGTTTCGTCCGAAGCAGCACAAATGCAAATGAGCTCATTTTTCGGATTTTGTAAATGCTTCCATGCAGCCGCACGATTTCGCCGATGTGTGCTCCTAACTGCTCTGCTTCGAGTTCCTCTGTTTTTCTTACTTTTACGGTATTCATTTCTGTCTTCATAGTCTTTTCTGCCTTTCTGTTCTGATTTTTCTTTATCGCCGCAAAATCAGCAGAAAATCCATATGGACATAATCTGTATGTCCCATACGATCACAACCCTTCTCTGATGTAAATTTCAAGTCATTCCCGCATGGATAAAAAATGGCAAAGAAAAACCACACGGGGTATTTCTTTTTCTCCCGGTGTGGTTTCCCTTTGCCTTATCTTCCACACAGGTACAACACAATCAGCGCCTGTACCTGTGAAGTATAGTAGTCTTCACTTTGATACAAGCGCTATCAATCGTCGTCCCTGTGCATCTGTACGCTGTGCATCTCGTTCATCGTTGATAACCTCTGTTTCGTAGTTTTGTTGTATTATAATTCTGCGTTCCGGTTTTGTCAACCCTTATTTTCCGTAATCGATGATCACCACTTCCGCTTTCGTCCCGATCCGCATCGGCGGTCCCCAGAGACCCACGCCGGATGTGACGATGCTGTACATGTCTCCGACTTTCTTCATCCCGCAGGCATTCTCCCACATCAGGCCGGTAAGGATATTGCCTGGGAAGAGCTGTCCGTCGTGCGTATGGCCGCCAAGATCAAGGTCTGCGCCTGCCTCTGCCAGCTCGGTCAGCTCCGACGGCTGGTGGTCAATCACAAAAACTGGAAGCGACTGGTCCAGTCCGGTAAGCAGTTCGGACGGCGTGTCGCGTGTCTCCTGCGTTTTGCGGATCCGGTCGGGATCTTTTCGGCCCGCCAGATAAAAGGCATCATCGATACAGACCACATCATCCTCCAGCAGATGAATCTTCGCGCGGTCCAGAAACTCACCGAACCGGCGGTCGGCGATGCGCTCCTCCTTCGTCTCAAACGTAAAGCCCGCGAGAATCTTCTCATCGAGATCGTGGTTGCCGTAGCAGGCGTACGTGCCGTACCGGCTCTTTAAGCCCGCCAGAAGATCCGCCACGCGGTCCGGCTCATAGATGGCATCGTACTCATTATCAAAAATATCCCCGGCAATCACAACGACATCCGGCTCCTCAGCATTAATTTTTTCCACCATCTCTTCCATCTGATGACTGCCGATGCTGTACCCCAGATGAAGATCTGCGACGAGAGCAATTTTCAGATGTGCATCCTTTTTCGATGGAACCTCATATCGTGTCGTGTAAATATGGACTGCATGCACCATTCCGTAGATGCACATTCCCGTCACAAAAAGGATCGCGCCAAGGCCGACCGCTTTCAATCCCATCGGAGAATACAGCCAAGTTTTCGTCAGTGCCGTATGCGCAAAAATGAAGCGCAGCAGCACCAGAATCGCGGTGAAGCCAAGAAAATACAGATACATGCCAAGCCAGCAGTTGCTGATGACCTTTAAAATCCGGTGAACGGGATCTCTTTTGATCAGAAAGCTCGTCAGCAGGGAAAGTGCAAAAAATGCATACAGCACCAAAATGACACCCAGCACGGCCGGATGGCGGAACAAAGGATGCACCTCCTTCATCCACCGCAGCAGCCAGTAGGCGGTAAATACATTTGCCAGTATGTAGACCGGCGCAAGAAATATTGCAAGCATACGTATGTTTCCTCTCTTTTTCGATTCAAATACAGGGCAGGAAAAAGCGTGCCGAACGAAACGTTTCCGGCACGCTTTTTTGCCAGGCATTCATCAGAGTTTTTTCTCTATGATATCAAACAGCTCACGTCTCCGCTTCCGCCAACGCCAGCCATTTGCAAGTTTGTTGTAGAAATAGAACGAATCCACAAGCACCATGTTCAGGCGGCCGATCCGGTCTTTCGTCGTTCCGTTGTAATGTTCGCCGCCGCATTCGATCTGCGGGCACGTTTTTACGTAGGCGATCAGATCATCCTCACTTCTGATAGTATCCGGCAGCTCGGTATACGCTTTTCCGATGCAGTCCAGCCGGTGCGCATCGCTTCCGCCAAAGCCGGGCTTATTGAATTTCTCCGCCAGCCGTTTCGCTTTTGCGTTCGTCTCCGCGCTCTCACACGCATTGAAAATTTCAACAAAATCGAACTGCGGGAGAAGCTGGGCAATCCGCTGCTGATACTTTTTCTTCCGTTCATTCGTGCTGATCATGCTCATAAATTTTTCGCCGTACGGATGCGCCGGTCCTAAAATTCCGCCGTACGCATGGACGATCTTGACAAGGATCGATCCCGGCAGACCGCGCAGCTCCAGAATTTTTAATTTTACGCCGAACGGCATAATCACAAGAATGTGGCCGCAGTCGCACGTATCGTACTCAACACCTTTTAATACCACAAAATCCTGGTGTGCTCTTCCCTTGATGGCATTCTTCCACTCGCGGTATCCGTCATAGGAATCGTGGTCGGATACCAACATTCCTCCAAATCCTTTTCGTTTCAGTGTTCGGATGTACTCCTCAATCATGACTTTTCCATCCATCGAACCCTCTTTTGTGTGGCAGTGCATATCAAATTTCATGCAAAACGCCTCCTTTTATCTTCCATGTTCGAAAACCATTTCGTTTTTCCTATTTTTCTGGAATCGTTTCGGATGGTTCCGCCGCGTTTTTGGCGCGGCAGAATCGATAGTTTGTACCATCTAACTTTATTTTACCACTTTTTCCACAAAAGAAAAAGAAATTTCTTCTGAAGATCTGGTAAATTTTCCTTAAGGAATGGAGTTTTTAGACAATTCCTGTTCTTTGTCCCTGTTTTTACCGTGTTCTTTTTGCTATGATAAAAACAGCTTATTTTACTTGATCGGAGGAACACATTATGAATTCACAGGACATCACCCGCGCACTGATCGACACAACAGTTGCACGCGCGATGGTGGAGATGGACGCAGATCCGAAACGCAGCGTCCGCAAGCTCTGCGATCTTGGCCGCCAATTTTCCCGCGGCCGCTTTCAGAATCAGATTTTTGCCATTTTTCAGGATCTTCTGCGCAACGATGAAAGCCCGTATTATCAGGCGATCGACTTTCTGCTGCGCAGCAACGATCCGGAAGCGCTTCGTCAGTTCGGCATCAACATCGGCTACAACAGTTTTACCTACGGTGCGCAGATTCTGCGCCAGAAGCAGAAAGAACTTTCCTTTGCTGTTCCCTGGGTTGTCAAGCTCCGTCTCGACAGCCGCATCCCGGACACTTATGATTCCTCGTTTTTTGCATCCGTGGTCAGAACCGGTCTGACATACGGCATCTACTCTTATCAGCTCCGCTCCATGGATCATCATGAGGATATGGAATCCTACCTTGCCGTCATCCAGTCGCATCCGGAATGCGCGTTTCTCTGGTTTCTTTCCGATACGCCGCTTACCGAAAAACAGCAGAAACTGCTTTTATCCTGCCCGAACCTGATGGTTTCTCTTCCAATTGATGCCCCCTCAACGGCTTCCATGGCAAAAGCCCTGCGCCGTCAGAAAACGCTGTTCGGTATGCACAAAGTCTATCAGGATGCAGATGCTACCGCTTATCTGCTCTCTTTTGACCACCTGTATTCCCAGATGGAACAGAGTGTCTTTTTCTTTCTGGTCGCAGATGATTCGTGCTCAAAAGAAAGTATCCGGGCTGTTTCCGATGTTGTTCAACAGTACCGCTTCACCCCCATACAGCCATTCTTCCCGATTGAAGTGCAGGAAGACTCCCGCAAAATTGAGCAGATTATCACCACCAATCCGGCGTATCTGCTGCTTCTGCCGGATCGCATGGCCCGCACACTCGATACGCCCACCGTTTCCTTTAAAGAGTTGTCTCTTCGGAATATATTTTACCGTGAACTGCTCGCAGATGCATAAAAGTACAGCCAAAGCGGAATTTTATTTCTTTGGTTCCGCTTTGGCTGCTATTTTTTCTGATGATCTGCATATCACTTCTTTCAGTTCTTCGACAAACGTTTCCGGTTCCAGCTCGCTTTCCATGGAAAACCAGCGCAGAACCGCGGTCAGGAAGGCATCACAGAAGAACGTTACAAACAGTTTCTGATTCTGCACCTGAAAGAGATCCTGTACAAAAAACGCCATGACCGGCTCGAGCATCTCGTAAAAGTAATCCCTAAAACTGTTCTGCCCTTCGATCCTCAGGGCACTCTGGTAAAATGCTTTATTCTGATAGAAAATATTGCAGACCGCCACCAGCACATCCCATTCATTCTCAAAGTTCTTTCCGCCCATGTTTGTCAGAAAGTCCACATAAAAGATCCAGTTTACCAGATCGTATTTATCTTTAAAATGATAATAAAAGCTTTTCCGGTTCAGACCGCATTCCTCGCAGAGATCTGAAATACTGATTTTCGCAAAAGACTTGCATACCATCAATTTTTTCATCGCATCTGCAAGCGCACTCTTTGTACTGTTGGAATCCGCCATCTCTTCTCTCCCTCTCTTTTCGACCGTTTGTGCTATTATTCTACACCATCTTTTTCCTTTATGCAAGAAAAGCGTACCAGGAAAAGGCTGTATTTCCTTTTTCTGGCACGCTTTTTGCAATCATGCTTCTTCCGTTTTTCCATCTGCCTCCAGTGTGAACCAGAATGCCACACCGTTGTCGTAATTCTGGCAGCCGCACTGCTGCTGGAAGGAATCCATAATGGCTTTTACGATGGAAAGGCCGATGCCGCTTCCGCCGTATTCCCTTGTTCTCGCTTTGTCCACCTTGAAGAATTTCACCCATACCTTGTCGAGATCCTCCTCCGGGATCGGGTCCCCGGTATTGAAAACGGTTGTCTTTACGACATTCCCTTCTTTTTTGCAGGTGATCTCAATCGTGTGGTCGTAGTCCAGATGGTTGAGGGCATTCGTTAGATAGTTAGTGATAACCTCCTCGACTTTGAATTCATCGCCCCAGACATAGAGCGGGTCGCCGCCGGTAAAGAGCACTTTTGCCTCTTTCTGGCGGATCAGGATGTCGGAGGACTGCAGCACGCCTTTGATCACGGCGTTCAGATCGAACCGTTCCATATTGACCTGATCCTCACCGAACTCGAGTTGGTTCAGGTTCAGGAGTTTTTTGACCATCTCGTTCATCTTTGCCGCCTCGTCGATGATGACATCACAGTAGAACTCGCGGCTTTCCTCATCGTCGTTGATGTTGTCTTTCAGGCCTTCCGCATAACCCTGAATCAGAGCGATCGGGGTTTTCAGCTCATGTGTGACATTTGAGAGGAACTCGCGGCGCATTTCATCAATCTGCGTTTTTTTGTCAATATCTTTCTGCAGCTCAACGTTCGCACTTTTCAGCTCGGAAATCGCCTGCTCAAGCTGTTCGGACATGACATTGAAGTTGTTTCCAAGCTCGCCGATCTCGTCTTTTCCGCCGCTCACGTAGCGGGCATCGAAGTCAAGGGCTGCCATTTTTTTCGAAATTTCGGTCAGCTCCTGCACCGGACGGACGATCTGGCGGGTGATGATCCAGATCACAATGGCACCGATGATGATGATCGGAATGCCGATAAAGAGGTAAAACTGGTTGGAAAGGCCGACCGCATCCGTGATGCTCTCCAGCGGGCATCTTGCAAAGTAGCAATTTCCATTGTCAAACCAGCCGATGATCTGCAGATACTCGGCATCGGCGTGGCTGTCGTAGAATTTCTGGATCTGATAGTTGTCTTTGCTGTCAACGACTTTGGTATTTGCCTGCTCGTTTCCGCTGATCAGGCCGAAGATCAGGGTCTGGAGGCTCTGGCGGTCGGTTGCGTTGGAATAGACGAAGCTACTGAGCTCCGGTCCGGTAATAATGACTTTCAGGTTGTTGGTAGCGCAGAACTGCTCGAAGGTATCAGGGATATTGTCGCTGTCTCCGCCTGTCGCATTCAGTTTCTGAAAGCTCTCTGCCAGAATGTGTTCTTTATCCCGGATATAAAAGGACCCGAGAAAGAAGTAATTGATCAGGCCGATGATAAGCAGGGTAGCTGCCATGGTCGCAATAAAAGTGTAGGCAATTCGTTTTTTGACGGAGTGTTTTCTTCCCTTTTGTGGCATTTTCAAATGAAACCGGTGCTTTTTCTCCGTCTGATTTCCCATTGTCACACGGGAATCTTCTGCAGACATCTCCATGGAAGTCTCATTTTGTTTTTCTGTCCCGTTCATGATTCGTCCGCCTCGAATTTATAGCCCATGCCCCAGATGGTCTTGATTAAATCGCCTTTGTCGCCCATTTTGCTGCGAAGTTTTTTGACGTGGGTGTCGATGGTGCGGGCGTCGCCGTAGTAGTCGTAGTTCCAGACGTTGTTCAGGATTTTTTCTCTGGAGAGGGCGATTCCCTGGTTTTCGAGGAAGTAGGTGAGGAGTTCGAATTCTTTATAGCTTAACTCCATTGGTTTTCCGTCGATGGATGCCATGTGGGCGGCTTTGTCGATGCGGATGCCGCCGGCTTCTAATACGTCGTCTTCGCCGGTTTTGCCGCTGCGGCGCAGGATGGCTTCGACGCGGGCGACGAGGATTTTCGGGGAGAATGGTTTTGAGATGTATTCGTCTACGCCGAGCTCAAAGCCGAGGAGTTCATCGCGTTCTTCGCTTTTGGCGGTGAGCATGATGATCGGGACTTTGGAGTTCTGGCGGATTTCGCGGCAGACCTGCCAGCCGTCCATTTTGGGCATCATGACGTCGAGGATGATGAGGGCGATGTCTTTCTGGGCGTAGAAGGTGTCTACAGCCTGTTCGCCGTCACCGGCTTCGATGACGTCGTATCCGGCTTTTACTAAGAAATCTTTGACGAGTTTGCGCATGCGGCTTTCGTCGTCTACTACTAGGATTTTTAATTTTTCCATGAGTTTTGTCTCCTTTATATGACGGACGGAAAACGCCCGGCTGCCCGCCCGCTCGTGCTTTTTCCTGATCTCGTTGCGTTTTTATGTTTGATATTTTTACCATTTTACTTTAACATGGGTTTATGTTTTTTCTGTGAAATGGGGTGAGTTTATTTTAACATATAGGAAGGGAGTTGGAAACTTCTATTTTTTGTATTGACTAAATTTGGGTATGAAAAAAGATCTCCTGGGGTTGGCAGGAGATCTTTTTTCATACGGGTTATTCTTCTTCGTCGAGATAGTATCTACCGTAGGCGTCGGCTGCTTTAATGGCGGCGAAGACGGTCTCCGGGGTTACTTCGAATGGCATGTTGTGGAGGGTGTCGGTCTCTGCGCATGCGGTTTTGGCTACTTCCATGAGCTGGTCGTCGGTTACGTTTCCGGCACCGAGTTCAGCCAAGGTGACTGGGAGACCGACTTCGATGCACCATAAGATGATGTCTTCGAGTTCATCGAGCGGTACGTTTTCCAGGACGAGCTGAGTCAGGGTTCCGAAGGCTACTTTTTCACCGTGGTACATGTGATGGCATTCCTCGAGTACGGTGAAGCCGTTGTGGATGGCGTGGGCTCCTGCGAGGCCTGCGCTTTCAAAACCGATTCCGGAAAGGAGGGTGTTGGCCTCGATGACTTTCTCGACTGCCGGGGTGCATACGCCGGCTTCAAGAGCGATTTTGGCTTTTACGCCTTCTTCCATCAGAGTGTCAAAGCAGAGTTTCGCGAGTGCCATCGCTGCCTCGGTTGTTTTTCCACCGGCGCAGGAAGTAGCTCCGCTTCTCTGGCAGGCTCTTGCTTCAAAATAGGTGGCAAGTGCATCACCCATTCCGGCTACGGTCAGGCGGACTGGAGATTTTACGATGATGTCAGTGTCCATCAGAACCAGGTTCGGGTTTGCCGGAAGGAAGAGGTATCTCTCGAATACACCCTCTTCTGTGTATACAACAGACAGTGCGCTGCACGGTGCATCGGTCGATGCAATGGTCGGGCAGATGAATACTGGTGTTTCTGCGTAGTAGGCAACTGCTTTTGCGGTATCAAAAATTTTGCCTCCGCCGACACCGATAACCAGATCACAGCCTTTTTCTTTCACGATAGCAACCAGACGGTTGATCTCACTCTCACAGCACTCGCCGTTGAAATAATCAAAAACAACGTCGCAGTCGCTTCCCGCAAAGCTTTCTTCGATCATTGCTCCGATTCGTCTGTAGCCTCCCTGGCTGATCAGAACCAGTGCTTTCTTTCCGCATTTTGCCGCATATGTTCCGATGTTTTTCATTTCCCCTGCGCCCTGTAAATATTTAGAAGGGCTAATTAAAATTTTTGCCATTTCTCTTACGCTCCTTTTTTGTTTTTTGAACGTCAGCCTCCGCTTCTGGCGTTTTCTGCGAAAAATGAGTTTACCGCAGAACTTGTCTTTATTATAATAACTGCGCTGTAAAATTGCAAGAATATTTCCATTCAAAATGAACCCCGGAAGTTCACATATTTCCCCGGGATTTTTCGGTTTATTCTGCCTGATCGTAAATGATTTTACAACGCAGCAGTCCTGTGCGTCGTTTGGGTAGGTATACGGTGCAAACAGATAGACAACTGTCGGGGCATCGTAAAAAGCATTCTGGATTGTGCTGTCATCAGCGATACTGTCGGCTTCGAGAATTTTGTCCAGTTCTTCCTTTTTGATCTGCTCCGGCTGGTAAAACGGGTGGAATGTCTGGCTTTGATTAAAGTAACCGCCCCTCTGATACGTTTTCACATAAATTGGCTAAGGGTTGGCTGTGTTGACGATCGCATCGGCATGAACTTTTGTGATGTCGTTTCGGATGATTTTAAATGGCATGGGGATCACCTTCTTTCGTGGGATTTATAGCTGTTTTAATTTATAAGTTGCAAACAGCGTATAATGGTATATTTACCATCCACTCCTGCTCTTTATACTTCAATGTTGAAAATCGAACTGCTTCTTCCGGCTGGAACTTTTCGCAATATGTTTTAAGACTATGGGATCGAATGTTCTGTTCCGCCTTTACTTCAATCGGCACAATACTCTTTGCCTTCTGAATCAGAAAATCCTGCTCGAAAGTTGCTTTTTCATTTCCATAATAATATGGCGTATAAGGGGTATCTGAAATCAACTGCTGCAGAACGTACTGTTCTGTAAGCGCGCCTTTAAATTCAACAAAAATATCGTTACCCTCCAATATGGATTCTGCTGGCAGTTCACTCATTGCTCCGAGCAGTCCTACATCCAGTACGAATAATTTATATGCATTCATATTTTTATACGCCTTCAGCGGCATATGAGGCTCATTTACCCGGTTGACTTTATATACTAATCCACAATCCAGAAGCCACTGAATTGCTATTTCAAATTCGCTGCTTCTGGCTCCTTTCTTTATCTGTCCAAAGAAAAATTTTTTATTCTCCTTCGCCAGCTGCATCGGAATAGAATCCCATACCATTCGTATTCTTGGGAGAACTTTTGCTTTAATATGCTTTCCAAAATCACCCTCATACTGCCGTACAATATCACTCTGTATCTGTCGTACTTCTGCATAATCTTTATTCAAGCGAAATGCATCTACAACTGCTGGCATGCCGCCTGTATAATAATAATTTTTCAGCCAGAACAAATATTTATCCGCAAAATTGTCAATTAAATTGTAATCCTTTGTTTCCAATGCACTTTCCAGCCCTTCTTCGTCCATAGCGCACAGGAATTCTCTAAAATTGAATGGATATAAATCCAGTAAATCTACTTTTCCCACCGGATAGGATATTCCCTCATGAAGCGCCACGCCAAGAAGTGAACCTGCTGCTATTACATGATATTCCGGTGCTTCTTCGCAAAAATATTTCAAAGATTCCAACGCTTTCGGTGCATTTTGAATTTCATCCAGAACAATCAATGTATTCTCTGGGGTGATCGTTACGCCTGATTCAATATTGAGGTTCATAATAATACGTTTTATATCGAAATCCGTATCGAAAACCGCCTGCATTCTCTGATTATTGTAAAAAGAAATGTAGGCGGTTTTTTCATAATATGTCTTACCAAATTCTTTCATTAACCACGTTTTACCAACCTGCCGGGCTCCCATTAAAATCAGTGGTTTTCTGTTACTTTTTTTCTTCCAGTCTAATAGTTTATCCATTGCAAATCGACGCATGCTGATCTTCCTCCATTTCTCTTTTTTATTATTTCACATTTTTCCCGTGTTATTCTTACCCTAATTTAACATTTTTCCCGACCTAATTCAATATAAAATTAACATTTTTCCCGACTTCACCGGAACAGAATCTGCTGTGAAACCTTCTCTTAAGACAAACATAATCTCTCCACGGAAAAATACGACGGCCAGCCACCGTCGTATTTTTCGTTATCAAATATTTTTATTTTTCTTCTCTGATCAGTCTGAGTCCGTCTTTTTCCAGCAGATACTCCTTCCCGCACACCTCTCCGATATACTTTCTGTCATGCGAAATGCTGATGATGGCGCCTGGAAATTCGCGGAGCATTTTTCTTATGACCGGTCCCGATAAGGGTGAAAAGTTTCGGGTTGGTTCATCCAGAATCAGCACATTGGCATTGCCAAGGCTCATTTTCAGAAGCAATACTTTTGCCTTCTGGCCGCCGGACAGTTCGCGGATGGGGTGATCCATCTCGTCTGCCGTGTACTTCAGCGATCCGAGATACGTCCGAATCTTCGTCCTCTCACTCTTCTCCCCGGTGGAATCCAGAAAATCGACCGGCGTCATGGAAAGATCCAGCTGATCCTCATAATTCTGCGGCATATAATCTACGCGGAGATCCTCCCGTTCTTTCAGCTCTGCCGCAATCTTTTTCAGCAGTGTCGTTTTACCTGCCCCGTTCGGGCCGACAATGCATATTTTTTCCGGTCCTCTTATCTTTAAGGTGATATTTTCCGCCAGAACCCGCTCTCCATCCGGCGTTTCCAGTTTCGGAAGCTGATATTCGATGACCGTTTTCCCGGCCGGCATGGCTGCCTCTGCTCCTCCAAGCTGGAAGTAAATCGCTTCCTCCTGCTCCGGCATTTCTGTCATGCGGGCATCTTCTTTTTCAAATCTGCGGTTCATCGCCTTTACGGTATGCATTTTGTCCTTCAGATTTTTCGCCACGGACGGTGCCTGACGGGAACAGTTGCTCAAGGCGTTCTGCACGCTCTGGTATACCTTTCGGTATTTCTCATCGCGCAGCGCTTTCTCTCTCCTGTCACTCTGCGCCTTCTGTTCCTGGCGCTCGAAATTCTGCAGGCGCTCCTCTACATACGTCCGATAGGGAAGTTTCGCAACCGTGTATCTCGATTTTGTCTTCCGCACAATCTGTTCAATATGAATGACCATATTTGCCGTGTTTTCAATCAGCGTTTCATCGTGCGAAATGAAAACAACAATATGCTCCCATTCGCGGATCAGTTTCTCCAGAAGTTCCAGTGTCGCAAGATCAATATCATTTGACGGCTCATCCAGCAGAAGGACTGTGACATCCTCCATGAGAAGACGCATCATCTGCGCTTTCACCTTCTCGCCGCCGGAGAGCTCACTCATCTGCTGATCCCGGTAGAAAAACTCTTCCGTCAGACCAAATTTTCTTGCCAGCACCGCCAGATCCTTCGGTGTCTGATCCCAGAACTTTTCTTTTTCATAGAAATACTCATACACCGTCTTCGTTTTCTCCGCCTCCGGAAGTTCCTGCGGCAGATACCCAAGCCGCTCCTTTCCGATGATGCGCTCGCCTGTGGATTCGATGTAATCTTCCGTCAGTGCGGGATCGTACATCCACTTCAGCAGCGTCGATTTTCCGTTTCCCTCCTCTCCAATGATAACGGCCTTATCACCGTCATTCAGTACAAGCTGAAAATCTTCGAGAATCACCCGCAGATCTTTTTTATGTGTTAGTGTTAATTTTTTTATCTGCATCATACAGAAGCCCCCTTTGCTCCGGCAGCCTCTTTTCTGCTTTTTTACGCAAAACGAGCCTGTCCTGCGTACGCAAAACAGACCCGCAAAAAAATATCCCTGTTCTATTCTCATAAAAAGGGAAATGATTCAGCGATTCTCGTCTTTAAGCGTACACGAAAAACAGGCCTGTTTTCCAGGCTGTCCATTCTTTGTGTTTTTCTTAAAGTCGATTATCGCAGAAACATTTCCTCACCTTTACACCAATGGTGCTCTTTCTTTTTATTTTCCGTTCCCTATTATAGGACAACTTACAGATAAATGCAATCCGTTTTTTTACAAATTGAGAAGTTCCTCTGCCAGCGCCTGTGCATGCTCCAGATACCAGCCGTCTTCGTCCTCTTCTGCTTCCACAAACTCGATATACTCATTCAGCGTGGCCAGCTTCACATCCAGATTGAACTGTTCGCGTGAAATCTTTGTCTTTAACGCTTCATACATCCGATCCAGAAACAGCTCTTTCTGTGCATCGTTCATGTAGAACGGGAAAGTACTCCGTGTCTCGGTCGCATGTGCCAGGAATCTTGCAATGTCCAGACAATACGGCATCATTCCACCAAATCCCCAGTCAATCATGACAACATTTTCGCCGTCATAGATCACATTCCACTGCAGGAAATCACCGTTTGACATCGTACATGGACAAGTCAGCTGGCGGTCCAGGAACATCTGATACGCTTTCCGCAGAATTGGATCATCCGCTACGGACGATGCTCGGCGCAGAACGCGTTTCCAGTATTCGACAAATCTCTGCTCCACTTCATTTTCCGGCGCTTTGTCCATCGACGGTGTCCAGAAATACGACTGAATTTTACTTAAGGTTTCTGCCGCTTTTTCTGTTGTCTCGTCCGTCATATCCCGCATGTCGTTTCCTTCTACATACTTCATGCAGATCCAGTCCGCATCCTCTGCCTGCCGCATGCCGACATACTGCGGTACGTGAAACTCTCCTTTTGACAGATACTGCGCATAAATCTGCGCTTCTTTGCTGCCGGTTTTCTTCAGTGTATATTTTCCTGCATCTGTCTCGATCACATACACATCGTACTCCCGCACTTCATCTTCCGCCTCGCCCCACTGCTCGCAGATGCGGGAAACTGCTTTTACCGGTTCTCCGATGATTTCAAATGCCATTGTTTTGATTTCATCTGAATCTACTGATTTCTGAAAATTTCCTAACTCCATCTCTTTTGTCAAATCCTTCTCTTTTTCACATTATTCTACTACTATATCACATCTGTGACACTTTTGTCATTCTATCTTTCTGGCTTTTAAAAGCTTTGGAAAGTTTTTTCACAAAAAAGCAGGCGCACCAGACATTGCCGTCTGATGCGCCCGTATCTGTCAATTTTATGATCCAATCGAGTATTCCATCGATGCCACGCTTAAGATAACGGTTGCGCTTTCATCCCCTTCCGTAAAAGCCGTCAGCTGCAGAACCGTATCCTGCTCCCCCTGCCACTGATAAATCTGATTTCCGAGTCCAGTTGCAATTCCTCCGCCGTATAAAGAATTCAGTTCGTCTACTTCTTTCTGAATCCATGTATTGGCATCCTGTTCGATGTCAAAAGTAAAGGAAACCTGACTCAGCTGACCGTCCGAAAATTCCAGATCCATGTTAGATTCTGCATTTTCCAGGGAAAATTTTTCTTTGCTCTCGTATGTCTTTGTGCTGCTCTCATCACCCTGTCCCAGATCTTTTTCATCAAACTTCAGGAAGCTCTGTTTGAAAAGCTGTTCCGAATCCGTTCCCCATTCAAAATCCGCATACTGGAAAACCTGCTCCTCTGTACAGAGTTCCTTTAAATCCAGATCTCTGCTCTGTGATCCTCCTGCAGATGCGCAGCCCGCCAGCAAAAACAAAGGTAATAAAAAGATTGTCTGTCTTATCTTCATAAACTTCCCCTCTTCTGTTTCCTGATTTTTTAATTAATACTGAATATTCTATTGTTTCTTTATTTTTTCTGTAAATTTATGGTATCATACTTTATTCTGCTGCGCAATACTTTTATCATGTTTCTATTTGCATCAAAGGAATGGCCGCCTCATGATATGCATAGAAAAAGACCGGTAACCCGATCTTTTTCCATACACCTTTTATCCAATTACACTCGTGCCAAATGGCATAAACGAAAGCCTTGCCATCTTGAAAAACTGCCGTCCAAACGGAATTCCAACAATCGTAATACACCAGATGCATCCTGCAAAAATCCATGCAAGTCCGCCGAACATGCCTCCAAATATAAACCACAGAATATTTCCCAAAGTTCTCATATCCGCATCTCCCCTGACGCCATTCCAGACACCACCAGCTATCCATTATTTTGTGAACAGTTTGCCGCATCGATCGCCAGCACCAGTAATAATGCCGGAATTTCATTGCTCGGATTATCATATTCGATGACATACGTGTCACCCCAGCTCAGAAGTTTTTTATGTACGTGGACGACTGCACTGCAGGCTTCATATACATCGTAATCCCATCCCATGAAGTCACCTTCTGCACGCCATCCCATGAAATCTACATCGTATTTGGGGCGGAACAGTGCAAAACGTTTTTCGATATGTCCCATTAACTGCCCGTTCCATTCAATTTCAAAAGTCGGAAGAAAGCAAAATAATTTCTGTTTGATAAACCCAATTTCATTATGCGCCGCATCGTACACATGCAGACGGTGTCCCAGCGAGATAAATTCATTTTTCACAAAATACTTTTGGTTCCCCTGCTCGTCATAGATATCATACGTGTCTGACCAGGAAAATACACGTTGTTTGATTAGTAACTGCATATCTGCTCCCCTTTTCATTTTTCTATCCGACAATCAACTTTTTTATGGAAAATTTTTCCTTTTCCCCTTAATTTTCGACCGCGATTTTGACCCCATTTTTTTCGGTCTGAAACGGTCTATAGCAAAACCTCCATATATCGCAGCACCTTGGGCTTCACACGAAGCTGATCTGCGTACTGCATCAGTCTGTGAATGTTCTTATCCTTGGATGCTGCATAGCGTTTCATAGCTTCTCCGACAATCTGTATATCACTGCCGCTGCCGCGCAGGATGTCACACAGCGTCCGTTCCAAATTGTAAACACGAATTGGATTGCCGGATGGGGATTTCATTTCAATTCTGCCAAGTTCATAGTTCTCCGGCACAACGCGCTTGACAATTAGATTTTCCCGTTTCAAGGATAAAGCATTGTAGCCTTTGGGAAAGGTCATCGTATATTTTGCCGGGGTACGATCCGAATAGCCCCGCAGATACAAAGCAGTATCGTGCGAATAAATTCCGCGCCCATACTTTCGCTGTAAAAGGTAGAAATCATCCTCCCATACGTCGCTCCACACATACAGGCCACGCCCGAAGCGGTATATCTCGCCGCTCTTGACAAACTTCTGTAAAACGCTGCGGTGCAGTCCGGCTTCTGTTACTTGCGCTGCGGTAATCGTACCGTCCTCTGACGCTTCTCGCAGTTCTTTGATTTTCTCCTTAACATTCATGTTTCTCACCCCTCTTTGACAATCACACATTATATTATATTGAAATAATGTGTGATTGTCAACTGTAAAGCGACGAACACACATTAAATTACGTAAAAATAATGTGTGATTGTCAGATACCAGGGAATTTCTAACATGTACTTAAGTAAAAAACAAAGAACGGCATAGCCGTTAAGCTATATCGTTCCTTGTTTCCATATTTTTTAAATTACCACCGCATTACTGGCGTTTTTTCTGCGGACGGTTTCTTCCAGCACACCGAAAAATCCTGCCACCAGCGCCATTAAAATGCCGGTCAAGGTCGCATCTCCTGTTTCTATGCTTCCGGCTTTGGTGATAGTCGTACATTTTTCATTGTCATTCACAATGTTTCCAGTTCTTACGATTAGGACCGTAGTTCTTATGAAGCGGTTATGGCATAATCAATATATAGAAGCAAATGCAATTGATAAGTTACGGAATATATTGGGCTACAATGCGAAAGGTATCATGACGCATTATTCGGATGATAATGTGTTTTAAAGCCTGTATAAATCGGCACATGCATAGAACATAATGAAACAGCCTCACCCCTGAAAGTCCCGGTAGTGAGGCTGTATTCTTTTCCTTAATCTTTTTCTGTTAATTTCACCCGTTCTCCATTTGTCAGTTCTGATGTGCTTACGACCATCGGTTCGTCTACTTCTGATAAAAGTACCACGAAATCTGAATTTCTATTTGGAAAACATGTCACAGCTTTTTCTTCCAGAATATTTTCATACCCCCAGGCTCCCTTCTGACGCTTAATATAATAGACACACGTTTTTCCAAAGTCTCCTTCATGAATCGCCTGCCGTGTGATCACTTTTGGAAAAACATCTTCAGAAGTGATTTCGATTTTTCCCTCAACGTTTTCACCAATCGAATGTTTTTCATACAGATCTACCGTAAGCTCATACAAATCATCCTTTCGAATGACAGAACACACTTTTCCAACCAGAAGATCTCTGCCCTCCTGCAGCAAAGATTCCGGAACGTTATCATACACGCTGATATAGCCAATTGCCTGATCAGCTGCGCTTACTTCCAAATCAACTGGAAATTCATACTCAATGCTGCCTTCCTGTGCCTCCTCTGTCCAGACGGAAGGAAGCGTTTTGTTCTCTTCTTTGACCGACCAAAACGTTGCGGCAGTTAAAAACAGAAACCACAGAGCGATTAACCCTATACTTATTTTTTTGAACTTCATCGTACTTTCTTCCCCTCTACGCTTTCACACCGGACATACTGATTCCCTGTATCAAATAGTCCTGTCCCATTAAGAATATCAATAAAACTGGTACTGCGTAAAAAACGGACGCTGCATAAAAGATATCCGGCTGTTCCTCTAAAATCTGGCAAAGATACACGGATAACGGCTGCTGATATGGCTCTCTCAAAAAAATGACCGCCTGGTCTACAATATTCCAATTGTCAATAAAAATCAAGATTAATGCAGCAGCAATGGCTGAACTCAAATTAGGCTTTACAATGGAACGATAAATTCTGTATTCGCTGGCTCCGTCCAGTCTGGCTGCTTCTAACGTTTCCTGCGGAAAATCCTGTATCTGCTGACGAATCAGAAATACCCCCAATGGCTGAAACATTGCCGGAAGAATAATTGCCAAGGACGAATTTTGAATGCCCAGCCAATTCGCCACTAAATAATTTGGCACTAAAGTCAGCTGCAGCGGCATAAGCATGACAATCATGTAAAGATAGAACAAAATCTCCTTGTATTTCCACCTGCATTGCCAAAAGCCGTATGCGGCAAGCGGTGCAAGCAAAAGCTGTCCAATCAAAACCGGAATAGTAATAATCAGGGAATTCCACATCATCCGCAAATACAAAGGTCTCTTAAAGAGCAATATAAGATACTCTTCTGGAACTTGTACCGACTTTCCAGCCACAAACAACAACGGAATGACTGCCAAAATGACAGCTCCCATGCAGATCAGCTTTTCGAAAAAATTCGAATATCTCTTTTTCATAAAATCACCCACAAAAGATCTTTACAAATAATCCAGATTCTTCCTCTGGACCCGATAAATGATGCCCAGAAAAATTCCCAGTATGAGAAACATACACCATGCTGCAGCAGACAGTTTCTGCATATTAAGTGACAAAAACTGGTTATTCATATAGTGCTGCAGCATATAAACATACGGTGATGGATAGGCCCCATACAGCATATAGATCTCTTTAAAAACCTTAAAAGAATTCACGATCGACATCAACAGCACAACTAACGTCGTTGGTTTTAATAAGATCCATGTAATATATTGGAATTCCTGCCGCCCTGTAGCTCCATCCAGCTGGCACTGCTCATGATAGATCTGCGGAATCCAGTTTATCCCGGACCAGAAAAGGACAATCGAAAAACTGATATTTTTCCATAGATACATCAGGATAATAATCAAAATGGCCCATCTAGAATTCTCAATATCGAACATGTTTTTTCCAAAAAGCTGTAAAAACCCATCCAGAAAACCATTTCTCTCAAACAGATATTTCCAGAAAGCAATCACCGTTCCAGATGGAACGATTAATGGGATCAGGAGCAGGATAAGAAGAATTCGACCTCTCCTCTGCTTTTTCAAAACCAGTACCAGAAGCAAAGCAATCGCCATTCCCAGCGGTATTGCAATCCCGCAAAAAATTCCGGTATTACGGAGTGCTGAAAGGAATAACTCATTTTCGAATAACAGTTTAAAGTTTTTAAGACCCACCCATTCCTTGTTCATCATGTTGTCAATCACTGCAAAATACAAGGACAGAAGAAACGGCACGATGTAAAAAGCCATGATCCCGATAAAACTTGGAAGGATAAAACACATATAAATAAAATTTCGTTTTTTCATTTCATATACCTGATTCCATGGATTAAGGACAGCTTCTACTCATTAACATAAAGCTCTGCTCTTTGCTGAAAAAGCTTCGCACATTCCTCTGGGGTGATTTTCTGCTCCATACATTCGTTTCGAATTTCAGTCAAAATACTGTCTAACTGTAAATCCCGAAAAGCTTTTGCAGAAACTTTTTCATTGTATGCTTCCCATTTTTCTGCTGTGTCGTCATCATTTTCCAATTGATACGCAACAAGCTGCCGTGTGTTTTCTTTGTTCAGTATACTGCCATAGGTAAAGAAATTTCTGTAGTAAGAATCACTGTTTGCATCTTCGAACTCAAATTGTTTCTGACCAATGCAGAATTTGATAAATTCCCATGCAAGCGCTTTATCTTTGCAGCCTGAACTCATGGAAAAGTCCTCACCAATTCTCCAGAAAGGAATTTTTCCATCCGTTGATTTCAACAGGATCGGTTTTGTTGCCGTATCGGTTTCTTCAAACATTCCGCTCGGAGAACCTTCGAGTAAATTTGTAAATGTATTCAGCAGGACACTCTTTCCGGAAAAGCTTTTAATATCCGTGAATTCATGGGTCGCATAGGATGGTTGATATTGATACAGTTCCTGCATTTTTCTCAGAAAATCCACATAATTTTCTGAATCAAAATTTACTTCTTCCTTCTTCAAATAAGCTCTGTCCTCTGTCATCGGCAGAAACACGTAAATATTGTTTTGTACATCAATCGTAAAATCATCATCTGCAATTGGCTTGGCCTGCTGATATAACTCATATAAATCATTGATATCCATTTCGTCCGGAACTTCATAATTCAGTTCATCCGTTATGTTTCTATTCAACCGAAGCATAACATAATAAAAACCTTCCGGAATTTGATACAGTTTTCCATCGACTTCTGCTGCTCGCAGGATATTATCGTAATAATCATCTCTGTTAAAATTAGGATCTGCATCAATATACTGATTTAAGTCCTCGAAATAGCCGCTGCCTTTCGTCTTAATTTCCGATGGTAAATACGTTGCATCATAAATATCCGCCCGTTGATCCGATGCAAGTTCTGTAAGCAAGGTATTTAAGCCTTCATTATACTGTTCATCCGTAACATCATTGTCAAAAACAACCTTTGTTTCAATTTTTACGCCTGGATGCTCCTTCATAAATAAATCAATCATATGCTGGGTCTGCGGCTCAATAAATAAGGTTCCATATGTAAGCGTTCCTTCCAAATCAGCTCCCTCTTCATAGACAGAAATATCATTTCTCACATCTTTTTCATCTTGGGACCCACTTTGTGTGCTTCCACAGGCGCCAATCGCTGCTGCACATAGCATTCCAATTACCACGCAGGATACCTTTTTACCATATTTTCCGAGTTTTTTCATAGGCACTTTTCCTTTCAATTTTTCTCACCGCTTATATTTCTATATTTTATTATATACCCTCCGTTTCATTTGACAATATGCTTATTTTTACTATATTTTCAGAATTATTTTTATTAGTTTTGCACATAAAAATGCCCTGACACTTTTTCCTTTTTGAAAAATAGCATCCGGGCATATCTCCTAATATTATCAAATCACTTTATTTCACTCTCTGATAATTTTATCTTCTAAACTCTTTTCCTTCTTTCTCCTGTATCATCCCTAACATTTTTTCAAAAGACTGTTCAAATCCCTCAGTATCCGCCTTTTTTTCGCTTCTTTGTCCTTCTGACACGATGATGCGGGTATTTTTTCACTTCGTTGTTTAAATAACGCTCCATGAGCATCTAATCGATATTCTTATTCGTGTACCATTTACCAGAATGATGAATCGCATAAGAACCTCTTCCCAACGCTATCGCCGTCACACCATAATCCTGCGATACGACAATATCGCCTTTATGACAGACACGGATCAGTTCATAATCCACAGCATCTGCTCCATCACCAACCACGACTATTTCGCTATAATCCGATATCAAATATCAAATCATGATTGGTATCGCACAACAGTGTTACCGGAACACAATGCTCTTTTGCAATTTTCTCAACCGTCTCAATTACCGGACAGGCATCTGCATCGACCAATTTTTGCATTCTTCTGTTTCTCCTACTTTGTGATTACCCAATTCGATTTTCTGTTTGTTCCATTTTGTACCAACACACCATTTTGCTGTAAAGAAACAAATATTCGTGAAACAGTTCTTTTGGACACACCGATCTGTTCCGCATAATACGCCTGGGTTGCAAATGGGTTCTTTTCTATAGCCTGTAACAGTTTTTCTATCTGAACCTGTTCCTTCGTTCGTGATATTTTAACGCCATCAATGCCATTTTTTGTTTTCTTGGCGTTGATTCTGGCGTTATTTGTATCGTTTTGTCCTCGATAGATATTGATACGCAAGTCAACTTCTCCACCGATAAACTCCGGTTCCTGTAGTCCAGCAGATTTTACCTTGTCTATAATTCTCGGAATCCCGCTTCCCCAATGTTCAATCAGATTCATATACGAAAAGGCATGTGCAAGGGCTTCATTCCTGATTTTGGAATAGCCTTCTTTCATACGCTCCAACGTTTGTCCCATCGGCAATTTCCCCGGCGATGTGATTTCCAGTCGGTTGTCATACACCGCAACCTGTATTGTACCATGATCCAGATAGCTGCGATGCACCACCGCGTTGATAATCAACTCACGAATTGCATCCGGCGGGATTTCATAAATATCCTGACGGTAAATGCCGACAAGCGTAGCTCCCAGATGAATATTTCGCAGAACAAACTGAAATGCTTCCTCTATTTGTTCCCACAAAGGACCCGTATATTCCCTTCGATCAACAAAAACCGCTTTCGTTGTTCCCTTAAACACACCGCACTGAATGGCAACATGAAGCCCTCCACAGCCCGTTAAGATAGCATAAGCGTTAGAAGGGTAGTCTTTTCCATCACGTTCAATCAAAATACCCCATGATCGAAGCTGCTGCTTTCCAACGTCTTTTACCGATGCTTTCTGCTCCTCATTATGGGCATTTTTGACTGCCTGCTCCTTCATCGCTTTACAAAGCGTATCAATTTCTTCTTCTGTAACACTCAGTCCAGTACATAACGCCTGATCAAAATAACGATTGCTTCCCTCAAGCATCAGCTCTTTGATCATATACTCGTCAGCAAGCCGGGTTGTTCCAGCAACACGGACATATACGCCTCTCTCTCGTCCAAGCGCTTTAATGTAATATGGCCGCTGTCTGCCTTCAGAAATTTCTGCCACAATAACCGTCTTGCCATCAACTGTCTGCAGCGTAATATCTGGAATAATTGCCGGTTCACAGCTATCCGAGACGGCATTGGCAATCGCATCCATCTTTTTGAATACATCTTCCTTGTCAAAGCCAACCACTTCTCGGGTTTTATCCGCAATTCCAAAAATAATTTTTCCTCCGGTTCCATTTGCAAAGGCAACCACAGACTTCATATATTTGATGCTCTTTTCCGGCAGGTTCTCTTTGAATTCTACGTTTTTGGATTCTCCTGCAAGAATTTCTTCTATGGTCATAAATACACCTCGCTATCCGTGTTTATTTTAATAAATCAATGCTTAAAGTTCTCTTTATATCTGTTACCTTAACATATAATTCTCATTCAAGCAATGCAGTACTTTTAAAAATCGTAATTCATTTTTTCAAGTCTGTCAATTCTATTATTTTCCTTTTCTCGCGCATGATCAGATTCAATCATAGGGCGAAAAGTACAGAATCTATTAGTCCCTTACCAACTCAAAACATCCTTAAGCATTTGTTTTACCGCTTCAAAAGTTAACCTGCTGGATATTTTTTTATATTGTGAACAGAAATCTTTGTT
The DNA here is from genome assembly GCF_003460565.1 of Blautia sp. AF32-4BH. Taxonomy (NCBI): domain Bacteria; kingdom Bacillati; phylum Bacillota; class Clostridia; order Lachnospirales; family Lachnospiraceae; genus Blautia; species Blautia sp. AF32-4BH. The sequence goes on along the minus strand of NZ_QTVL01000001.1, from coordinate 111,766 downwards.
ATAAGGAGCCACCGTTTTTAAATAGTGCATATGCACTATTTTCTTACCGAAGATGACGATCTTGATGAGGATGAATTCGAAGAAGGCTTTTACATTGACTTCTTTTAATCTATCGTCTGTTTGCCATGCCCGCCTTTGTGCGGGCTCTTTTTATCAAGAGTTCGACGGAAGTCGAACTTTCCTATTGTACAAAAAAGCAGGCACATCAAGTATCTCTACTTCATGTTCCTGCAGCACTTTGAAACGGTCTCTTTTACGTTCTTAACAGTGCGAATAAAGATAAAGTTTGACAAAATTTCGAATTTTTCCTTTCTTTTTTGACCAAAATTCATGCGGTTTTAAACGGTCTGAAACGGTCTAAAGCGGCATTTTTGCCCTGTTTTTTCCATCAAAAATGTACAAAAAAACCGCTAAAACACTGGATTTTAGCGGTTTTTCAGGTATGGACCTGAGGGGAATCGAACCCCTGTCCGAAAGCCTATTCATTCAGGCATCTCCCATTACAGTCATTCTATTAAAGGTTCCCCCGTCGGCACGCCGGATGACAGGCTTGCCGCTTCGGTAGCTTCATAAAATCTTCCATCTCCGCAAAGCTTTGGAAACGAAGTGCCCCGCATCTGTTTGATGCCAGGAGAATAGCCGCGGGAAACTATTCAGCTGACAACGCCGCACTTAGGCAGCGTACGCTACGTAATTATCGTCTGCGTTTAAATTTAGGTTCCAGGTTGATGACGCGGTCCCGGAGTCCACGAATGGCTTCCCAAACTTCAAAACCCCCGTCGAAACCAGTACAAGCCCGTGCTGGCTCTACAGACGCTTTTCTTTGATACGGGGACGCAAACAGATCGTCCCGGTGCAGTGAAAACTCTCTTTCAACTGCCGTATATTGTATTATAGTCTTTCCCCATACTTTTTGTCAAGGATTTTTAATACAGATTTTTAACTTTGAAATCTCTCTCCGCCTCACGTCTCTGATCCTTCTTTGCGATATCCTGCCGTTTATCATACAGTTTTTTACCGCGTGCCAGACCGATCTCGACTTTTACGAGGCTGCCTTTAAAATACACCTGCAGCGGAACGAGCGTGTAGCCTTTTTCCTTGATCTGCGCCTCAAGTTTGCGGATCTCATAGTCGTGCAGCAGCAGTTTCCGGATGCGCAGCGGGTCTTTATTGAATATGTTGCCCTTCTCGTACGGACTGATGTGCATGCCGTAGATGAATACCTCATCACGCTCAATGCGGATGAAGGACTCCTTGATGCTGCATTTTCCCATGCGGAGGGATTTTACCTCGGTACCGGCAAGGGAGATGCCGGCCTCGTATTTATCCTCGATAAAATAGTCATGATATGCCTTTTTATTGTTGGCAATCATTCGATTTCCTTTTTGTTTTGCCATAACTTTTTCCTCCAGGGATTTATTCTGTCTCGGTTTCTTTTTCTACATACGTAAAATCGATTGTCCGGTTGGCAGGCTCGGCGTTTCGTACACGGACACGCACCGGCTCACCAAGGCGGAATACTCTTCCGTGCTGCTCTCCGACCAGACGGTAATTTTCTTCATCAAAATTATAATAATCGTCTTTCAGTGTCATGATGTGAACGAGTCCCTCAACGGTATTTGGCAGCTCCACATAGAAGCCCCATCCGGTCACGCCGGAAATGACGCCGTCGTACTCTTCGCCGACATGCTCCAGCATATATTCGGCTTTCTTCAGCTTCACAGCCTCTCTTTCTGCCTCTGCAGCACGCTGCTCCATCGCACTCGACTGCTCCGCCACATGCTGCAAAATGGACGAATATTTGCCGATTCTGCCGCCCTTGTCGAGACGTCCCCGCAGATCATCCTTGATAATGCGGTGGATCTGCAGATCCGGGTAACGGCGGATTGGTGAGGTAAAATGGCAGTAATATGACGCTGCCAGTCCGAAGTGGCCGCTGCATTCCGGGGTATAAATGGCTCTTGCCATCGACCGGAGCAGCAGGCGGCTGATCAGCGGCTCTTCCGGGGTTCCCTCGATGCTGGTGAGAATCTTCTGCACCTCACCCGGCGTAATCTCATGGGAACGCTTTTCGACTTTGATGCCCTGTTCACGGATCAGCGTCAGCGTTGCCTCCATGCGGTCTCCGTCCGGCTTGTCATGCGTCCGGTATAAGAACGGGATTTCGCGTGTGCAGTATTCCTCTGCCACGGTCTCGTTCGCCATCAGCATGAAGTCCTCGATCATCCGTGTTGCCACGTTCGACGGATACGGGCGGATCTCCACCGGCGTCCCTTCTGCATCAAGAATTACTTTGCTCTCCGGGAATTCAAAATCAATTGCTCCGCGTTCTTTCCGACAGCTCCGGATCAGTGCAGACAGTTCCTGCATCTGGCGGAACATCGGAACCAGCTCATGATATTCCTCCAGCAGCTCCGGATGTGCTTCCGGCTCGGTCAGGATTGCATTGACGGCGGTGTAGGTCATGCGGCGGTCCACGCGGATCACCGTCTCAGCGATCTGATGGCCGATCACACGGCCTTTCTCGTTGATCGTCATAATACAGGAGAGTGCCAGGCGCTCCTGTCCTTCATTCAGGGAACAGATGCCGTTTGACAGACGCTTCGGCAGCATCGGAATGACGCGGTCCGGCAGATAGACACTGGTGCCGCGCTTTAACGCCTCACGGTCGAGGGCGGAATTTTCCTGCACATAGTTGCTGACATCAGCGATATGAACGCCAAGCGTCCACGTATCGCCCGCTTTTGTGACGGATACGGCGTCATCGAGGTCTTTGGCATCCTCGCCGTCGATTGTCACCATCTGCCAGCTTTTCAGATCGAGGCGGCCATTGTAATCGTTTGGAATTACTTCCTCCGGGCATTTTTCTGCCTGTGTGATCACGCGTGCCGGGAACTCCTCCGGGATCTGGTAAACGTCCACGACTGCCTGGATATCGACAGTCTGGATACGCGGCTTCTTCTCTGTGTCGCCGTCCTTTCCATTCTTTCTACGGAATCGGTCATCGCGTCCTCTTCTGCCCTGCTCTCCGGCGCGGCGGTCTCTTTTTTCCCGTTTTTCCGTCGTTGTGGATGCACCGCGGCTCTTCTGGTAACGGCCGTCGGAGATCACATCGATTTTTCCTTCTTTTACCAGGATTTCCATAACCTCCGCAAGCTCCGACCGTTTTGCTTTCGGCACCTGCAGCAGCATGGCAATGTCTTTCAGACGCATCGGCTCATAGTTTTTCGAGCTTACGAGATCCATGAGCAGCGTCTTGCGGTTTTTCAGCAGTTTCGAACTTCTGGAACGCGGATGGCCCGCATGACCGCCATGGTTCCCGCTGTTCTGTCCTGCATGGGACGCCGCACTGCCCTGCGGATATTTCCTCCGATCTTTTTTCTTCTTATTATCTTTCATCTATTATCTCCTCTTTGTAGAAAAAGACACCCTTACGCCTTCTCGTGGGAATAAGGATGTCTTTACTTTGCTAAAAATTCATGTTTAATACAACCGACAGTACAATAAACAGAACTGCCATGATTTTTGTTGCACGGATCAGAGTTCCTTCTGCAGAACGGCTTTTGTTTCTTCCCCAGTAAGTGTCTGAGATACCTGCGATAGCACCGAGACCCTGCTGTTTTCCTTCCTGCATCAATACAACAACGGTTAAAGCAATACAATCAATGACATAAATGACTGTCAAAATCGTTCTTAAAATTTCCACAATTACACCTCCTACGGCCAACTTATATTATTTTACCATAGCGGAAGAACGATTTCAACTGTTATTTGCCTATTTTACGCCGTTTTTCACCATTCTCTTACGCCGGTTCCCTTTTGCGGGAACGGATTCCGGTATTTCGCTTCCTCACCGAGGCGTTCCTCGATGCGGAGAAGCTCATTGTATTTCGCATTCCGCTCCGACCGGCACGGTGCTCCGGTTTTGATCTGGCCGGCGCCTGTCGCGACGGCAAGGTCTGCCAGAAAATCATCCTCTGTCTCTCCGGACCGGTGGGAAATGACGGCGCGGTACCCTGCTCTCTGCGCCATCTCCACCGCATCCAGCGCCTCAGAGAGCGTTCCGATCTGGTTTACCTTGATCAGAACCGCATTTGCCGTGCCAAGTGCAATGCCGCAGGAAAGCCTTCTTACATTCGTCACAAACAGATCATCCCCGACCAGCTGTACTCTGTTCCCGAGCGCTTCCGTCATCTGTTTCCAGCCTTCGAAATCGTCCTCGCACAGCCCGTCTTCGATGGATACGATCGGGTATTTTTCGATCAGTTCCTCATAGTAGGCAACCATTTCTGCGGTATCCCGAAATACTGTCTTTCCGCACTGACGGGATTCCCCGGGAAAGTAGTAGACGTTCCTGCTCTCCTCGTAGAGCTCGCTTGCCGCCGCATCGATCGCGATCATCACGTCGTTTCCGGGCGCATAGCCGGCTTTCTGGACCGCATTGACAATGAGCTGCAGTGCTTCATCGGAATCCTTTAAATCCGGCGCAAAGCCGCCCTCATCGCCGACAGAAGTCGAGTATCCCTTCTCCTTCAGGAGCTGCTTCAGCGTATGGTAAATCTCCGCGCACATGGAAAGACCCTCCCGAAATGAGGGAGCGCCGCACGGCATAATCATAAATTCCTGCAGATCGACGGTGTTGTCGGCATGACGGCCGCCGTTTAAAATATTCATCATCGGCACGGGCATACGGCTTGTGTGGCAGCCGCCCAGGTACTGGTACAGCGGCAGATGAAGCGCATTTGCCGCCGCGCGCGCTACAGCAAGTGAGACACCGAGAATGGCGTTTGCCCCGAGGTTTTCTTTCGTTTCGGTTCCGTCTGCCTGGCACAGGATATGGTCAATCCGCTCCTGCTCGAGCGCATTCTCGCCGACAACGGCATCGGCCAGCACGGTATTGACCGCTTCTACAGCCTTTCTCACGCCCTGCCCCAGATAGCGCACTTCCTGATCTCTTTTTTCCAGTGCCTCAAATTTTCCTGTCGATGCCCCGGACGGCACCTGGGCACGCCCCATATGGCCTTCCAGCCCGAGAATCCCCTCCCCGACGGCCACTTCCACCTCTACGGTCGGATTTCCGCGCGAATCCAGAATTTCTCTTCCTGTCACGCTTCGAATTGGTAAATATCGAAACATAGTTTTCCCTCCTGTTTTGCTGCAAAGTGAACAGTAACCAAGTTTCTTCTCTGCGTTCACAGTATGACCGTGCTATGGGAAAAATATGTTGCTCTCTCTGTCGAAACCTCTTTTTTCCAGTCCTTATTCTTTTCAAACATAAAAAACGCAATATGAAAGCCATCCGATTTTTCCATTTTCGGATGGCTTTCATAAGTTAGAACTGTGCATTGGACTGAATCCTTTCTTTTTTTGTTCTTTTGTTCTTTTGTTTCACTTTGGGGTACTTCGTTACGTTTTCTTGGGTCCATACCTTCGCTTTCTTAGTTTATGGGGTAATTCGTTATGTTCTCGGTGGTCCGTCCTCTCTTTCTGTTTTTTTCTTCCGTTTTCTTTTGTTGACTTTACTATATCAGTTTTCTCACCGTTTGTCAACACTTTATTTTGATTTTTTATCTGTTTTTCATTTTTATTCTGTCTCTTATTGCGTAATTATTTTTATTTTCAGATTATTATGATAAAATATCCCTGCCGCACCCGTTTCAAAACGAATCCGGCAGGGACATTTTCACGATTTCTCTTTATTTCTTAATCAGCAGGGATTTTCCTGTCATTTCTTTTGGCTGCTCCATTCCCATCAGCTCGATCAGGGTCGGTGCGATGTCTGCCAGGCATCCGCCCTCTCTTAACGTGTAGGATGGGTCTGCATTAACCAGAATGAACGGAACCGGATTGGTGGTATGAGCGGTGTATGGCTCGCCGGTCTCATAGTCTACAAGCTGCTCTGCATTTCCGTGGTCCGCACAGATAAACATCTGGCCGTCAACCTCTTTTAATGCATCAACTGCTTTGCCTACGCACTCATCAACAGCCTCAACTGCCTGGATTGCTGCGCTCTCAACGCCGGTATGGCCAACCATATCCGGATTTGCAAAGTTGATGATGATGACATCGTATTTCTGGGAACGGATGGCATCCGTCAGCTTGTCGCATACTTCGTAAGCACTCATCTCCGGCTTCAGGTCATAAGTAGCAACCTTCGGGGATTTCACAAGGATTCTGTCCTCACCTTTATTTGGCTCCTCAACGCCGCCATTGAAGAAGAAGGTTACATGTGCATATTTCTCGGTCTCGGCGATACGAGCCTGCGTCATGTTATGTGCTGCCAGATACTCACCGAAGGTATTGGTGATCTCTTCTTTTTTGAATGCAACGGATTTGTTCGGGATGGTCTCATCGTATTCCGTGAAGCATACGTAGGTCAGATCCAGACGTTTTTCTCTCTCAAATCCGGTGAACTCATCTGCACAGAATGCTCTTGTCAGCTCTCTTGCACGGTCCGGGCGGAAGTTGAAGAAAATCACAGAATCTTTATCCTGAATCGTTGCAACCGGTTTTCCGTCTTTTTTCAGAACGGTCGGCAGAACGAACTCATCGGTTTTTTCAGCATCATAAGAAGCCTGAACAGCCTCTGCCGCATCGGTTCCTTCTACGCCTTCCCCTTTTGTCAGAGCTTTGTAAGCCAGCTCGACACGATCCCAGCGGTTATCACGGTCCATTGCATAGTAACGGCCGGAGATCACGCCGATTTCGCCGACACCGATCTCATCCATTTTTGCCTGCAGCTGCTCAACATAGGATTTTCCGGATGCCGGAGGAGTGTCACGGCCATCCAGGAAGCAGTGTACATAAACTTTCTCGAGACCCTTACGTTTTGCCAGCTCCAGAAGTCCGAATACGTGGGTGATGTGGCTGTGAACACCGCCGTCAGAAAGAAGTCCGAACAGGTGCAGTGCGGAATTATTTGCTTTTGCATTTTCAACAGCCTTTACCAGCTCTTCATTCTCGAAGAAATCACCGTCCTGGATTGCTTTCGTGATTCTGGTCAGCTCCTGATATACAACGCGGCCTGCGCCCATGTTCAGATGGCCTACCTCAGAGTTACCCATCTGTCCGTCCGGAAGACCTACAGCAAGTCCGCTGGCCTGTCCTTTTACGTACGGGCACTGGCTCATCAGCTGGTCCATAATCGGAGTTTTTGCTTCGCAGACAGCGTTATGCTCGCATTTGTCATTCAGTCCATATCCGTCAAGAATCATTAATACGGTTGGTTTTTTACTCATTGTGAATTCCCTTCTTTGATTTAATTTTGGGGTAACAATCCAGATCCCCATCTCGATTCCGCTTACGCTGCATCTCGATGTTGCTTTTCGCCATATGAAACTCCAGAAAAAGCGCTCCTTCATGCAAGCATGATTCGCGATTTTTCTTCCATTTCGCATGGATCTGAATTGTTACATTTTGTTAGTATACCCGGATTGTCGAAGAAATCTCCTGGATCATCGACATTCCGCCTAAAATCTGCATGGCATCCTCAAAATGGCGCTCTTTGACCTCGTCCGTAATGACGACGATCTCGGCGTATTTTCCATTGACACGTTTCTGAAGCATCTGTGCAATCGAAACCTTGTTGTTTCCAAAGACAGAAGCTACCGATGCCAGCGTTCCATACCGATTTTCAATCTGCATGCGTACAAAATATTTCGACTTAATTTCGCCGACACGCTTGATCGGGCATTCCCGGTAGCATGTGCAGCCGATTCTGCCGCAGCAGTTCCATAAAATATTGCGCACGACATCGAAAATATCACCCACAACAGCACTCGCAGTCGGAAGCTCTCCGGCACCTCGTCCGTAAAACATCGTATCCTGTACGGCATCGCCTGTCAGGAATACGGCATTGTAGGAATCATTGACAGTCGCAAGCGGATGATTGCTGTCGATCAGCATCGGATGAACGCGAGCTTCGATTCCTTCCGGGGTATCTTTTGCCACGCCGAGCAGCTTGATCGTGCATCCCATCTCTTTTGCGTACTGGATATCGGTCGCCGTGATTTTGGTAATGCCTTCGGTGTAAACATCTTCAAATGTCACTCTGGAATTGAACGCTGCTGAAGCAAGAATTGCCACTTTCCGGCCGGCATCAAGACCTTCCACATCTGCGGTCGGGTCTGCTTCCGCATAACCCATGTCCTGCGCCAGACGGAGTGCATCGCCAAACTCCATGCCTTCCTGCGACATTTTTGTCAGAATAAAATTTGTGGTACCGTTGAAAATACCCATCAGCTCTGTGATATGATTGGCTGCAAGGCACTGTTTCACCGGACGGATAATCGGAATTCCTCCCGCCACGGATGCCTCGTAGAGAAAATCCTTTCCGTTTCTCTTTGCTGCCGCAAGGATTTTTTTACCCTCAGATGCCACCAGGTCTTTGTTTGCCGTTACAACATTCTTTCCTGCATCCAGGCAGGCAAGAATGTAATTCATAGCCGGCTGTTTTCCACCCATAACCTCAACAACAATCTCAATCTCCGGGTCATTGGCAATGTCCTCAAAGTTCATGGTAACGATCGACGGATCATCAACCTTTGCAGCTGCTTTTTCCACATTGCGCACGAGAATTTTTTTCAGCTCCACACGCGCTCCCAGCTTCGGAAGCATTTCCTCCTGCTGGCTTTTCAGCACTTTGTACACACCGGTACCGACGGTGCCAAGACCCAGCATTCCGATTTTAATTACTCTTTCCTCTGCCATACTCATCTCTCCCTCTTATTTCAGGGATACGATGCATTCAATTTCTACTTTTGCTGCTTTTGGAAGAGCGGCAACTGCTACACAGGAACGAGCCGGTTTGGACTCGCCAAAGAAAGCACCGTATACTTCATTTACCTTGGCAAAATCGTTCATATCGGTCAGGAAAATGGTTGTTTTCATCACTTTCGTGCGGTCAGTTCCTGCTGCTGTCATGATTGCGTCCAGATTCTTTAAAGAGAGGGTTGCCTGCTCTTCTACGGTTTCCGGGATCACGCTGCCATGCTCTACATCAAAGCCAAGCTGTCCGGAAATAAATAAAAGGCCGTTGTCTGCGACTGCCTGTACATAAGGTCCGATTGCTGCCGGTGCTTTTTCTGTATTAATGATTTCTCTTGCCATAATCATATTCTCCTTTATGCTTTCTTTCGCGTCGTCTGATTTGCCGCGTTTTTTCCCTCTATCATGCGGTTTTTCCGACACTTTTGTCGTTCCCATCATATCACATGTGGGAGATGTCCGCAAGTGCGAAAAAGCCGCTCCCGGACACAAGAAAAGTTCAGAATCGTTCATTTCACATATCCAAATTCTATTAATTCATGTATGAACGCACTCCGTCTAGGATATCTTTTGTGATATGTCGACATAACAGCAATCACTTGTTTCTTTGATAACTGTTCTGTAAGTTCGTCTGATTTTCTTAAAAAAGCCGGTAAATTCATTTGCCTTTTCCAATCAAATCATCAATCCTATTTCATTTTATCCGTCAATATCCATTTTCCTTTTCGATTAGACCCCTCACGGATAACTTTACCTTCATGCTGCATTTTTGTAAGCATACGCTTAATCGTTGCCGTAGAAACTGCAAGCGCTTTTGCTAATTCTTTCTGAGTCAGTTCCGGATTTTTATAAATCATTTCTGACAATTGAATTTCAAGGTCATCTTTGGGATCATGATTGGGGTCATTGGGATCTCGATCGAGGTCAACAGGCTCATGATTGAGATTATCGGGCTCACGATTGAGATCATTTGACCCATGATTGAGGTCATGATCTCGATTTTTGACCTCAATGACCTCATTCTGGCCGCGATAAAGATTGATGCGGAAAGCTACTTCCATATCAATAAATTCCGGTTCACGCAATCCGTATTCCTGCATAGCCTGCATAAGTTTCGGAATACCACTTCCCCATGCTTCCACAAGGTTCATATAGGCAAAAGCATTGGCAAGCGAACGATTTCGGATTTTTGAAAATCCTTCCTTCATCAACTCAATCGTTACGCCAGGAAGCAGTCCACCAGGAGATGTGATCTCCAAGCGATCATCATAAATTGCCACCTGAATATTAGAATTCTGAATGTAACTGCAATTCATAACTGCATTAACGATCAACTCACGGATACTATCCGGCGGCAGTTCATAAATATCCTGTCGATATACTCCTTCCAGCCGACATCCCATACGAATATTTCTAAGGACAAACTGCACCGCTTCCTCTACTTGCTTCCAAAGCGGTCCTTCATAATTACGTCGATCCAAAAAGACAGCTCGCGTCGTTCCCTTAAACACAGCGCACTGTATCATGGAACGGAGTCCACCTTGTCCCGTTAAATAAATATACGCATTTGTCGGATAGATTTTTTCATTCTCATCTTTTTTCAAAATTCCCCAACTGAGCAAAACATTTTTCGTTACATCTTTAACTGCTGATCGCTGAAGATTGGATTTGCAGTTGGCAATAGCAACTTCCTTCATTTGTTCACAGAGACTTTTAATATCTTCATCGGTCACTTCTATATCTCTGCGGATTATTGAATCAAAAGAGCGGGCATCGCATTCATAATATAATTCTCTTGACATATCACGGTCAGCAGGGCGTGTTGTTCCAGAAACTCGAATATATACGCCATTCTCCAGCCCCTCTGCCTTAATATAATATGGTTTCCGACGTCCCGTCCTGATTTCTGCAACAATTACAGGTTTATCATTTATATTTTGCAAATAAACATCCGGGATAATTGTAGGTTCACAACTGTCAGAAATAGCATTCGTAATCGCATCAATCTCCCGAAAAACTTTATCCTCCGGAATGCCAACAACTTCTCTTGTTTTATCGTCAATACCAAATATAATCCTCCCACCTTTTCCGTTAGCGAAAGCAACAACCGTTTTCATATATTTCATGCTCTTGTCTGGACGTTGTACTTTGAATTCAACGTTCTTGGATTCTCCAGCAAGGATTTCTTCTATTGTCATCCGATCACCTCCATGATTAAGTTTTGTCCATGATGACTCTATTATTTTGCTTTTTGCTTCCAATGTGGTTCCATTCATTTATGACTATTTTCCGTATGGTGCTTCAGATTCTGCCGCCATCAACACTGTTTCCTGATCGCTCAGATCGTATGTCACGGCTTTATGCTCTGGCTCATTAAAGGAATACGAACCACCGATACCGAAATATTTTTCAAAAAACGTTTTCAGTTTTTCAATGACTCTCTGTTTTTTCTTGGCTCTTCCGCCACCACCAAAACGAGAAATTGGCGGCATGATTTTATCTATATCCGTTCCCGCTGTTTTGATCTCTCCGTCCCGAAACGCATTCTCTATGAACTTTCGTGTGTCTTTCGGCTTCAATTTTTCTTCCACAATAATTACATTAAGATCATAATCACGCTGTTCCACAACAAATTCATGCCACTCATCCATAACATCGTCCACATCATTGATTCCTGCAATAAAGGTTTCAATAAGCTGTTTCTTGCTGCGCAGCTCCGGGCTGGCATCAATCGCTTTATTGATGGTTATCAGCACTTCCTTATCTTCACAGTGGGTATCATGATACTTCTTTACAAGCATCAGAATATAATCAATGTTGATTTCTACCTGCCGGATCAATTCAATTTCAAACACCACATCATCTGTAATATCCGTACTTTCCCGGCGTTTCCGTTTCCACTCGTCACGCAAATCCTGATAACGTCCAATGTAGTCTTGCAAATTGCGCTCAGAAATCAGCTCATTCCCCTTAAATTCGTCAAAGGAAAGCAGAAGGTTTCTCATACGAAGAATAGCACCAAACAAAGCAATAAAATCCTTCTGGTTCTGCTCTCCGACAATCTGCGGTTCTGACAGCGGAAACTTATGATTCAATTCCTCCATCAGATCCACATACCCTGGCATTGGCTTACCATCTACGGATTCATATCCGTAATAGTAATCCTTAAAGCTCTGCAGCAAAACAATGCCCCCGGCATTCTTATCCCCAAACAAGGAAATGGCACTATCTACTCGCTTCTGCAGATTTCTGAAACATACAATATTTCCAAAGGTCTTGATAGAATTCAGAATACGGTTTGTACGGGAAAACGCCTGTATCAGTCCGTGCATTTTCAGATTTTTATCCACCCACAGCGTATTCATAGTCGTCGCATCAAAACCGGTAAGAAACATATTGACTACGATCAGAATGTCCAATTCCTTATTCTTCATGCGAAGCGACACATCTTTATAATAATTCTGGAATTTATCACTTGAGGTATCGTAGTTCGTATGGAACATTTTGTTATAATCCTTGATTACTTCTTCCAGAAACTCTCTGGACGGCTGGTCGACAGATATAAAACAAGCATATCACGAAAACGTGAATTTTTCAATCCGCGCAAAAAATCACTCCGCTTCAAAACACAGAAACGAAGTGATTTCTTTTTGCACAAACTGGCACTCTCTATAGCTAAATCAAGGATTATATGTTGCATAAAAAACAGCAAAGCGCCACCAAACATCTCACTTTCAGCATTTCTGCCAAATTCACCGTGTTTGGTGGCGTCTTAGTCTGTTTTATTTATTGATTTCGTATAAAAATCAATTATTTATTGTAGTTTACGATAGCTCCGAAATCTGGTTTCAGGGATGCTCCGCCTACCAGGCCGCCGTCGATGTTCTCCTGTGCGAACAGTTCCGGTGCGGTTTTTGCGTTTACAGAGCCGCCATACTGGATACGGATAGCTGCTGCTGTTGCATCATCATAGATTTCAGCGATGCACTCGCGGATGCCTTTGCAAACTTCCTCAGCCTGCTCTGTTGTAGCAGTTTTGCCGGTTCCGATTGCCCAGATTGGCTCGTAAGCGATAACGGCTGTTTTTGCCTGATCTGCTGTTACATTCAGGAATCCAACCTTTACCTGCTGACGGATGAAATCCATCGTTACACCCTGCTCTCTCTGCTCCAGAGTTTCTCCGCAGCACATGATCGGGGTGATGCCGTGCTCGAAAGCTTTCAGCATTTTTTTGTTTACGGTCTCGCTGGTCTCTGCGAAGTATTCTCTTCTCTCAGAGTGGCCAAGTACAACGTATTTCACGCCAGCGTCTGTCAGCATAGCCGGGGAGATTTCGCCTGTGAAAGCACCTTTCTCCTCAAAATACATATTTTCAGCACCAATCTGGATGTTGGAGCCTTTTGCAGCCTCTACAACCGGGATGATATCGATGGCCGGTACGCAGAAAACCACGTCAACGTCGTCATTTGCCACCAGTGGTTTTAATGTATTAACTAACTCTACTGCCTCGCTCGGAGTCATGTTCATTTTCCAGTTTCCGGCGATAATTTTCTTTCTTGCCATGATCGTTTGATCTCCTTAGTTTTACTTATTGAAACGGTTCAGAGCCACCTCTCGATTCCGCTTGCGCTCTGAATCGTTGTTTTATTTGTCGTTTGCTGCTGCAACGCCCGGCAGTTCTTTTCCTTCCAGGAATTCCAGGGAAGCGCCGCCGCCAGTGGAGATATGAGTCATCTTATCGCCATATCCAAGCTGATTTACAGCTGCTGCGGAATCTCCGCCGCCGATGATCGTAACTGCATCTGTTTCAGCCAGTGCTGCTGCAACTGCTTTGGTTCCTGCTGCGAAATTCGGCATCTCGAAGCATCCCATCGGTCCGTTCCATACAACGGTTTTAGCAGTTTTAACAGCGTCAGCGAACAGTTTTGCAGTTTCCGGTCCGATATCCAGACCTTCCCAGCCATCCGGAATCTGTCCGGCCGGAACAACCTGTGTATTTGCGTCGTTTGAGAATGCATCTGCAACAACGTTGTCTACCGGAAGAAGCAGTTTCACGCCTTTTGCTGCTGCTTTTTCTTTCATTTTGTTTGCATAATCCAGATAATCCATCTCAAGCAGAGAATCACCAACGGTGCCGCCTGCTGCTTTTGCGAAGGTATAAGCCATACCACCGCCGATGATCAGGACATCAACTTTATCGATCAGGTTGTCGATAACAGAAATCTTGCTGGATACTTTGGATCCACCAAGGATGGCAACAAACGGACGCTCCGGATTGTTGACAGCATTTCCAAGGAATGCGATCTCTTTCTCCATCAGATAACCAACAACTGCAGTGTCAACATATTTAGTAACACCAACATTGGAGCAATGAGCACGATGTGCGGTTCCGAATGCATCGTTTACGAATACGTCGCACAGGGAAGCCAGTTCTTTGCTGAACTCCTCACCGTTTTTGGTCTCTTCCGCACGATAACGGGTGTTCTCCAGAAGGATTACATCTCCGTCTTTCATAGCCTCAACAGCTGCTTTTGCGTTCGGTCCTACAACCTCAGGATCTGCTGCAAATTTAACTTCCTGTCCGAGAAGCTCGGAAAGGCGAACTGCAACCGGTGCAAGAGAAAGCTCTGGTTTTGGTTCTCCTTTCGGTTTTCCAAGATGAGAGCAGAGAATTACTTTTCCGCCGTCAGCGATCAGTTTTTTGATCGTCGGAAGAGCAGCTACCAGACGGTTCTCATCTGTGATTTTTCCATCGATCAGCGGAACGTTGAAGTCGCATCTTACAAGGACTCTTTTTCCTTTTACGTTGATATCATCTACGGTTTTTTTGTTTAACATGGGCGTTTCCCTCCATATATCCAACTGCATCTGCCGCGCCGTTTCTTTGTTTTTGCGGCATCGCGGTCCTTATTTAAAAATGCAGTTTATAATTTTTGCACACGGAAAAGGGCTGTTTTTGTGCCGTATTTTTCCGCCGCATTCGCAAAAAGGGTCCGGTCCTTAACAGACCGGACCCTTTGGGCTCTGAAATTTTGCCGTTCAGTTTGTTAAATTATGCTAACTCGCTGAAGTATTTGATGGTACGAACCATCTGGCTTGTGTAGGAGTTCTCGTTATCATACCAAGAAACAACCTGTACCTCTGTTGTTCCGTTGTCCAGCGGAAGAACCATGGTCTGAGTTGCATCGAACAGAGAACCATATCTCATACCAACGATGTCGCTGGATACGATTTCATCTGTGTTGTATCCGAAGGACTCGGTTGCAGATGCTTTCATTTTTGCGTTGATCTCGTCAACAGTTACAGTTCCTTCTACAACTGCTGTAAGGATTGTGGTAGAACCGGTTGGGGTTGGAACACGCTGTGCAGAACCGATCAGTTTGCCGTTCAGTTCCGGAATAACAAGGCCGATTGCTTTTGCAGCACCTGTGCTGTTTGGAACGATGTTAACTGCAGCTGCACGGGATCTTCTCAGATCGCCTTTTCTCTGCGGTCCGTCCAGAGTCATCTGATCTCCAGTGTAAGCATGGATAGTAACCATGATACCGGATTTAATCGGAGCCAGTTCGTTCAGAGCTTTTGCCATAGGTGCAAGGCAGTTTGTGGTGCAGGATGCAGCGGAGATGATGTTATCGTCTGCTGTCAGGGTCTCATGGTTTACATTGTAAACGATGGTCGGAAGGTCGTTACCAGCCGGAGCGGAGATAACTACTTTACGAGCACCTGCATTGATGTGTGCCTGAGCTTTTGCTTTGGAGGTGTAGAATCCGGAGCACTCCAGAACTACGTCTACGCCAAGCTCTCCCCATGGGCAGTTGTTAGCATCCGGGAAAGCATAGATTTTGATGTTTTTGCCATCTACTGTGATGGAATCTTCATCGGATGTTACGGTATCAGCCAGAGCATATTTTCCCTGAGAAGAGTCATATTTTAACAGATGAGCTAACATCTTCGGGGATGTTAAATCGTTGATTGCTACTACTTCATAACCTTCTGCTCCAAACATCTGTCTGAATGCAAGACGTCCGATACGGCCAAAACCATTGATTGCTACTTTTACTGCCATGATTTTCAATTCCTCCTAAAAAGTGAATTTTAATTTTGAGTCTCTGTACTTTGTTAAAGAAACATCAACCTTATCTGTATAATACCTAATTTCGTCGGAAAATTCAAGTTCTATTTTCAAGAAAATACGAAATTATTTCTAAAATTTGTGAAGAGGCCGGATGCCGATCCGTATTTCTGCAAAATTTCGAAAGATCCGTCTATTGCAGAAAAAGCCGGAATCCAGCCTTTCTGGGGCTTTTTTCCGGCTTTTCCTGCGCGTTTTCTATTGGATCGGCAGATATTCCGGCTTCTTCTCTTTAAACCGCACGTAGTACCGGAATCCGGCTTCCTGCGCGATGGCTGCCGCGTCCGCGAAATGAAACGCTATATGTTCCGGTTTGTGGGCATCGGCACCGAAGGTGATCTTTTCGCCGCCCAGTTCCCAGTATCTTCTGATAACATCCGGCGTCGGATTCGGCACGCCAAGGCCTGCCTTGTAGCCGCCGGTGTTGATTTCCAGCGCGATATCGTACTGAATCAGCTCTTTTAAAATGGTATCGATCTCGTCCGCAAATGCGCGGTAGCTGTAATCTTTTCCCTTTTCTCTGCAGTAGCGTACCACATAATCCAGATGACCAAGCGTCTGGAAATTGTGGAAGAACCGGATATTTTCTGCTGTAGCCCGAAAATACGCCCGGTACAGCTCTTCTGCTGTCCAGTCCGGGAAAGCATCCTCATAATAGGGGTCTTTTCCGTCAATGACATGCATGGATCCGATCACATAGTCGAACGGCCACGCATTTACATACTCTTCCATCCGTTCTTTTAAGTGGAGCTGCAGTCCCAGTTCCACGCCGAATCGGATATCGATTCTGTCGTAGTATTTTTCCTGCAGTTCCCGGATTTTTGCCGCATATGCCGGTGTATCGAGCTGGAACTCGCCGGTACTGTAATCCATATCGTAGTGATCCGTCAGGCAGATTGCCGGAAGTCCCAGCTCGACTGCCCGTTTTACCATCTCTTCTGTTGGTGCTTCGCTGTCACTTGAAAAGAAACTGTGCATATGACAGTCCGCTATTTTCATCTTTCGGCCTCCGTAATCGTTCCGCCTCCGCCGACACAGCCGTCCACGTAGAAGACAACAGCCTGTCCCGGTGTCGGAGCACGCACGCCGTCCGGGAAGGTACAGGTAATCTCATCTTCCCCGGTCCGTTTGATCACGCACGGGGAGCCTTTGTGCCCGTACCGGATTTTTGCGGTGCAGGAGAGCTCTTCTCCAAGTTCCAGCGGCGGAATTGCCATATAGTTTACTTTGTTTGCTTTTACTACTTTTGCGAAAACCTCTTCATTTTCGCCGACCACAACCTCGTTCGTCTCCGGACGGATTTCCAGTACGAACACGCGGTGTCCCATCGGAAGGCCGAGTCCGCGGCGCTGTCCTACGGTGTAATGGGTAATCCCCTCATGGGTACCGAGGATTTCACCCTTTGTATTCACGAAATTGCCTTTCGGTGCCACGATTCCTGTCTCGTTCTGGATAAAGGAAGCGTAATCCTGATCCGGCACGAAGCAGATTTCCTGGGAATCCTTCTTTTTTGCTACCGGAAGACCGATTTTTGCTGCAATCTCACGAATCTGATCTTTTGTGTAGTCTCCGACCGGCATCAGCGTATGCGAAAGCTGCTCCTGGGTCAGATTATACAGTGCATACGTCTGGTCTTTTGCCGCTGTTACCGAATTTGCAATCGCATACCGTCCATTGGCAAGCTGTTCGATTCTTGCATAATGTCCGGTCGCAATGTAGTCCGCTCCAATGGAAAGACTGCGCTGAAGCAACGCTTCCCATTTCACATAGCGGTTGCAGGCGATACACGGGTTCGGTGTTCTGCCGCAGAGATATTCGTTCGTGAAATAGTCCATGACGTTCTCACGGAACTCTTTTTTGAAGTTCATGACATAATACGGAATGTCCAGCACCTGTGCCACGCGCCTTGCATCATCAACAGCAGAGAGGCCGCAACAGCCCCCGTTTTCCTCCTGGACTGTCTCGGCCTCATCCTGCCAGATCTGCATGGTCACCCCGATGACATCGTATCCTGCTTTTTTCAGGAGATACGCTGCCACCGAGGAATCTACGCCGCCGGACATTCCAACGACTACTTTCTTTTTTCCCATACTTAGTATTCTTCCTCTTCCTCGCCCTCGCTGATATCAGACTTCGGTTTTGCAAGACCTTCGATCTTGATGTGGTGTTTCTCTGCGTAATCCCAGAGTGCAGCGTGAATTGCTTCTTCTGCAAGCAGAGAACAGTGAACTTTGACCGGCGGAAGTCCGTCGAGTGCTTCCATAACAGCTTTGTTGGTTACTTCCAGAGCTTCCTGGATGGTTTTTCCTTTTACCAGCTCGGTTGCCATACTGCTGGTTGCAACTGCGGCGCCGCAGCCGAAGGTTTTGAATTTGCAGTCCTGAATGATTCCGTTATCGTCGATGTCAAGATACATTCTCATGATATCGCCGCATTTTGCATTTCCAACGGTACCTACACCGCTTGCGTTCTCAATTTCTCCTACATTTCTCGGATGCTGGAAATGATCCATTACTTTTTCACTGTACATTGTTATTCTTCCTCCTGAACTATTTCAAAGCAGTCCTCCTCCGGCACAGCTTTTACCTGAATTTTTCTGTACCGGCTTTCTGGATGGACTGTCTTATTTTTTTAAACTTATTTACCCTGCTGTTTTTTGATGTAATCCTCATACAGCGGGGACATGCTGCGCAGACGGTCTACGATCGCTTTAATCTGCTCTACAACAAAATCAACGTCCTCTTTTGTGATCTCCTCACTTAAAGTCAGACGTAAGGAACCGTGTGCTTTCTCGTGCGGCAGTCCGATGGCCAGCAGTACATGGGACGGATCCAGGGATCCGGAAGTACATGCAGAACCGCTGGATGCGCAGATACCTTTCATATCCAGCATGATCAGAAGGGACTCTCCCTCGATGAATTCAAAGCTGATGTTGCAGTTGTTCGGCAGACGTTTTACCGGATCGCCGTTCAGACGGCAGTTCGGAATCTCGGTTAAAATACGGTTGATCAGATAATCACGTACTTCGATTTCTTTTGCGGTACGCTCCGCCATAGTTCTTGCCGCACGCTCTGCCGCAACTCCATATCCTACGATGCCCGGTACATTTTCTGTTCCGGCACGGCGTTTTCTTTCCTGCGCACCGCCGTGTACGAAGGAGCGGATTTTCACACCCTTTCGGATGTAAAGGAAGCCGATTCCTTTCGGTCCGTTAATCTTATGACCGCTGGAACTGAGCATATCAATATTGCACTCATCCACATTGATCGGGATCTGGCCAAATGCCTGTACGGCATCTGTGTGGAATAAAATATTGTGTTCTTTTGCAATTCTTCCGATTTCCTTGATCGGCTGAATCGTTCCGATTTCGTTGTTTGCCGCCATAACGGAAATCAGAATGGTCTCAGGTGTGATGGCTGCTTCGAGTTCATCCAGATTGACAACGCCGTTCTCATCGACGCCGATATAGGTGATTTTCGCACCGCGCTCTTTTTCCAGATACTCACAGGTATGAAGAATCGCATGATGCTCGATTTTTGTGGTAATGATGTGGTTTCCTTTATTTTTATATGCTTCAAAGGTAGCTTTTAACGCCCAGTTATCGGACTCGCTGCCGCCGGCTGTAAAATAAATTTCCTCCGGTTTTGCGCCGAGCACGTTTGCGATCTGCTCTCTTCCTTTGGTGATGGCTTCTTTGCTTTTTCCTGCAATTGCATAAATACTGGATGGATTTCCGTAGTATTCGCTGAAATAAGGAAGCATAGCCTCGACAACTTCCGGGGCTGTTTTTGTTGTTGCCGCATTGTCCAGATAAATCATTGTTGTTCACTCCTTGTCATTTCTATCGCTGTTTCTGTTTTTCTCTAATTGCCGGCTCTGCTGAACCAGCTCTCCGAGGCTGATGGAATCCACAGCGTTCGTAATTCCCTCATTGATCCTCTGCCACACAAAACGCGTGACGCAGAAATCGGCCGCATCGCAGCCGCCCAGGCCTTCATTGACCGAGCACGTGACTGCCTCGAGTCCGCCCTCCAGCACACGGAGAACATCTCCTACCGAAATGGAATCTGCCGGTTTTGCAAGTACATATCCACCGCCTGCTCCCCGCACACTCTCAATGAATCCGGCTTTTCGAAGCGGACGCACCAGCTGCTCCAGATAGCTCTCTGAGATATTCTGGCGTTCTGAAATGCTGGCAATGGACACTGCACCCTCTTCTTCGTGACTCGCCAGATCGATCATGGCACGCAGGCCATATCTTCCCTTGGTCGATAATTTCATTCCTGGTTCTCCTTTTTCCTGTGCTGTCGTTTTCCAATTCCGACAGTTTTAATCGGATTTATTTCTCACTCAGAATAGCACCTCTCACGGGGTTCTGTCAAGGAGTTTTTTCGCATATTTTAGACTATCTGCGCAATGCCGTGAAAGGAGTCTATCCCATGCTGAAAATCACAAGAAAGAACACGCTTCTTCTTGGCACACTGATCCTGACCGCGTCCGGGATCATCTGCAGAATTCTTGGATTTCTCTATAGAATATTCCTGTCGCGCCGGATCGGTGCGGAAGCCTTTGGTATCTACCAGCTCGCCACACCACTCTACGCACTGATGCTCTCCCTTGGCGCAGGCGGCATGCAGACGGTGCTCTCGCGCTTTGTCGCATCGTACCTTGCCAAAAAGGATTCCAGACGGGCAAAGATCTGTCTGGCGGCCGGATGCGGCATTGTAGTGATACTTTCCTTCTCCGCCTCCATCTTTCTCTTTTTCAGCGCGGATTTTATCGGAACACGGCTTCTTTTTGAGCCGCGGACGATTCTGCTCCTCCGGATTTTATCACTCGGCATTCTCCCCTCCGGGATCCACAACTGTCTCTCGGCATGGTATCTTGGCCAGAATCAGACGGCACTGCCTTCTTTTTGCCAGCTTTTGGAACAGTTCGTGCGCATGGGCGCTTCCTACCTTGCCTGGCTTTTCTGTCTTTCCACAAGCCTCCCCTCTGCCGCTGTCGCTGCATTCGGTACTGCCGCCGGCGAACTCTTTTCGTGT
Organism: Blautia sp. AF32-4BH; assembly: GCF_003460565.1. Taxonomy (NCBI): domain Bacteria; kingdom Bacillati; phylum Bacillota; class Clostridia; order Lachnospirales; family Lachnospiraceae; genus Blautia; species Blautia sp. AF32-4BH. Next base: position 90,823 of record NZ_QTVL01000001.1, on the reverse strand, counting down.
CTCTTTCTGATGGCCTGCCTGTCCGTCTCGCACAGCAGGTCCCCTCAGAAACACCGCCCGATTTCTGTTTTTTTCAAAGAAAAGACCCTCTGGTACGATACCTTCCGAGAGCTTGCCGTTTTGAATCTTCCGCTTACGCTGAACCGTATTCTTCTGAATGTCCTCCACAGCATTGAAAGTGCTCTGCTCCCCGGCTGTCTGGTCACCTTCGGTCTTTCCCGGAAAGCAGCGCTCTCGCAGTATGGCATTCTCACCGGTATGGCACTTCCTATGATCTTTTTTCCATCTGCCATCACCCACGCGGTGTCCGTCATGCTTCTGCCCGGCGTAGCAAAACAGCAGGCCGACGGTACGCCGGAGCAAATATCAGACACGATCCGTTATACAATTTCTTTCTGTGTGCTGCTTGGCACTTCCGCTGTTTTTGCCTTTTTCTTTTTCGGTCCGTGGCTTGGACGTTTCCTTTTTCAAAACGAAGAAGTCGGCGTTTTTCTGCGTATCCTTTCATTTTTAAGTCCTTTTCTCTATCTGGAAACGACACTTGGAAGCATTTTAAACGGCCTTGGAAAAACTTCTCTCGTTTTTTTCCAGAACCTTGCCGGAGATGTAATTCGTATTCTTGCAATTCTTTTTCTCGTCCCGGTTTTCGGCATCCGTGGCTATCTCTATGGTATTCTTGCAAGTGAACTTACCATTATGACAATGGCACTTTTGTTCCTGCATCGGGAATCTGCAAACGGATTTGCTGTTCATTGATACCTTTTTTCTATCTTTTTTAAGAGAAACAGAATTTTCGCCGAAAAAATATCGACAATTTTCGCGTTATGTATTATAATTTATAGATAGTTTGCGACGGGGCACACAAGAACGCTCCTCTGTCCGCAGCTAGAAAAGAAGTGCATCTAAGATAAAGGAGAACGAAAATGAGCCTTGAATTTGTAAGAAAACTTCCCACCCCAACAGAGATCCGGGAACAATATCCCTTAAGCGCCCGCGCAACCGAAATCAAAAAACAGCGTGACGCTGAAATCGCAAAAGTCTTTACCGGGGATTCCGATAAATTTCTTGTTATCGTAGGACCTTGCTCCGCAGACAACGAAGACGCTGTTCTGGAGTACAATCACCGTCTGGCAAAGGTTGCCGACAAAGTATCCGACAAACTGATCATCATCCCGCGTGTCTATACCAACAAACCGCGTACCACAGGTGAAGGCTACAAAGGTATCGTTCATCAGCCGGACCCGGAAGGAAAGCCGGACCTGCTGCACGGCCTGATCGCCATGCGTAAAATGCATATGCGTGTAGTAGAAGAGACTGATCTGACTTCTGCAGACGAAATGCTGTATCCGTCCAACTGGAGCTATCTGTCCGATATTCTCTCCTATGTTGCGGTCGGCGCACGTTCCGTAGAAAACCAGGAGCACCGTCTGACTGTTTCCGGCATCGACATTCCGGCCGGCATGAAAAACCCGACCAGCGGTGATCTTTCTGTTATGATCAACTCCGTCATTGCCGCACAGGGCTCCCACTCCTTTATTTACCGTACCTGGGAGGTAAAGACAAGCGGAAATCCGCTGGCGCACACCATTCTCCGCGGTGCGACCAACAAGCACGGCAACTCCGTGCCGAACTATCACTACGAGGACATTCAGCTTCTGCTGGAGAAATACAACGAAACACATCTCGTAAACCCGGCTACCATCATCGATGCCAACCATTCCAACTCCGGAAAGAAATACGAGCAGCAGATCCGTATCGTCAAAGACGTTCTGCACACAAGACGATGCAACAAGGATATCGAAAGTCTCGTAAAAGGTGTTATGATCGAAAGCTATCTGGAGCCTGGCAATCAGAAAATCGGATGCGGAACCCATGTTTACGGAAAATCCATTACCGACCCGTGTCTTGGATGGGATCAGACCGAACGACTGATTTACGATATTGCTGAGGAGTGCTAAATTTTCTCAACACCCTAAAAACATCAAAAACCTTCGCTGCAGTTTTTCACCAGTCTGCGGCGGAGGTTTTTCTATCGTTTTACTTTTCTGTTCCACCTTTACTTTCTCGGATGTGCCTTCCGGTACACATCCCGGATCTTATTCACACCAAGGTGGAGATACATCTGCGTTGTCGAGATATCGGCATGTCCCATCATCTCCTGGACACTCTTTAAGTCCGCACCGTTTTGCAGCAGATGGGTTGCAAACGAATGGCGCAGGGTATGCGGCGTAATATCCGCAGTAATGCCTGCGGATTTCGCATAGGATTTCAGAATTTTCCAGAATCCCTGACGACTCATCGAACCTCCGGAGCAGTTGACAAACAATACATCATCATCCCGTCCATGCATCAGGGCTGCGCGCGCACTCCCAAGATACTGCTCCAACGCCTTTTTCGCCGGTCCGCCGAACGGAACGATCCGCTCCTTTTCATCGCGGCAGGTGATGTAGCCCATCATAAGATTGACATCCTGTGTTTTCAAATGGATCAGTTCACTGACACGGATACCGGTCGCATACAGCATTTCCAGCATTGCTTTGTCGCGGATACCCTTTGGCGTGTCGGTTTTGGGCTGGCGAAGCAGCAGATCGACCTCTGCGATGGAAAGGATCTCCGGCATTTTCCGCTCAACCCTCGGTGGCTGCAACGCTTTCGACGGGTCAGATACCATTTTTCCCTCCTGACATGCATATTGGCAAAACATATGAATCGCCGCAATGCTGCGCGAGATCGTTGCCGGGGAGAAGTGTTCCCGCTCCAGATATAATAAATAAGAATTTAAAACCGTTGCATTCATCTGCTCCGGTTTTTCTATTCCGTGCTCCTTCAAAAAAACTGCCAGCTTTCGAAGATCGCGCTGATAGGAGACTTCTGTATTTTTTGACGCTTTCTTTTCCGTCTGTAGATAGTCCGTAAATGACTGTATCGTTTCCTGCATAGCTTTTTTCCTTTTTGCTTTTTTCTCCCTCTCACTGCCCGATAAAGGGTAACAATGCTTTTAATTATATACACGTTTTTTCAAAAATGCAATTCCCTTTTCCGACCGTTTTTACAGGATTTTCGCAAGAAACCACGGATTGACATAACTCTCAAGCAGAATACCCCACAGAAGCAGGATCAGTGCAAAGAAGTAGCGCACGCCGAAGCAAAAATATTCCTTTTTCTGTATGCCGCCGGCAAGGTGATTCGTCTCTGCCATCCGGCTGCACGCAGCAGCCATCAGAAATAACGCGGCAAGGTAGAGGAAAATCTGCGGAAAAAGAGCCAGAAAAAAGAATAAAAGACCTGCCATTCCGTTCTGCAGATAGGCAGCCGAGAGAAAGACGCCACACAGAAAACCATATGCCCAAACGGCAGCAGTGGCAAAATACGCACCGATTGCCGTCAATCCAAAGAGAAGTCCCGCAAATGCCGGTGCTAACCGTACCTTTAGAAGATAGGAAAAGCAGGCCTTTGCGGAAATTTTTCTTCCCAAAAACGCCTCCGCCTGAAAGAGGCGGACGCTATTTCCCTCCTTCATTCCCATGTGGGATGCCGTAAGCAGCAGCAGTACACCGAGGGTCATACCGGCCGCAAACCAGAGGGCAAAAAAACGAATATATGCATTCTCATCCCGTTCTCTCATTTGCTTTTTGCGCCTCCTTATTTTCTGCCTTACTGTCAATGTATTCACGGTTCATAGACGATATACGTAAAAGAAGTGCCTGCTCCGCAGACCCCCATCTGCGAATGGCACTTCTTTCCTCTTTTCAGGGTCCCCCAATGTCTCACGCACCGAAATGTCCGTTCATTTCAAACCCTGCTTTTTGTATATCCCCATAAGATATTTTTCACTTCTTTTATTTCACGACAAGATAGGTATCCAGATCATCGAACTGATCAAGGTAGCTGACTGCGCCCTCGTACATATTGGACTGCAGTACGATATTTACCGTGTTATAGATGCAGCGTTTCAGTTCTGCCATCGTCAGAGTTCCATCTGCAAGTTCTTTTTTGATGTTCTCGTGATCCTCCGGCAGACCCGGCATTACCATGTCATTTCCGGCTCTCATGCAGCCCGCTGCCGTACACTCGCCCTGGATCTGTACGTTGGTGGTTGTCCAGTCGGTCATGATAGCTCCTGCAAATCCCCACTCATCTCTCGCTGCTTTCGTGCAGGTATCGTAGCAGTTTGCAGCGTGCACACCATTGATCAGGTTGTAAGATGTCATAATGGACATCGGCTGTGCATCTTTGACTGCGATTTCAAAGCCTTTCAGATAGATCTCACGCAGTGCACGCTCGGACAGGATGGAATCGGAGCCCATACGGTTATCCTCCTGATTGTTGCATGCGAAGTGTTTGATCGTGGTTCCGCAGCCCGGTACCTTCTGTACACCGAGCGTCATAGCAGCCGCCATCATACCGGCAAGCAGCGGATCCTCGGAATAATATTCAAAGTTTCTTCCGCAGAGCGGATTTCTGTGGATGTTCATGCCAGGTGCCAGCCACAGTGTTACGTTGAACAGCTCCATCTCATGGCCGATCATCTCGCCGACTCTCTTGATCAGTTCTACATCCCAGCTCTGTGCCAGAAGTGTTCCAACCGGAATTGCGGTACAGAACTGATAATAGGTTGTTCCGCGTTTTTCCTGCGGTTTGCTGAAGAATCCGCCTTCCAGTGCCGCCAGGAAATCGCTCGCTACGATCTCTCCGTTGTCTACCTGGTATTCTCTCTTCAGACGAAGACCTGCAGGTCCGTCGACCAGAGCAATCGTGGTTACATTCCACGGCTCCTCCGAAGCACACGGGGATGTCTCCGCTGCTGCTCCCGGAACAGAAATTCCTGCGGAGCCAAGCGCGTTGCCCTGTGCTCTTCCCGGATCACCGGTTGCAAGGAGTGCCAGCTGATCCACAGAAAGGGATTCCACAATCTTTCCTGCTTTTCCAGGAAGCTCTTCCGGTACCGGCTGGTAATCTACTTTCTCAGTTGGGATCTCAGATGCTTTAAGCTCGATCACGCTCATTCTCTTTTCTTTTACTTCCTTCTGCCATGCAGCCTCTCTTGCCTGAACTTTTTCTGCATCAGGAACAATCTCATTCAATTCCTCTTTCAGCGGGCAGATATTTTCACACGCTGTCATGACTGCTTTCTCGTCCAGCTCCAGCGCGCCGGAGAGAACAGATGTATTCAGATCATTTCCAATCCAGATACCATACATGCCCGGCTCCAGAATCCAGGATGCGCTTTCCTCCTCATAGGAAGTCAGCTGATACAGCGGGAAGGTGATGGTCATGGTCTGGGATTCCTTCGGAGCCAGCAGTTTTGTTTTTCCAAAGCCTGCCAGACGGCGGAACTCTTTCACCAGTCTGCCCTGCGGGCAGGAAGCGTAGATCTGTACAACTTCTTTTCCTGCATAAGTATCGCCGGTGTTGGTGACGGTAACAGTCACGCTTACTTTCGGATTCATCATACCGCGGCCGCTTACTTTGATGTCATCGGTTCTGATCTCGAAATCGGTGTAGGACATACCGTAACCGAAGGAGTAACGGACTGGTACTTCAAAGGTATCGAAGTAACGGTATCCAACGAAGATACCCTCTTCGTATTTTTCTTTCATGAGGTCGCCGCTCTTGTAGCTGTAAACCTCTGCACCCGGATAATCATAGTAATCTTTTGCCCAGGTATCTGTCATTTTTCCGGATGGGGTTACATCGCCGCTTACAACATCAGCAAATGCATTTCCGCCTTCCTGGCCTGCCTGTACGTACTGTAAAATAGAGCGGATATTGTCAAATTCTTCTACGAATGCCAGATCCATCAGGCCGCCGGTGTTGATAACAAGAACAACGTTTTTATAGCATCTGGAAACCTGTGCCAGAATAGCTTTCTCTTCTTTGGAGATGAAGTAGTCACCCTCCGTATCAAAACGGTCTTTGTTCTCTCCTGCGATACGTGCCAGAACGAAGAATGCGGTGTCTGCACCGTCGGCTGCTGCTTTCTCTTCATCGATTGGGTTTCCGGATGGCATAAAGAACGGGGTTGCAGAGTACGCATCAAAGAATTTTGTGTCGTCTCCGTTCAATTTTGTGAAAATCTCATTTTTCCAGTCCAGTCTTGCCTGTACGTAGAGTTTATCGTAATCCTCCAGCCATTCACTGCTTGTTACGTCGTAGCCTGCATTTTTCATGCCCTGGAAAATATTAACGCTGTCACGCTCATTGACATCGCCGGAACCGGTGCCTCCTTTGATGGTGCGGATCGCACCTGCTCCGTAAAGACCTACCTTGCTGCCCTTTGCCAGCGGCAGGAAATGATCTTTGTTTTCCAGAAGAACGAATCCCTCTGCTGCTGCCTCGCGGGCAAGTTTGCGGTGATCTGTTTCACGCTGGGTTACTTCCGGAGATGTAGTTCCGTTAAAGGTTCTTACCTTTGCTTTCATGTCTTTGTTCCTCCCAAACTTTGTTTCGTGCTAATGTCTCCATTATCTTCCCTTTTTCGTGTAACTTCTAGTTCCTTTCTTGTCCTTTCTCTGGTTGATATTGATATTTCGCCCAATTTCTGGTACAATATTCTTATCTTTTTTGATTATAATTGACGTATATTTCTATCACATCCTGGAGGTACTTATGGAATCCTGCTTTTACGAAACAATACACGAAACCGATCTGCTGCACGTCCGTTTTGAGCTGCAGGATGCGCCCGCTTTTGTTTTTCCGGCGCACTGGCACGAATATGTGGAAATTCTCTATCTGATCAGGGGACAGTTTTCCGCGATTGTCCAGGCAACGGAGTATCGGTTAAACGAGGGCGATCTGATTATCATCAACTCCGGCGACCTCCATATGACGCGCTCCAACACCTGTACATATCTTCTGCTGCAGATTTCCGCAAGCCAGATGCGCCAATATCTGCCGGACTTTGATACGATGCGTTTCGACACGATCATTCCCTACTCGGAACAGCCGGCTCCGCTCCGCGCACTGCTCTCGGAGATGAACGAGATCCGGCAGAATCCTTCCGATTCATACCAGCTTCTCTTTACCTCACGACTGTACGAATTTCTGTACCATCTCTGCCGGTCGTATTCCCACCAGATCCCTTCGGCATCCCTCACGGGTTCACAGCGCGATCTGCAGCGCGTGACACACGTTATGAACTGGGTGAAAGTGCATTACCCGGAACCGTTAAGCCTCGAAACAGCCGCGGATTCCCTGGCGCTCTCGAAGGAGTATTTCTGCCGGCTCTTTAAAAAGTATACCGGACAGACCTTTCTCGAATATCTGAACGATGTGCGCACGATGCACCTGTACGAAGATTTACAGAATTCCGACGAAACGATCACGGTACTGATGGAGAAAAACGGGCTGTCGAATTACAAAATTTTTATGCGGACCTTCAAAAAGCTGTATGGCTCTACACCTCAGAAAATGCGCTCGAACCGGATACGGCACGTATAAATTCTTTTGAAACTTACTGTTCTTATACACACTGAAAAGGCTGTGGAACATGATTGCTCATGTCCACAGCCTCTTTTTGATTTCGTTATTAAATTGTTTCGTAGAAAGTCTTTTATTTCGCGTAATCCGTTACACGGCTCTCGCGGATAACATTGACCTTGATCTGTCCCGGGTATTCCAGTTCAGCTTCGATCTGTTTCGAGATATCCCTTGCGAGCAGTACCATTTCAGAATCGGATACCTGCTCAGGAACAACCATGATGCGGACTTCTCTACCAGCCTGAATAGCAAAAGATTTTTCGACACCCTTGAACGAATTCGTGATGTCTTCCAACTGTTTTAATCTGTTGGTATATGTTTCGAGTGTTTCTCTTCTTGCACCCGGTCTTGCTGCGGAAATTGCATCCGCTGCCTGAACGATACATGCAATCAGAGACTGGGGCTCTACATCCCCGTGATGTGATTCTACTGTGTTGATCACAATCTGAGATTCTTTGTACTTTTTGCAGAGATCTGCACCGATCTGAATGTGAGATCCTTCTACCTCATGGTCGATGGATTTACCGATATCATGAAGCAGTCCGGCACGTTTTGCCATGCGGACATCGCATCCTACCTCTCCTGCGAGGAGACCGGAAAGCTGTGCTACCTCGATCGAATGCTTTAATGCATTCTGTCCGTAGCTGGAACGGAATTTCATTCTTCCAAGGAGACGGATCAGCTCCGGATGAAGTCCGTGTACACCGACTTCCAGTGCGGCTGCCTCGCCTTCCTCGCGAATATTCTGTTCTACTTCTTTGCGGGCCTTTTCTACCATCTCTTCGATGCGGGCCGGATGGATTCTTCCGTCTACGATCAGTTTTTCCAGAGCAATTCTTGCCACCTCACGGCGAATCGGATCGAATGAGGAAAGAACGACTGCTTCCGGTGTATCGTCGATGATCAGGTCAACGCCTGTCATGGTTTCGAGTGTACGGATGTTTCGTCCTTCACGGCCGATGATGCGGCCTTTCATTTCATCGCTCGGAAGCTGTACCACGGAGATGGTACTCTCGGATACGTGATCGACAGCACATTTCTGAATAGCTGTTACCACATACTCTTTTGCCTTACGGCCTGCTTCCTCTTTTGCTCTGCTCTCCAGCTCTTTGTAGAGCTTTGCTGTGTCGATTTTTACTTCGTCTTCCACAGATTTTAACAGATACTCTTTTGCTTCCTCGGAGGTAAAACCGGAAATTCTTTCCAGTTCCTGTACTCCTTTTTCGTGTAGACCGTCTACTTCCTTTTCTTTCTTTCTGACGCTTGCCTCTTTTGCTGCAATTTCGTTTTCACGACGCTCCAATACGTCCGCTTTTTTATCTACAGATTCTTCTTTCGATAAAACGCGCTTCTCATATTTCTGCAGTTCCGCTCTGCGCTCTCGGGTCTCTTTTTCTACTTCATTCTTCGTACGAAGAGACTCCTCCTTCGCCTCCAGCAGGGCTTCCCGTTTCTTAGTTTCGGCAGTTTTCAGTGCTTCATCTATGATGTTTCTCGCCTTTTCTTCCGCTGTGCCAATTTTCTCAGCATCCTGCTTGATTTTATTGTCCACAGCAATTTTCCTGGTAACAGGAACCGCAATAAGCAGCGTGACTACTACAGCAATGAATACCAGCAGAATTGTAATACCTGTACCCATTACCGGAGCACCTCCTTATTTAGTTTTCATTGCACATTTACAACACTACAATTTTATACTGTTTTCACAAATTTGTCAATGTTTTAAAAATATTCATGTAATTTATTGCACATAATTTCGCGGCATGTGGCGGAATCGCCGGGAATATTCAGGATTCTTCGTCAGCGGAATCTTGGTATTCTTCCAGTGCCCGACGGATTTCGGAACTGCCGAATCCCTTCCGCGTCAGAAAACCGGCGGCACGGCGGTACTCTTTTTCATCCAGCCGGTGCGGCGTGCCGAGCTTTGCGAAGGCGGCACTTTTTGCAAGTTCATACTCATCGCGGGCATCCTCCTGCTCTTCCAGGACGGATTCCACCAGTTCCCGGTCCACGCCTTTCTGTGCCAGCGCATAGAGGACTGCCTTTTTCCCTTTTTTCGCACCGCTGCCCGCAAGATACTGCTCCACGTATGCGCGGTCGTCGATATAGTGAAAGCTCTCCACGTACGAGACAGCCTCTTCAATGGCTCTCTCGGGATAGCCGTCTTTTCGTAACTTATCTTCCAGCTCTTTTTTCGTCCGCATCTGTCTGAGCAGCAGATACATCGCGCGGTGTTTGGCCCTTTTAGTCAGCACTTCCCCTGCCAGCTTTTCGTAAACCTCATCGGGAAGCTCCTCCTGCTCTTTGATGCGGGAAGCGCGGATTTCCCCGTTATAAAGAACCAGATCCTCTCCGTCATCGAAGAGGATCCGTGATTTCTTTTTATTCAGAGGACGAATCTCTGTCACAAACATTTATTCGTCGTCTCCTTCGGTTTCCGGAACTGCTGCTGTTTCTTCTGTGCCTTCCGGCGCTTCTTCCTTGATCAGGCCGTAAGCCACGCGCACTTTGTGCTCGATCTCATCCATGATTTCCGGATGCTCGCGCAGGTATGCTTTCGCATTTTCGCGTCCCTGGCCGATCTTGTCGCCGCCGTATGCGAACCATGCGCCGCTCTTCTGTACGATGCCGACGGAAGCTGCCAGATCCAGAACGTCTCCTTCTTTGGAGATTCCTTTTCCGAACATGATATCAAATTCTGCCTCGCGGAACGGCGGAGCTACTTTGTTTTTCACGACTTTGATTCTGGTACGGTTTCCGACCATCTCTCCGCCCTGCTTTAAGGCTTCAATTCTTCTGACATCAAGACGGATGGAAGAATAGAATTTCAGTGCACGGCCGCCGGTTGTAGTCTCCGGATTTCCGAACATGACACCGACTTTTTCACGCAGCTGGTTGATAAAGATAACAATACAATTGGATTTGCTGATCGCTGCAGTCAGTTTCCGGAGTGCCTGAGACATCAGACGCGCCTGCAGTCCGACGTGGGAATCTCCCATGTCGCCGTCGATCTCGGCTTTTGGAACGAGGGCTGCAACAGAGTCCACGATGATGATGTCTACCGCACCGGAACGAACCATCGTCTCGGTGATCTCAAGTGCCTGCTCGCCGTTGTCCGGCTGTGAGATATAAAGGTTTTCAATATCAACACCGATGTTTTTGGCATAGGCCGGATCGAGCGCATGCTCTGCATCGATGAAGCCGGCGATTCCGCCGCGTTTCTGTACTTCGGCTACCATGTGGAGCGCTACGGTTGTTTTACCGGAAGACTCCGGTCCATATACCTCGATGATTCTTCCCTTCGGCACACCGCCAAGGCCGAGTGCGATATCCAGGCTTAAAGAGCCGGTCGGGATGGTTTCCACGTTCATGTTTGCTGCGGAATCTCCGAGCTTCATGACAGCTCCTTTTCCGTACTGTTTTTCAATCTGTCCAAGTGCGGCATCGAGTGCACGCAGTTTATCTTCGTTATTATTTCCCATACTGAATATTCTCCTTACCATGCGAACGTTCGTTCGCTTCTGTATACATACTATTACAAATCTGCTTTGTTGTCAACTGTTTTTCTTGTGTCTTTTTTCAGCCCCCAAATCCTCTGCACCGGAGCTGCTTCGAATATATCCTTATGCACAAGTGTAGCATATTCCACTCTCCTGCCGCAACCCAAAAATACTGCAAAAAAATCCCGAAACGGCTTTTCTTTCCTCTTCTGCCATTTCGGGATTTTTTTCTTATTTTTCAGAATGCAGACCAGCTTATCCGATCAGCCAGTTGTACATTTCCTCGTACTGTTTTGCGGAATTCGCCCAGGAGAAATCCTGTGCCATTGCGCGGTCGATCATCTTGTTCCACTCGCGTTTTTTGTCGTAATAGATGCGCTCTGCGTACCGCACGGTACCCATCATCTCATGCGCATTGTAGTTTGTGAAGCTGAATCCAGTTCCTGTTCCCTCGTACTCATTGTACGGCTCTACGGTGTCTTTGAGGCCGCCGGTCTCGCGGACGATCGGAAGGGTTCCGTAGCGGAGGCTCATGAGCTGGGAGAGTCCGCATGGCTCAAACAGGGACGGCATCAGGAAGGCATCGCAGGATGCATAGATCTTGTGTGACATTGCATCGGAATAGTAGATGTTTGCCGAAACCTTCTTGTCGTATTTCCATGCGAAGTGGCGGAACATGTTCTCGTAGCGCTCCTCGCCGGTTCCAAGGATCACAAACTGTACGGCATCCTGGCACATCTCATCCATCATATAGCTGATGAGGTCGAAGCCCTTCTGATCGGTCAGCCGGGATACGATACCGATCATCATCGTCTTCGGATTGACCTCGAGTCCTAACTCCTCCTGCAGTGCCAGTTTATTTTTCACTTTCTCTTTACGGAAGTTCTTTACATTGAAATTCTTTGCAATCTGAGCGTCTGTCTCCGGGTTCCACTCATTGTAGTCGAGTCCGTTTACAATACCGCGCAGATCGTTTGCTCTTGCACACATCAGACCGTCGAGTCCTTCGCCATAGAACGGGGTCTGAATCTCCTGCGCGTATGTATTGCTGACGGTGGTGATCGCATCTGCGTAAACCAGACCGCCCTTCAAGTAGCTGGCATCGTGTTTGAACTCCAGCTTATCCGGTGTGAAGTAGTAGTCGGAAAGGCCGGTAATGCTCTGAATCGTCTTGCGGTCCCAGATGCCCTGGAATTTCAGGTTGTGGATCGTCATGACGGTTTTGATTCCCCGATAGAATTCATCTGCCTGGAAACGCTCGTGCAGGTAAACCGGAACGAGACCGGTCTGCCAGTCGTGGCAGTGGATGAGGTCCGGGCGGAAGCCGATGGTCGGTAAAATGGAAAGCGCTGCTTTGCTGAAGTAAGCAAATTTTTCCAGATCCCACGGCATGCCCGCATATGGAGTGCTTCCTCCGAAATGCTCCTCGTTGTCGATAAAGTAGAATTTGATGCCTTCATATTCCATCTCGAAAATGCCGACATACTGCTGTCTCCAGTTCAGATCCATGTAGAAGTTTGTCACATACCGCATCTGATTTTTAAACTGTTCTTTGATTCCTGCGTATTTTGGAATCACCACGCGCACATCAAAATACTCTTTCGGGAAGTACTTCGGCAGAGAACCTACTACATCCGCCAGACCGCCTGTTTTGATGAACGGTACACACTCTGAAGCCACGAACAAAATATTTTTCATGAAAAGAATCCTCCTGTAATTTCATGCTGATTATCGCATCTTTGTTTTTCTGTAATTCCTTCCTTTTTGTCACGATCCTATGAAACGCGAAAGGATAATCAACGTCCTGTCTGTATTATACCGTACTTTGTCCAGAAAAAAAAGTCTAAACTTCTGTAATTTCTCCGTTTGTTCGGATTTTTTTGTTACTTTTTACTGATTTTTCAGTTCAAGACGTATTTTATCTGCAATTAATGCAATAAATTCAGAATTTGTCGGTTTACCCTTGCGGTTGTTCACGGTATAGCCGAACAGCTCGTCGATTGTGTCCATTTTGCCGCGGCTCCAGGCCACTTCAATCGCATGGCGGATGGCACGCTCGACACGACTTGACGTTGTCTGGTGGCGTTTCGCGATGGTCGGATAGAGAATCTTGGTAATGGAATTGAGCATTTCCGTGTCCTCTACGGAAAGCAGAATCGCATCGCGCAGGTACTGGTATCCTTTGATATGGGCAGGAACGCCGATCTCGTGGATCATATTTGTCACATCGATTTCCAGACTGTTTTCCGGCGGACAGATCGGCTCTTTTCCGGGGTTTGTAAAATTTCTTGGATGGTATCTTCTTACTGCTGTCATTCCTTTTGTTGCTTTGATCCGGTTCAGAAGAGTTTCGTTGTCGAACGGTTTTAAGACGTAATAGTAAGCGCCGAGCCGGAACGCATCTTCGGTGATCCTCTCCTCTCCTACGGCGGAGACAACGATAAAGGCAGGTCTTTTTTTCAGATTTTTATCCTCATTGACTTTCTCCATTACAGTCAGACCATCCATCTTCGGCATGAAAATGTCAAGCAGTACGACGTCCGGTTCTTTGTCGCGGATGATACTGTAGATATCATTTCCGTTTCCGGTCTGCCCGATCAGTTCAAGCGTGTCATCCTGTTTTATGACGTTCCCAAGCATTTCCTGCATGCGTTCGTTATCATCCGCGATGGCAATGTTGATCTTTTCCATAAAGCTCTCCTTTGCAAAAACTCATAGTCTTTCCGGAATTTCACTGCATCCGTTTTCTTCTGAACTTTTTCCAATCACACAGACATTATAATTTTATTTTTTCGCATTTTCAATATATTTCCCGTAATTTTTTGAAAATTCGATCGACATTTTCCGTAAAAATTCGGAAGTTTGTAACAATTCCAACCAAATTAACGCATATTTTTTCAGTTCCGTGCAAGCATGTTTTCCGCAAAGACACCGTAGCCTTTTTCTGGATGGTTTACGAAAACATGGGTAATGGCGCCGATCAGCCTTCCGTTCTGGAGCACCGGCGAGCCGGAATTTCCCTGTACGATGCCGCCGGTTTTCTGTAGCAGCCGTTGATCGGTAATTTCGAGCACAAAATTTTTGTTCGTATTCTCGCTTCCAAGATCGATTTCTGTAATCTCCGCCTCATACTCTTCTACCGTATTGTCCACGCACATCCGTACGGTGGCCGGGCCCGTCTCGATCTCCTGCCGATAGGCAATTTCCGTCACGGTAAGCGGCAGTGCACTGCTTTTTTCCCTGTCCAGAACGCCGTGGATACCGTAGATGGTATTCTCCGCCACTGATCCGATACGGTTCTTTTCTTCGTAATGGATCACACCCTGCAGTTCACCCGGTACACCCGCTTTTCCCGGGATCACAGACAGAATCTGTGTCAGATACAGTTCTCCGCCGTTCAATTGGAGCATTTTTCCGGTATCGACATCACTGATTCCATGGCCGAGCGCTGCAAAGGTTCCGTCCGGTTCCACGAAAGTCAGTGTTCCGATTCCCTGCATATTGTCGCGGACCCAGGCCCCGAGGCGGCAGGTGCCGTCCTGGCTTTTCTGCGGTGTCACCTGCACTTCGATCGTTTCCCCGTCCCGAAGCAGGGAAAGACACACCGGGGAACCGTTTGATACTTTTACTGCATCAATCAGCTCCTGCTTGCTGCGGATGCTCTGTCCGTTTACTTTTGTGATATAGTCGCCTTCCCGCAGAATATTTTCTGACGGACGGCTGACGGTTCCGTCGGACGAACGGATTTCGGCTGTACGGATCACCATCACACCGTCGGTCTCCATATAGATACCGACCGGCGCGCCGCAGACGGCAACTTTCGGCCGTTCTTCCTGGATCACACGGATCTTTTTCAGCGGGATCCCGGCGGCGGAACATTCTACAACCGTTTCACCCGTTTCTCCGAATTCGTTTTTTTCTGCTTCCTTCGTATCTTCCGAAATTGTCAGAAGCGGATGTTTCGTGAGCGGCTGAAACGGGCTTTCGCTGTTCTCATCCACATACATCGTATCCGGCAGGGATTCGCGCATGGCATCGTAGCCAAGAAGAACAGCGAGGATCAGAAACAGCGCCGCCAGCGCAAGCAGGACTCTTCGGTATTTTTGTTTTCTCGTCATTTGCATTCCCATCCTTTCCGCCGCAGGGCAGAACTGCGGCATTTCTTTTGTTTTCGCGGCGGTCGTCAAGTTCTCGTGCAGGCACGGACTTTGACTCGCCGCCCGCGAAAAAGAGGGAAACCACGCTTTGTTTCGTGATTTCCCTCTTAGTATGCGGACTTCTCTTTATTTGAGTCTTGCAGATTTTTGTACCTGTGCCAATTCCTTCATCTCGCTGGCATTTGCCAGAACAGAATCCGTAATTTTCGCGCCGCCAAGCATTCTTGCCAGTTCTCTGACAGAATCTTCCTCGGATAATGGATGGATCGATGTGACGGTCTCGTTTTCTTCGACGTTTTTTTCGATTTCAAAATGAGAATCTGCCATCGCTGCGATCTGCGGCAGATGGGTGATGCAGATGACCTGATGGCGCTGCCCGATCTGTGCCATTTTTTCGGAAATCTTCTGCGCCGTCCTTCCGCTGATTCCGGTGTCGATTTCATCGAAAATCAGGGTTTCTGTCTCGTCGCGGTCGGCAAGAATCGTCTTGATTGCAAGCATGATTCGCGACAATTCACCGCCGGAAACAACTTTCGCCAGCGGACGGATCGCTTCGCCCGGGTTTGTGGAGATTAAGAACTCCACAGCATCGGTTCCGTTTTCGGTGTAGCTTTTTGTCTTTTCAAATGAAATTTCAAATGCGACATGCAGGAAATTCAGGTCGCGCAGACCTTCGATAATCTGTGTTTCGAGCCGTTTTGCATAGTTTCTGCGGATTTTGGACAGATTATGTGCGGCCGCATCCAGTTTCTGCTCCGTTTTCTGTAACTGCTCCTGCAGTGCGGCACGGCAGCTCTCAAAGTTTTCCAGTTTTTCCAGTTTTTTCTGCTGTTCTTCGCGATATGCGGTGATCTCTTCCATCGTCTTTCCATACTTTGCTTTCAGGCGGTTGATCTCATCGAGCCGCTTTTCCGTCTCGTAATACTCTTCTTCGGAAAAGGTCAGTTCGGAAAGATATGCGGAAATTTCGCGGTTGAAATCATTCAGCAGTCCGTCAATATCGGAAAGGGTCTGCGACGGACCGGAAAGTGCATCGTCGTACACCGCAGCCTGCTGCAGCTCCCGGATTGCGCGGCCGACCTGCTCCCCAGCGCTGTTCTCTGCACCGTAGCCGGTGATCGCATATACCGTCTGCAGAGATTCCGCGATCTTTTTCGCATGGCCCATTTTCCGGTACGCAGTTTCCAACGCTTCGTCCTCGCCCTCTTTTAGCTCTGCCTGATCAATCTCGTTGATTTCAAACGTAAGAAATGCTGCCTCCCGCTTTCTTGCCTCCTCGTCGAGTTCGTACGCCGAGAGCTCCTTTCGGACATTCTTCCACTCCTGGTACAGCGCCCGGACCTCTCCTTTTGCCGTGGCCGCCTCGGTTCCCGCAAACGCGTCAAGAATCGCGATCTGCCGGTCCGGATAGAGCAGCGACTGGTGCTCATGCTGGCCGTGGATGTCGAGCAGCAGGGACGCAAGAGCTTTTACCTGCGAGATATTGCATGCCTCGCCGTTGATGCGGCAGACGCTGCGGGATCCGGTGATCTTTCTGGAAATAATCACCTGACCCTCCTCCGCCTCGAGATCCATCTCTTTTAACAGCTCCAGCACATGCGGGTTTTCGGTTTCAAAGACCAGTTCCACCAGCGCGCTTGTCTCTCCCGTCCGGATCATCTCGCGGGATATCTTCTTTCCAAGCGCCGCGTTGATCGAACCGATCAGGATGGATTTTCCGGCTCCGGTTTCTCCGGTCAGTATATTCAGGCCCGGACCGAACTCCACTTCCGCTTCGTCGATCAGGGCCAGATTTTTTACGTGTAAGTTTGTGAGCATTCTTTTCCTCCGGTGTCACACCTGCTGTCATCTTTTTGTCTCTTTTTGCAGAGACGTGCGTTCTTTAGAACTCTTCGCCCGTCTCCTCCATGCCGTCCACCATTTTTTTCAGTCGTTCTGCTGCCACAAGCGCCGCATCATCGTCTCTTGCCACGCAGAGAATCGTATCGTCTCCGCCGATGCAGCCGACAATTTCATTCCAGTTCATCTCATCGAAAGCCGCTGCCGCCGCCATCGCCATTCCAGACACGGTTTTGATGACCAGAATATTCTTGGCAAGATCAACGGAAATATACGCGTCTTTTAACACGCGCGCATAGCGGCTCCCAACCTCGGACGGTGCGTTCTGCAGAACCGCATAGCGGCTTCCGCCGTTCTCTTTTGGTACTTTTGTGAGCTTCAGCTGGCGGATATCCCTCGAAATCGTCGCCTGCGTTACGGCAAAGCCGCTCTCCTCCAGCTTCTTTGCCAGCTCCTCCTGTGTTTCAATGTCATATTGGTTAATTAATTTGATAATCTGTGCATGTCTCGCGATTTTCATTTCAAGCATCCTTCCCCAGTAACTATATCTTAAATGTTTGCCATTTTCTTTCTTAATGTCTCCAGAAAACTGATGTTGCTGATCTTCACAATCAGAGTGTCCCGTCTGGCCTTTTTGATCACGATCCGGTCGCCGGTTTTCATCGGAACGCGGGTGTCGCCGTCAAAATATGCCATGCCCTGTTCAATGCCGCCGTCTCTCGAAGGCCCGAGCTCCACCTCGATCACATCCTCTGCCGGAAAGACAATGCTTCTCGTATTCAGGGTGTGCGGGGCAAGCGGTGTCATCAGCATCAGGCTGGCTGACGGTGAGATGATCGGGCCGCCCGCGGAGAGGCTGTAGCCGGTCGAACCGGTCGGCGTTGCGATGATGATGCCATCGGCGCTGTAGGAATTTAAAAACTCCCCGTTAACGTAATTGTCGAACCGGACGACACGCAGGTTTCCCTCACGGGTGATCGTAATGTCGTTGAGTGCCGTGTCCTCCGCAATCAGCTTTCCGTCCCGGTAAATCGATCCGCAGAGCATCATGCGGTGCTCAATCGTATACTCATCCGCCATCAGATGATCCAGCGCCGGATAAAGCGTGTCACGGTCGATTTCCGCAAGATAGCCGAGCGTTCCCAGATTGATGCCGAGCAGTGGAATCTGTAAATCCACCACGTCGCCTGCTGCCTGCAGAAGCGTGCCGTCACCACCGAGCACCAGAATGCCGTCGATATCTGACGGAACCTTCGCCGGATCCGTATAATGGTATTTTTCCCCTTTTTCGCTGTTATCGCAGAGAAGACACGTTTTTCCGCGCTCCTCCAGATATTGCCTGATCTGGTCTGTCACGGTAAGGTCCGGGTCTTTTGCTCTGTTTGTGATCAGGTAAAATCGCTCCATATCATGCTCCTTAACCCTTTTATTTATCCAGTGTATCGTGTGCGCTCTTTACAACGGCGTCTACATCGACATTGGTCTCTTCCTCTGTCACGCCGTCCGGCAGCCGGACAAGGTGAACGAGATACTCGATATTTCCCTCCGGTCCTTTGATCGGAGAAAATTCCAGATGGCGCACGCCGAAGGAAATGCTTTTCGCATAGGAAATGACCATCTCAATGACTTCTTTGTGTACAGCCGGATCACGGACAACACCTTTTTTGCCGACTTTTTCGCGTCCTGCCTCAAACTGCGGCTTGATCAGAGCTGCAATTTCGCCGTTCTCTTCCATCAGATTCCGGACCGGAAGCAGCACCTTGGTCAGGGAGATAAACGATACGTCGATCGATACGAAGGACGGTCTCTCCTCGATATCCTCCGGCACGACGTAACGGATGTTCGTGCGCTCCATACAGACAACGCGCGGATCGTTCCGCAGCTTCCAGTCGAGCTGGCCGTGGCCGACATCCACGGAATATACCTTGACGGCGCCGTTCTGCAGCATACAGTCGGTAAAGCCGCCGGTGGATGCTCCGACATCCATGCAGACCTTTCCATCCAGGGTAAGGTCAAAGTTTTTCATTGCTTTCTCTAACTTTAAGCCGCCGCGGCTCACATACGGCAGTGGTTTTCCTTTTAAGACAATCTCCACTTCTTCCGGGAACATGGAACCGGCTTTGTCCTCCCGCTCATTGTCCACCAGAACTTCTCCTGCCATAATCATGGCTTTCGCTTTTTCCCGCGATGTGGCAAGGCCCCGTTCTACCAGTAATACATCTAATCGTTTTTTCATCTTTCTTCCTGCCCCTGTTTTCTGTAGTATTCCTCAATTCTGCCGCAGATATCTTCCGGCGTAAAGCCGACCTGTTTCATCTGGTATAATACACTTCCGTGCGGAATAAAGCGGTCCGGCAGTGCAATGATCTCCACGCCAAACGGAAGGTCTTCTTCCTCGGCAAAAGCAAGGACGCGCTCTCCAAAGCCGCCGTCTTTTACATTTTCCTCGAGTGTTACGACAAGCTCATACGTATCGGCAAAGCTTCGAAGAAGTTCTTCATCGATTGGTTTGACGAACCGCGCATTCACAAGCGCCGCATCCATATCCATCCGCTCTTTTAACTGTTTCTGCACTTCTTCTGCCATTTTTACCATACTGCCGACGGCAAGAAGTGCAACACGGCTTCCCTCATGGATCACTTCTGATTTTCCGAGGCAGATGGGCGCACGGAACTCTTTTAATCCCGTATACGCTTCCCCTCTCGGGTAGCGCACCGCGATCGGGCCGTCGTAATCGACCGCAAATTTGATCATATCCGAAAGCTCCCAGAGGTTCTTCGGTGCAAGAATTGTCATATTCGGCATCGAACCCAGATAGGAAAGGTCGAAAATGCCGTGGTGTGTCTCCCCGTCGTAGCCCACAAGACCGGCGCGGTCAATCGCAAAGACGACATGGAGATTCTGCATACAAACGTCATGCATGATCTGATCGTACGCCCGCTGCAGGAATGAAGAATAAATCGCAACGACAGGCGTAATGCCGCCGAGTGACAGTGCCGCTGCAAATGTCACCGCGTGCTCTTCTGCGATTCCCACATCGAAACAGCGGTCCGGGAACATGTTGGAGAAGCGTTTCAGTCCGACACCGGTCATCATCGCCGCCGTGACTGCCGCAACATCCTTTCTTCGATCTCCCATTTTCCGCATGACCGTGGAAAAGACATCCGTGTACGTCGGATTGGATTTTCCAACCGGCAATCCTGTTTTCACATCGAACGGACCCGCACCGTGGAATCTTGCCGGGTGGCGCATCGCCGGCTCATAGCCGCGGCCCTTCTGTGTCAGGACATGCACCAGAATCGGTCCTTCAAACCGTTTTGCTTCCTGGAAGGTCTTGATCAGCTGCGGAATGTTGTGGCCGTCCACAGGACCTAAATACGTAAGTCCCATATCCTCAAACAGCATGCCCGGAATGATGATCTGTTTGATGCTGCTTTTCGTCTTCCGCATCGCATCCACCATGCCAGGTCCGATGCCCGGAATGCGGTTCAATGCCTTTGTGACGTCCATCTTGAAATCCGTGTACGCCGATGCCGTCCGAAGGCCGGACAGGTACGATGACATACCGCCGACATTCTCGGTGATCGACATTTCGTTGTCATTTAAAACGATAATAAAATTCGATTTCAGGCTGGCCGCATTGTTCAGCGCCTCGTACGCCATGCCGCCGGTCAGCGCACCATCTCCGATGATCGAAATAACGGAATAATTTTCTTTTTTCAGTTCCCGTGCACGCACATAGCCGACGCCTGCGGAAATCGAGGTCGAGCTGTGGCCGGTGTCGAATACATCGCAGTCACTCTCGCTCCGCTTCGGGAATCCGCTGATGCCGCCTTCCCGGCGCAGCGTTTCAAACCCGTCTTTCCGCCCGGTCAGAATCTTGTGCGTGTAGGACTGGTGTCCCACATCCCAGATCAGCTTGTCTTTTGGAAGATCGAAGACGCGGTGCATCGCAATCGTCAGTTCCACGACACCAAGATTGGACGCCAGATGGCCGCCGGTTTTACTCAAAGACTCGATAATAAATTCCCGGATTTCATCTGCAAGCGCCGGAAGCTGGTCCGCCGGAATCTTCTTAATATCGTTTGGTTTCTGTATTTTTTCTAACATGAAATCATCCCTTACTTTTTTCTGGAAGTCAGAGATTCAAACAGCTCTTCCAGAAATATTTTATCTCCCGGACAGGACAGATTTTTCAGTTCGTCTACGGCCTCTTTCGTGAGCCGTTTTACCTCCTGCTCCGCCCCGTCTGTGCCAAACATCGTCACATACGTTGTTTTTTCATTCTTTTCATCGCTGAAAACCGGCTTTCCAAGCTCCTCCATCGTGGATGTGACATCCAGGATGTCGTCCCGGATCTGGAACGCGATCCCGACTTTGGAGGTAATCCGGCAGAGCGCGTCAAGATCATCGTCGTTTGCTCCTGCAAGTGCCGCACCTGCCATCATGGCAGCCTCTAAAAGCGCCGAAGTCTTGTTCTCGTAAATGTAGTCCAGCATCTCACGGTCGATGGCGAAATGGCCGGCTTTTTCATTCATCACGTCAACACTCTGACCGCCCAACATGCCGGAAATTCCGGTTTTCTGACAGAGAATGCCAAAAGCACGCACTACGCGGTCGGTGTGCTCCTCCAGTGGAAAGGCTTTCCAGGCTGTCTCGTATGCATAGTTTAAAAGGGCGTCTCCTGCCAGCACGCCGACGGCCTCCCCGAAGACGACATGGGTCGTTTTTCTGCCGCGGCGGTAATCATCGTTGTCGATCGCAGGGAGATCATCGTGGATCAGGGAATGGGTGTGAATCATCTCCATGGCTGCCATAAATGGTTTTACAGCCTCCCCGGTTCCGCCGAACAGACGGAAACTCTCCTGCAAAAGCAGCGGACGAAGCCTCTTTCCGCCCGCTGTCATACTGTAATTCATGGCTTTTGCCAGTTTCTTTGCAAAGCCTTCCTCTTTCGGCAGGTAAGCGGCAATGATACTTTCCGCTTCCCGCGTTTTTTCTTCGAGTACCGCTTTAAAATTCTCTGAATGTTCCATCCTCATTCATCTGGAGCATTTTTTTCTCGACGCGGTCAATTTTCTGACTGCATTCGTTCAAAAGCTCCATTCCCTCCTTGTATAAACGAAAGGAGTCTTCCAGGCTGACATCGCTGCTCTCCAGCGTTTCGAGCATCTGATCCAGTTTTCCAAATGCTGCTTCCAGTGTCTCACCGGAAGGGGTTCCTTCTTCTTTTCTCTCTTCTGCTTCCATATTTCCCATGTTTTCTCGATTCTCTGCTTTTTCACGATTGTTCCATCCAGGATACGGCCGATGTCTTCTCTGCGCGCGCTGTGATCTTTCCGTCTGATACACAGATTTCGAGCAGATCACCTTCTTTGACATCCTGCACCGAAGTGATGGCTTTTCCTTCTTTTTCCACGTAGGAATAGCCCTGGTTCAGCTTGTCCAGCGGGGACAGACCCTTCATCGCCTGAATGTAAAGGGCAAGGCGGTGGCGCGCTTCTTTGAGCTTTTCTTCCATCGCATCTGTATACCGACGCTCCAGCTCGGCGTGGCGTGCTCTCTGGTCACGGATCTTATTTTCCGGTCCGAGATACTTCCACTTTGTCTCGTACTGCAGAAGGCGGCTTCTCGCTCTCTGCGTCTGGTTTGCCATCGCATGGTTCATGCGGCTTTTATAATTTTCCAGTGTGTTGAGTACCGCGCGGACATCAGCGACTGCCAGCTCCGCCGCTGCGGACGGGGTCGGGGCGCGCAGATCTGCCACGAAATCGATGATCGTTGTGTCGGTCTCATGGCCGACGGCGGAGATCACCGGCGTATGGCAGGAAAAAACGGCACGCGCTACTTTTTCCTCATTGAACGCCCAAAGATCCTCGATCGAACCGCCTCCGCGGCCCACGATCAGCACATCCAGATTCAGTACGTCCAGACGGCGTATGCCCTCCACGATGCTGTCCGCCGCTCCCTCTCCCTGCACCAGGGCCGGGTAGAGGATGATCTGGACAAAGGGATTCCGGCGGAGTGCAATGTTTTTGATATCCTGCACAGCAGCTCCCGTCGGTGCTGTGACAACGCCGATTTTCTTTACATACGCAGGAATCGGCTGCTTGTACTCCGGGGCAAACATGCCCATCTCTTCCAGTTCTGCTTTTAGGGCCAGATACTTTTCGTATAAAAGGCCGGCGCCCTCTTTTGTGATCTCTTTTGCATAGATCTGATACTTTCCGTCCCGCTCATAGACGCTGATGCTGCCGCCGACAATCACGTTATCGCCGTCCCGCATCGGGAAGGCAAGGCCGCGCCGCGAACCGGCGAACATGACACAGGAAATGGTTCCTTCCGCATCTTTTAAGGAAAAATAGATGTGGCCGGACGGATGGTATTTACAGTTGCTTACTTCTCCGCTGACGTAAATCCGGCGGAGCATATAGTCCTGGTCAAAGATGTTTTTGATGTATGAATTGACCTGGCCTACGGTGTAAACATTCTGATTTTTATTTCTCATCTTCTTCTCTTGCCAGTTTTCCAAGAATACCGTTGATAAAGGACGGAGACTGGTCTCTGCCGAAGCGTTTTGCCAGCTCAACGGCCTCGTTGATGGCTACACCGACCGGAACGTCCTCGTCGAATTTCATCTCGTAAACGGCAAGACGCAGGATCGCCAGGTCTACTTTTCCCATACGGGTCGTTTTCCAGCCCTCGGAAGTACGGTTCAGCATCTCGTCGATTTCCGGGATGTGCTCGGTCACATGATGGTATTTCTCTTCCATATAGGTCTGATCTTTTTCGCTTACGGTTACTTCTTCATCCTCGTCGTTGTCGTCAGAGTACGTAAAGTAAAGAGACATCTGCTGCGGCATCTCCTCTTTCTCCTGGAACTCTGCGGTATAGAGAAGTTTAAAAATATTTTCGCGAAGTTTGCTTCTGTTCATTGTCTGTTTTAATTCCTTCCTGTATAGTTAATTAACTATTTTTCTTCCATTTCATCTGGCTCTGAATAGTTAACAAGAACCGCGGGGTTGTAAGGGGTCGCCTTATTCCCTCGCGGTTCGTTGTTTTTTATTTCGTCTGTTCCATATTCACGCCTGCAATGGCTACATTGACATCGGAAACTTCCAGGCCTGTCATATTCTCGATCGCTGTTTTTACTTTTTCCTGTACGTTTTTGCAGGTTGCCGGAATCTCGTATCCATATTTGAGATTGAGGGCAAGATCCACGCAGACAACGCCGTCGAGTACATCAACTTTGACACCCTTGGAAAGATTTTTCATGCCAAGCTTGCTGACTAATTCGTTGGTAATATTTCCGGCCATGGAGGCTACCCCGTCCACTTCCGTTGCCGCAAGTCCTGCGATAATAGCTACCACCTCGTCTGCAATCTGCACGGTTCCGATTCCTTCGTCATCATATATCGTATAAGTGTTTCTTTTCTGAATTTTTGCCTCTGCCATCTTAAAGAACCTCCTCCTTGGCTGACTTTCCTTTATTATACCAAAAGTTTTCCGAAAATAAAAGTTTTTTTTATTCTTCTTCCTGTGCCGCGCACCACTCGCGTGCTGCCGGCGTGTTGGCAAGGCCGCCCTGGCCGGTTTCGCGCAGACTCGGATGCATCTGGTCGCCGACTTCCCGCATCGCATCGATCACCTGATCCGGCGGAATGCGGCTTATGATTCCCGCAAGTGCCATGTCCGCCGCAGAAAGTGCATTCACGGAACCGATCACATTCCGTTTGACGCACGGGACCTCGACAAGACCGCCGACCGGGTCACACACGAGACCGAGCAGGTTCTTTAATGCCATCGCTGCCGCATGCGTGATCTGGGACGGAGTGCCGCCGCCAAGTGCGGTCAGTGCGCCTGCCGCCATCGCGCTTGCTGTTCCGATTTCGGCCTGGCAGCCGCCGGAAGCGCCCGCAATGTAGGCCCGCGCCGCAACGACCTGGCCGATACCGGCTGCCGTGTAGAGCGCACGCACGATCTGCTCATCCGCTGTCCCCTTCTCTTTCTGGTAATTCACGAGCACAGCCGGAAGCACACCGCACGCTCCTGCGGTCGGTGCTGCAACGATCCGCTTCATGCAGGCGTTTGACTCACCCATCGCAAGTGCAGATGCCATAACTTTTCCGACAAACGGTCCGCAGAGCGTGTTCCCGCTCTCGACATACGCGCGCATCGTCTTTCCGGCGCCGCCCACAAGACCGCTTCTCGACTGCAGCGAACCGTCATAATTCCGTTCAGCGCCTTTCATGGCTTCCCACATGCCGCGCATCGTCTCAATGGACTCTTCGCGGCTTACATTTCTCTCATTCATATCGTCCAGAAGGATGACTTCATCAAACGGCAGGTCTTTTTCCTGGCACTCCCGGACAATTTCTTCCAGTGAATTATAAGACATCGTCCTCTTCTCCTTCCGTTACGTTGATGTATGTTACCTTTACAATGCCCTCAAGATGCTCCAGCCATTCCAGCGACTCTTTGGGAAGCGGCTGATCCATCTCCACGACCATGACGGCCGATCCGCCTCTCTTGTCGCGGTAGAGGGACATATTCGCAATGTTGACTGACTTATGTGCCAGCATCGACGTAACCTCGGCTACGTGGCCCGGCTGGTCCAGATTGTGGACGATCAGGGTCGGAATCTCGCAGCTGCAGTTGACATCCAGCCCGTCGAGGCGGTTGATCATGATACGGCCGCCGCCAAGGGAGCACGCCTGCACCTCGAGCGTCCGGCCGCTCTTTCCCTTTACTTCCAGAACGACGCTGTTCGGATGGGCACTCGTCAGATTGGCGATGCCGAATGAATAGGAAAGACTCATCTTCCGGGCAATTTCAAAGCTGTCCGGAATCCGCTCGTCATCCGGCCGCATGCCGAGAAGACCCGCGACGAGACCGCGGTCCGTTCCATGGCCCTTTCCCGTTGCGGCAAAGGAACCGTACATCAGTATTTTTGCTTCCACCGGCTGTTCCCCGAGAAGTTTCTGCGTCATCCATCCAATCCGCACTGCCCCCGCTGTGTGCGAACTCGACGGACCGACCATCACAGGGCCCAGAATATCGAATAAGTTCATTCCTTCTCCTTTTTAAGCGGCATCCCGCTCTTTTGTTCTTAGTTTTTGCTGAATTCGGTCAGCACAAGGTCTTTGTTTCGATCCTGTACCATGCCGACACTCCACGGATTGACAAAGAGAAGCAGCGGATTTCCCTTGAGGTCCATGACCTTCTTCATATCGGATGTACCCTGAATACGGTCCAGGTTGATCTCCTCTTTGTTTGCGATCCAGCGGATGTGCTCATACGGCAGGTTCTCCAGACGGATATCCACGTTGTACTCATTCTCCAGACGGTATTTTAAAACGTCAAACTGCAGGACGCCGACAACGCCGACGATGATCTCCTCCATGCCGCCTTTGTACTCCTGGAAAATCTGGATCGCACCTTCCTGTGCAATCTGGGAAATTCCCTTGACGAACTGTTTTCTCTTCATCGTATCGAGCTGGCGCACTCTTGCAAAATGCTCCGGCGCGAAGGTCGGAATTCCCTCGTATGCGAATTTTCTGCCCGGCATACAGATCGTATCTCCGATGGAGAAGATACCCGGGTCAAATACACCGATGATATCGCCGGCGTATGCTTCATCAACAATATGACGGTCACTCGCCATCATCTGCTGCGGCTGGGAAAGACGCATTTTCTTTCCTCCCTGCACATGGAAGACTTCCATTCCGGCGTCGAATTTGCCGGAGCAGATGCGCATGAATGCGATACGGTCACGGTGTGCTTTGTTCATGTTTGCCTGGATTTTAAAGACAAACGCAGAGAAATCCTCTTTGACCGGATCGATCACGCCGCAGTCTGCCGTACGCGGAAGCGGCGGCATCGTCATCGTGAGGAAGTGCTGCAGAAAAGTCTCCACACCAAAGTTGGTGAGCGCAGATCCGAAGAATACCGGGGAGAGCTCTCCCTTGCTGACAAGCTCCTGGTCAAACTCTGCACTTGCGCCGTCGAGCAGCTCGATCTCATCCATAAGCTGTTCTTTCTGGTCCTCATCGACCACATCGAGAAGATGCGGATCGTCGATATCAATTTCTTCCTCGATACCTTCCTTCGTTCCCTTCATTGTATCGGAGAAGGTAAGGACTTTCTTTTTGTCACGGTCGTAAACACCGCGGAATTTCTTTCCGGAACCGATCGGCCAGTTGATCGGGCAGGTTGCAATGCCGAGCTCTTTTTCGATCTCGTCGAGCAGCTCGAAGGTATCGTTCGCATCGCGGTCCATCTTGTTGATGAAGGTAAAGATCGGGATGTGGCGCATGACACAGACTTTAAACAGCTTTCTGGTCTGTGCCTCGACACCCTTCGATGCATCAATAACCATGACGGCGGAATCGGCTGCCATCAGGGTACGGTACGTATCCTCCGAGAAGTCCTGGTGTCCCGGGGTATCCAGAATGTTGATGCAGTAGCCGTCGTAATTGAACTGCAGAACGGAAGAGGTAACGGAAATACCACGCTCTTTCTCGATCTCCATCCAGTCGGATACGGCATGGCGCGCAGTCGCTTTTCCTTTTACGGAACCGGCGAGATTGATCGCTCCTCCGTACAGCAGGAATTTCTCAGTCAGTGTGGTTTTACCGGCATCCGGGTGGGAAATGATGGCAAAGGTACGCCGTCTTTCAATTTCTTTTGTATAATCAGGCACGGTTTTATCTCCTTTAGAATATAAAATCTTATTTACTATGTTTTCCATGTTTATGCTTTTTAGACATACTAATTTATTCTATTATATGCCACCATTCCTGTCAATCGTTATCTTGACAGTTCATTCATAATCGAAGCATAAATCTTCTGACTCCGGTTTTCCCAGTTGCTGCAGATCTTTTTGGCCGCCTCCTCGGACGGAACCGTCACGACAATCTCAAAAATAGTCGTCTTCCGCTCTCTTGCCTGACAGCGGACCTCGTAGTCATCTCCCGCGGTCTTGTAGTAATCGGCCACAACGGACGCTTTTTTCCGCAGTTCATAGGAGTGTTCCTTCATATAGCGGTCGATTTCCTCCCGGATTTCCGGAGAGATCTCGTTTTCGAAGAAGGAAAGCGTCTTGCTGCCCTCCTCAGTCATGTGGTAGTACGAGGTGTTGCGCACCTTCTCGATCTCGATCAGCTTTGTATCCTGCAGCTCGCTTAACGCCTCCTGGAGATGAAAGTAGTTCGTGTACTCTTTTTCCAGGATAAAATCCGAAATCTGTGTATTTGACAGCGGAAAATTCACATTCTGCAGCATGTAGAGAATAATCAGTTTGTATAACGTAAAGGATGATTCAATCACGGTGTGTTTCCTCCTTTTTCTTCGTCCAGAAGCTGTCCCTGATACGCATGTTCTTCTTTCATGCGATGATGCAGCTCATTTAAGACGGTGCGTTTTGCCTGGCTCCATGTTGGTGCAATCAGAAGATCCCCGGGGCCGTCTCCCGTCACACGGTGGATCACAAGATCGGGACGGAGGCGCCGCAGGCAGTCGATGACAAGGGTAAGATACGCCTCCTGCTCCAGCACCTCAAATTTTCCGGCCGCGTAGTCCGCCGCAAGATCCGTGTTTTTCAGCACATGAAGCAGCTGAAGCTTGATGCCGGAAATGGAAAGTCCATTCAGGTAATCCATTGTTGCAAAGACTTCTTCCTGTCCCTCCCCCGGCAGACCGAGGATCGTGTGGACAACCACGGGAATCCCCCGCCTGTGCAGCTCGTTTACTGCCTGTTCAAAACAGGAAAGCGGATAGCCCCTTCGGATATACTGTGCCGTTTTTTCATGCATCGTCTGCAGTCCCAGCTCCACCCAGACCGGTTTGATCCGGTTCAGCTCTTCTAACAGAGAAAGAACCTCTTCCCCTAAGCAGTCCGGTCTCGTTCCGATCGAAAGGACCACGACCTCCTCGTCCGAAATTGCCTCCCGGAAAATTTTTTCCAGATATTCCACCGGCGCGTACGTGTTCGTATACGCCTGGAAATAAGCGATGAACTTATGCACCGGCCGCTTTTGCTGCAGGAGGGATTTCTGCTCCCGGATCTGTTCCGGGATGGATTTGTTTCTGTCCCCGGCAAAATCACCGGAGCCGCCCGCACTGCAGAAAATGCAGCCCCGGTCACCGCAGGTGCCGTCCCGGTTCGGACACGTCATCCCGCCGTCGAGCGAGAGCTTGTACACTTTTTCCCCGAACGTCTTTTTCAGATAGGCGTCCAGCGAATAATACGGCTTTCCAAGCCAGTCTGTCATGATTTCTTCCCCTTTTATTCGATGTCTTTTCCAATTTTTTTGAAGTTTTCCCGGATCTTCTGCTCATAGCCGTTCGTTCCAAGATGAAGGAAACGGCTTCCTAAGATCTCGTCCGGCAGATACTGCTGCTCGACGTAGTGATTCGGGTAATCATGTGCATACTGATAGCCTTGACCGTGGCCGAGTTTGGCAGAACCTTTGTAATGGGCGTCCTGCAGATGCGGCGGAACCGACGTCCGCACACTTCCGACCGTCTTCATCGCCGCAAAGACTGCCTCGCACGAAGAATTACTCTTCGGTGCACAGGCAACATACGTGGCTGCCTCCGCCAGAATAATCTGCGCCTCCGGCATGCCGACGCGTTCCACGGCAAGGGACGCGGAAACTGCTACATTTAAGGCATTCGGATCGGCAAGGCCGACATCCTCCGCCGCGCAGATCATGATGCGGCGGGCGATAAACTTGATATCCTCCCCGGCATACAGCATTTTGGCCAGATAAAAGACCGCCGCATCCGGGTCAGAACCACGCATGCTCTTGATAAATGCAGAGATCGTATCGTAATGCTGATCGCCCGTCTTGTCGTACCGCACGACGCGCTTCTGGATGCACTCCGATGCCGTTTCGAGATCGATATGGATTTTTCCGTCCGCCTGACGTTCCGTTGAGAGGACGCCCAGCTCGATTGCATTTAAGGCCGCTCTCGCGTCACCGCCTGCGATGTCGGCAAGGAACTCTTTTGCATCCGCATCGAGCACAACGTTGTACGTCCCGAGCCCCTTTACCGGGTCCGTCACCGCGCGCTCCAGCAGTTTTTCGATGTCCTCTTTTTCGAGCGGCTTTAATTCAAAGATAATGGAACGCGAAATCAGCGCCCCGTTGACCTCGAAATACGGGTTTTCCGTCGTCGCGCCAATCAGAACGAGTGTGCCGTCCTCCACAAACGGAAGCAGATAATCCTGTTGCCCCTTGTTGAAGCGGTGGATCTCGTCGACAAAAAGAATCGTCTTTTTGCCGTACATGCCGATCCGCTGCTGCGCTTCTTTTACGACTTCTTCCATATCCTTTTTGCCGGCTGTCGTGGCATTCAGCTGGGTAAACTCTGCGCTTGTCGTGTTGGCGATGACGCGGGCAAGCGTCGTTTTTCCCGTTCCCGGAGGGCCGTAGAAAATGACGGAGCCGAGTTTATCCGCCTTGATCGCACGGTACAACAGCTTTCCAGGGCCGATGATGTGCTCCTGTCCAACCACCTCGTCCAGCGTTGTCGGGCGCATGCGCGATGCGAGGGGGGACTCTTTTTCCATTGTGGTTTCTTTCATATAATCAAACAAATCCATGTATTTTTCACCCCATTTTTCTTCCTGCCATTTATCTTATCACATTTTGGCGGGTATCCTCAACCCCTTAATCTCGGATTCTCCGCAACTATGTTCGATGGAATCCGCGGAAGCTATTCTTCAATCAGCTCACGCACCGTCACAAACGTGTATCCCTCTTCTTTTAATTCTTTTACGATCCGCCGCAGCGCTTCCACCGTCGCGCGGTAGCCGTCATGCATGAGAATAATGCTGCCATCCTTCACATTCGGAAGCACCGCGCTGCAGATCGACGCGGTGTTCTGGCTCTCCCAGTCGCGGGAATCCACATCCCAGAGTACCGGGATCATCGTCACTGCAAGGTCCAGCCCCTCTCTCCATTCCCCGAACGGCGGACGGATATAGACGGGATATTCCCCTGTGATCTCGTAGATTGCATTGCTTGTTTTCACGACCTCCTCCCTCGCTTCCTCTTCTGATACTTTCGTAAGCTGAACATGATGAAACGTATGATTTCCGATCAGATGGCCTTCCGCATGCATCCGGCGGACGATTTCTTCGTTTCCGGCAAGACACTGCCCCTGCAGAAAAAACGTTGCCGGAATTTCATTTTCTTTTAAAATTTCAAGCACCTCCGGCGTATAGCACGCATTCGGCCCGTCATCAAATGTCAGCGCCGCACGGCGGGGCACACTTTTTTCTGCTTCCGCCGCTGTCTCTTTCGCGCCTTCTCTTTCACACCGTGCCAGCTCTGCAAACAGAATAGCCGCCATCATCACAGCCAGAAGCGGCAGAGGAACGTGCCGCACTTTTCGGAATCTCCGCATGGTCTGCCCTTCGCACTTTCTTCTGCATTCCCTGTATTATATGAAAAACAGGAGAAAAGATGCCGCACCCGGCGGTTCTTTTCTCCTGTTTTTGTTCTTTATGTATCCTGTACCTGAAGAATATACGTACCGGACGCAGTATCCTGGTAAACGATATCTCCGATGGACTGCAGCAGCGATTCGTTCAGCGCATCGCCATATTTCTCCTTTTCTTTGCTTCCCACAAAAATGTAGGTCACATGATACTGCTCCAGCAGGCGCAGCACTTCATTCGTATCGGTCGAGGTGTACATCTGTTTCACATCCTCGGCGCGGACATTTAAGTCTGCGGGATCCCCTCTCCAGAGCCATTCATGGACATACCATCCAAGCACGGTCGGAAGACCGGTCATTGCGGAAACGCGCTCGTAATCGCTATAGCTGTCGCCGTTCGCCTCAAGCACAACCGGCTGTCCTTCTATTGTTTCATCCAGCCAGCGGATGGCACCTGCGTCCTCGGAAAAGACATTTTCCAGATACGCTGTCGCATCGAGTCCGCGGTACTCGGACAGATCGAAAATATTTCCGAACCAGGAGTACACGCTCGTTCCAAAATAGCCGAAGGTCCATAAAAGCAGTACCAGCCCGATTCCGCCGAACACCTGCAGAATCCGCTCTTTTTTCCAGAGCAGGAACCGCGTGATGATGTAGCTCATGCAGATCCCAAACAGGATAAATGCCTGATACGTCAGCTTGAACATCGTGTTGGAGCGCGCATACGATTCTTCGTAGATATCGCGCACATAGACGAGCTCCGGAATGATGATAAGGCCGATGGCACAGAGGCCTAAAATACCGATCACCATATCGCTCACCGCAATCTCTCTCCAGAAATTACAGAAGGCAGAAACTTTTTTTGGCTTTTCCGCCGTTTCTTTTTCGCCCGGCTCCGGTTTTTTCTCTCCCAGAATCAGGGCAACGGCCTGCTCTTCCACCTCTTCCTGCGTCTTTCCATCGGCAAGTACAATCTGTCCCTGCCGCTCCATGCCCGGAAGATGACAGTTTTTCCGCCATGCTAGCAGAACGGCTGCGATAAACAGCACAACGAGCACCGTCGGAAGGCCCCAGAGAATCGTCAGCTGATACAGCATCGAATGGTGCCTGGCAATGCCGACACCGGAAACCATCGTCTCAAACTTCATTGTAAACGGAAGGGCGACAACTGTTCCAATTGCAAAAACTTCTGCAGCCTGCAGGAGAACCGTTCCGATCGTCTCTTTCGCCCGCGCATGATACCGGTACAGCGCACCGTACAGAGAGAAGCCTGCAATCACGACGAAATAGATAACAAAATCCCAGTAGTTGGACCAGTGGAACACACCGATCAGAAAGCCCGCCGCGATGATCTGCGGCTGAAGCAGAACGTCTTTTAACGACCATTTCCACTCTTTTTCCGGATCACGGCAGGTATTTTTCACGTAGGAATATAAAAGGCCCAGCACCAGCAGGACGAACATGACATTCACCACATGGGCATGCAGGTCGCCGAGCACAAAGGAATACGATGGAAACTCATGAATCGTGCGGTCATTTTCCACAAGCGGGTCATACCCGATATAGCGGGTCGAACTCGGGAACCAGTAAGCCGATTCGTTCAGTCCCAGCCACTGGCGGATGCAGCCGTAAATCACATAGTGCATATTTCCGGCAAGGGAAACGGCGCCTCCCGAAAGAAGACCGCCAAGCACCGGTGCAATCTGGCTTTTATTGCCGCCCTCTTTCCGGATGCGGTGGCACGCACGCGACTCTGCCAGATGGTAGGTGATCGAAAACGGCAGAACAAACGCGAACGATGCCACCATCGTACGCATCAGATGGTACGTCTGCTTTACATCCGTGAAGGTAATCTTCGTCAGAAATACGGCATAGAACTGGCCGCCGTAATAGTAGTTAATACCGCTTCCGCTGTACCAGAGATCCTCTGCCGGAACGGCGGTGCTGCGCATCATGGCCTTCATAAAACCATAATCCATGAATTTTTCGGTTCCGTGTGCCTCCGGGTGAAAGCCCGCAAGATAGGTCCAGAGAAGGAAAAAGGCGAAAAACAACACTTCTTCCATCATCAGGAAGTCGATTTCCGGCGCATGGACGCGTACCTTAAAACATCCGAAAATCCAAGAAGCCAGGATCAGTACACCGACTGTGATCAGGCAGACCGGTGCGGTAAACGGAACCAGTCCGAAGCTTCCAAGAGCAAATACAGCAAAACCGGAAACAACGATGCCAAGCACTTTAGAAAACATCCATCCCCGGTCATGAAACCGCGGAAACAGCGCTGCGGCAGCCGGATAAAATCCAATACCGAGCACCAGGGTCATAAGCCACCACTTCAGGAACGAAACGTTGTCCGTTCCAAGAAGCGGCGTTGTGGCCAGCACAAGCAACACCAGCAGAATGCCGGAAACTGTCGTCTTTTTGCTCATCTTTAATTATCTTCCTCTGTCATTGTATAGACATGACGTTTTCTTGCCATCTCATCGCTTGCAAGATACTCGTCGTAGGTGGTCATCTTATCGATCAGCGCGCCGTTCGGAAGGATCTCCATGATACGGTTTGCTGTAGTCTGTACAAACTGATGGTCGTGGCAGGTGAACAGCAGCACGCCCGGGAATTTGATCAGACCGTTGTTCAGTGCAGTGATGGACTCCATATCCAGATGGTTGGTCGGCTCGTCAAGAACGAGAACGTTTGCACCGGAAATCATCATCTTGGAGAGCAGGCAGCGCACTTTCTCTCCTCCGGAAAGGACTCTGACACGTTTCACGCCGTCCTCACCGGCAAAAAGCATTCTTCCGAGGAATCCGCGGACATACGTTACGTCCTTGATCTCGGAATACTGGGTCAGCCAGTCTGCGATCGTCAGGTCGCAGTCGAATTCTGCGGTGTTGTCCTTCGGGAAGTAAGCCTGTGTAGTGGTTACGCCCCATTTGTAGTAACCGGAATCCGGCTCTTCTTCTCCGGTCAGAATCTTGAACAGCATGGTGATCGCCTGCTCGTTGCTTCCGACGAAAGCAACTTTATCTTCTCTTCCGAGGGTGAAGCTTAAGTTATCCAGGATTTTCACGCCGTCTACGGTTTTGGTCAGTCCCTCTACCTGCAGAACGTCGTTTCCGATCTCACGGTTCGGACGGAAATCGATGTAAGGATATTTCCGGCTGGACGGTTTGATATCGTCGAGCTGGATTTTCTCCAGGGCTTTCTTACGGGAAGTAGCCTGTTTACTCTTCGATGCGTTGGCGCTGAATCTAGAGATGAAGTCCTGTAACTCTTTGATCTTCTCCTCTTTCTTCTTGTTCGCCTCTTTCATCTGTTTTACCAGCAGCTGGCTGGACTCAAACCAGAAGTCGTAGTTTCCGGCATAGAGCTGGATTTTTCCGTAATCTATATCTGCGATCTGGGTGCAGACTTTATTCAGGAAGTAACGGTCGTGGGATACGACGATAACGGTATTCTCGAAGTTGATCAGGAACTCCTCAAGCCACTCGATCGCATCGAGGTCCAGGTGGTTGGTCGGCTCGTCGAGAAGAAGGATGTCCGGGTTTCCGAACAGGGCTCTTGCAAGAAGAACTTTGACCTTCTGGCTACCGGTCAGGTCTGCCATCTGTGCGTAGTGCAGTTCCGGCTCAATGCCAAGGCCGTTTAAGAGCTGCTCTGCATCGGTCTCTGCCTCCCAGCCGTTCATCTCTGCAAACTCACCCTCGAGCTCGCTCGCTTTGATACCGTCCTCATCTGTGAAGTCTTCTTTTGCGTACAGCGCCTCTTTCTCTTTCATGATCTCATAGAGACGGGCATTTCCCATGATAACGGTGTCGAGTACCGGATAGCTGTCGTATTTGAAGTGGTCCTGCTCGAGGAAGGAAAGACGCTGGCCCGGTGTGATGGTTACGTCTCCGTTTGTCGGTTCAAGCTGGCCGGACAAGATTTTCAGAAAGGTTGATTTTCCCGCTCCGTTGGCACCGATCATGCCGTAGCAGTTTCCCTCGGTGAATTTGATATTGACATCTTCAAACAACGCTTTTTTTCCGACACGAAGTGTCACATTATTTGCTGCAATCATACTTTTTAAAACCTCATTTTCTTATTCTTAATTGTAAACGTGAAGTTACCGCCGGGGTTTCCCGGTCATACGGAGTATAGTCTACCATAGGTTTCCGTTTTCTGGCAAGTAGGGAAAGCCCTTATTCTTCGTCTTTTTCACCGGAAATTGTAAAAAAGCTGTCATCCCGGTCTTTTTTGTCGATCAGTTCATTGTACTGCAGGCATTCATACTGCCGTTCGTACTCGAGATCCTCCTCCGGCGCATCGCTGTCGTTCCAGCGGTACCAGGTTCCGTCACTTGCTAAAAAGCCGAGGTGATTGAGCGCCGGCATCTTCTCGCGCAGGTCAAGCAGATACTCGTTGTACGGCGTCAGTTCCAGGCCGGTAAGGCTTAACGCATAGCTTGAGAGATAATTTGTGCTGATCCAGACATTGCTCTCGGATTTCATGCTGTAGTTGGTCCAGATGAAGAACGGGGTTCCATAGAACTTCTCCTGATCCTCGACCGAAAGATTCTGATAGGCGTCTCCGGCAATCCATGTTTCAAACGCATCCGGCAGTTTCGGGGAATGATCGCCGAACATAATGATCATCGTCGGCTCGTCCACCTGCTGGAAATACCGGATCAGATAGGAAATTGCCTCATCGGAAAGCTTTAACAGGGAGAAATACTGATCGGCCTCATCACTGTCGTAGCCGTTGCAGTTGATATCCGCCTGGAAATAACGGTTCGTGTAGCCGCTGTGGTTCTGCATCGTCACATCAAAGAGGAAGAACGGGCTGCCCGGCTCCTTGTTCTCGTAGGTTTCCACGATCTTCTCATAGTTCGCCTGATCGCTGATCATGCCGCGGTACCGCTTGGCCGTATCGGAGAACTGATCAATCGAGATGAAATCATCAAAATCAAGGAAACGGTATGCCGTGCTCCGCTTCCAGTTTGTCGCCTTGTTCGGATGCATCGCAATTGCCTGATAACCCTGGTCTTTTAACGTCGTGACAAGGGAATACTGGCTGTGCGTAAAGTAGCTGACGTACGGCACCATGCCCGGGAACCGCTTGCAGGAGTTTCCGGTCAGGAACTCATACTCCGTTTTTGCTGTTCCGCCGCCCTTGGTACACGTCAGCGTGTGCCCTTTGATGATATTTTCGGTCAGCGAGTCGAGGAACGGCATGTAGCTCTCGCTCGTCTGCGGATCGCCGACGGAACGGTAGTCAAACCACGACTCGTTCATGATCGCGATGATGTTGACGGGTGTCACGCTATCCGCATTATCTTTTCGAAGATCTTCTGTTTTCGTCTCTTTCTCGCTCGTATCGGCAATCGCTGTCACTTCGTCTTTCGAATAGCCGTCCGGCGGTGTCAGGCGCATGTATTTGGCGACCGCGGTAAAACCGACTGTCGTTCCGTACTGGCGGTATGTCTTCGCCGGATTCCAGAGGTCACTGATGACACCGAACTCGGCGTTCCAGTTCAGATTCATGTACGCCAGGTATGTTCCGAGCGTCAGCGCAGCAGCAGCCACGCGGAGCAGAATTTTATTTCTCGTTTTCCGTGCAAAACGATATTCCCGGCTCTGCAGCCAGAGGCGCACAACGAGCATCATCGTGATAAACGAAGTCACGATTTCACCTGTGATCTCGAATTTGTAGCCGCCGACTACGTCCGCCGCCGTCGCAATGCTGTACAGGTCGATGAGCTGGAACGCTTCTCCGCGGAACAGATAAACATAGTAGAATACCAGACTCATGCAGAAATAAAAGATGTTCATGAAAATCATCGCGCGGCGGATGGAGTTCAGAAAGAGGGAAACGAGAATGGAAAGTACGAAAATGACACCGATATTCAACAACGCATAATACCATTTCATCTCCCGGAACTGGCTGTTTGTGACAAATTCCAGTGTGGCAAACAGATAGGCTGCGTTTGCCAGCATCAGAATCGGCTGTTTCCATCCCACATAGCGCGGTTTTGGTTTCTGGTCCGGCTTTGCAGCAAACCGGCAGAAACTGACAACTGTCGTCAGTATGATACACGCCAGCAGGCATGGGAACAGAAAGTGAATACTCCACTCCCGGTCTGCCGCCGTCGTATCCAGCAGCGGGCGCGCCAGAAACAGCAGCACCGCCAGCACGCCGAAATCCAAAACAAGAAACGCGCACCGGGCGCGCTCCTTTTGATTCTCTTTTAATCTCTGATAAAACTTCTGCATCGAAACTTTATGCTCCTTTTATAAACAAGAATTATAATCCTTCCGTAAACGGCTCGTCCGCCGGATAGCCGCCGCCTAATTTTTGCATACAGCGCTGGATGGAATCTTTTGAATTTCCCCAGTCCTTATCCTTGTTGCGGTAATCGAATTTGTCAGTAAACCATGTTACCTCTTCCTGCAGCCGCTGGTAATTTTCTTTCATGATTTTGAACAGAGTCGGGTAAAATTCCGCTTTCTGTTTATCATTCAGCTTTTTCTCCGCCGTTTCTACCAGATCCGCAAAATGCGGCAGACAGAAGCCTTTTCCCTCGCGGAACAGTCTTGCAAACTCCTCGTCTTTTTTGTAGAGATCAAAGAACGTATCAAGATAGCGGTTATAGTTTGCCTTGAAGTGATCGCAGACGTAGCACGAATGCGTCTTCTCATCAATCCACTGGCCGATCGCAGTCTCACGGCCCTGTTTGTCGAGGGATGTCTTCTGCATCCGCTTGAACACCGAGGATTTTCCCGGTGCAAACAGATCCATCTGTGCGGCAAGCTCCTGGTTCAGTTTTTTCAGATGGGTGGATAAAATCAGACCGCTTCCGAGACGGTTTCCGTAATCGTACATCATTTTATAGTGGTGGCGGCAGAATCCCATCGCGTCTGTTTCCGCACGCACATCATCCTCCATATAGGATGCGCCGGAACCGAGCGCAAACGAAATCGCATGCTGCTCTGCTTCCCGCTCCAGATAGCAGAACGGGCACTCATCTTCCGCCTTGAATGCATCCATCAGCGGAATGGTATGGATCGACTCTTTCATAATGTAAAAACCTCCGATTTTATTTGTTGGTGCTTTCTACAGCATACACAAAAACCTCTCATTTGTCAAAAGAACTCTTTTTCCTGTTTTCCTATTATTCTGATGGATAATTTCTATATTTTGCACAATTTACATGTGCATTATAAAAATTTAAAGTTGTTTCTTTTTGGTATTTAATCGTTTAAGATAAATATTATATAAGTCTTTGTATCACTCTGTTCAGAAAGGAGCCATAGCAATGGGAGAACGTCATACGGAGGAGATGCGCCTCCTCGGTCTTACCATCGCTTTTTATCGCAGAGCACGCGGATTAACGCAAAGTGAGCTTGCCGAAGCTGTCCAGATCAGCCGTACACATATGAGCAACATCGAAGCGCCAAACAGTCATACCTCTCTGTCTCTAAACAAGCTGATGGATATTGCGGAAGCACTCGAAATTCCGCTGAAAACATTATTTGATTTCAAACGGTAAGCCCGGAAAGCTTTCCGTTTTTTATAGCAGATTTTTACAGCAACCCCCCGCAGCCGGTGTGCGCCCGGTGCGGGGGCTTTTTCTCTCTTATTTTCCCGAAAAATCCGGAGTTCCGTCAAGATTATACGGGGTCACCTGGTATACATAGTAGTTCAGCCAGTTCGTGTACAGATTGTTCGCATGTGACCGCCATAAAAGCACTGGTTTTGTATTTGGATCGTCGTTTTTATAATAGTTCTTCGGAATCTCAATCGGGAGTCCTTTGTCTTTATCGCGGTGGTACTCGCCGTCGAGCGTCATACGGTCGTACTCCGGATGACCCATCACAAAAATCTTTCTTCCCTCTTCCGCCATGCCAAGATAGAATCCGGCTTCGTCGGACTCTGCGAGAATCGTGACATCTTTGCAGGCACGGATATCGTCGATCGGTACTTCTGTGTGGCGGGAATGCGGTGCCAAAAACTCGTCATCGAAGCCTCGCACAAGCGGGATCTTGCGGTTGTTGACTTTGTGCCAGAACAGCCCGAATTTCTTCTCCGGAAGCATCCGTTTCTTCAGTCCGTAGAAATGATACAGACTCGCCTGGGCTCCCCAGCAGAGGAACATCGTGGAGGTAACATGTGTGTTCGTCCAGTCCATGATCTTTGTCAGTTCATCCCAGTAGTCAACTTCTTCAAATTCCATCTGCTCGACCGGTGCACCGGTGATGATCATACCGTCGTAATAATTTTTCCGCACATCCTCAAATTTCACATAGAACGTGTTCAGATGGCTGGTCGATGTATTTTTCGCCTCGTGGCTTGCCACCATCAGAAAGGTGACATCAACCTGCAGGGAGGTGTTGGAAAGGGAGCGCAGAAGCTGCAGCTCGGTATCTTCTTTGAGCGGCATCAGATTCAGGATCATAATCTTCAGCGGACGGATGTCCTGATGAACCGCTCTTGTCTCGTCCATGACGAATATATTTTCGCTTTCGAGTATTTCTTTTACAGGTAAATCTGCCTGAACTTTAACCGGCATATTCTTTTTCCTCGTTTCTATTCTTCTTGATCTGCCGCGCTTTTCTCTGCGCAGACAGGCGGTTTGCTTTTTCCGGCAGGAATTTCTGCCGTCTGCTTCCGATTATAGCAGATTCCCGCGCGGGATGCAAACCGCCTTTGCAGATATTTCGTTATTCTTCTGTCATCTTCAGAAATTCCTCTTCTGAGATCACCGGCACGCCGAGTTCGCGCGCTTTCCGGTTTTTGGAGGAACTGGATGTCGTGTCGTTGTTGATCAGATAGCTCGTCTTTCCCGTTACACTTCCGGTGGCTTTTCCGCCGAGCTCCTCGATTCTTGCCTTTAATGCATTCCGGTTCGGGAAATGTTCCACACTTCCGGTGATGACGAAGGTAAGACCGGCTAATTTCTGTTCTTCCTGGCTTGCCTGCGGCTTCTCAATCGTCAGATACGACAGAAGGCGCTCAAGGCGTTCTTTATTTTCCTCATCCGCAAAGTAATCCACGATGCTTTTTGCAATCACTTCTCCGACACCGTCGATCTGCGCGAAATCCTCCGCCGATGCATTCCGGATCCGGTCGAGATCGAAATCGAAGGCTTTGCAGATCATTCTCGCGTTTGCAAGACCGATATTTAAGATGCCAAGTCCGAAAATCAGACGGGGCAGCGTTGTGTTTTTCGCGCGCTCGATGCTGTCGATCAGATTCTGGTATGATTTTTCACCGAAACCGTCCATCTCCACAATCTCGTCGCGGTAGCGGTCGAGACGGAAAATATCGGCAAACTCACGGATGAAGCCGTGGCCCACGAATTTTTCGAGCGTTGCCTCCGACATGCCGTCGATGTTCATCGCGTCGCGGCTTACAAACAGGGTGAATGCCTTCATGAATTTTGCCGGGCACTCCGGATTCGTACAGTAGAGGGTCTCGACATTGTTCATCATCTGAATCCGGGTGGCACCGCCGCAGGCAGGACACGTTTCCGGAATATCGCGCACACCGCTTCTCGTCAGATTCTCTGAGATCTGTGGAATGATCATGTTTGCTTTGTAGACAAGGATTTTATCACCCACACCGAGATCCAGCGAACGCATGATACTGATGTTGTGGACGCTTGCGCGGGAAACCGAAGTTCCTTCCAGCTCGACCGGCTCAAAAACCGCAACCGGATTGATGAGACCGGTTCTCGACGGGCTCCACTCAATTTCAAGCAGAGTGGTCTCCTTCTGTTCATCCGCCCATTTGAAGGCGAAAGCGTTCCGCGGGAATTTCGCGGTTGTGCCGAGTGATTCTCCGTAGGCGATATCGTCATACAACGTGACAAGGCCATCGGACGGGAAATCGTTTGTCTCGATTTTCGTGGAGAAATATTGCATCGCCTCGTCGAGGTTATCTTTGGTGACAACCTTGTATTCCACCACCTCGAAGCCCTGCTCTTTCAGCCACTCCATCTGACGGATTCTGGAATTTTCGAAATCCTGTTCCGGAGCGCTCACAAGCGCAAATGCCATAAAATGAACGTGGCGTTTTGCCGTAATCTCA
Organism: Blautia sp. AF32-4BH; assembly: GCF_003460565.1. NCBI lineage: Bacteria > Bacillati > Bacillota > Clostridia > Lachnospirales > Lachnospiraceae > Blautia > Blautia sp. AF32-4BH. Next base: position 49,329 of record NZ_QTVL01000001.1, on the reverse strand, counting down.
TTGTTCAGCTGGCGCACAGAACCGCTGCAGAGGTTCCTCGGATTCTTGTATTTCGCATCGACATCCTCAATCTCCTCGTTGATCTTCTCAAAATCGGAATAGCGGATGATCGCCTCGCCGCGCAGAACCAGCTCTCCCTGGTACGGGATTTTTAAGGGAATATTTTCAAACACTTTTGCATTGTTCGTGACAACCTCTCCGATCACGCCGTTTCCACGGGTGACGGCCTTTGCGAGGGTACCGCCGCGGTACGTCAGAACGACGGTCAGACCGTCCATCTTCCAGGATAGCAGCGTTTTGTGATCCCCGATGAAGCTGCGGAGCACTTCCACATCTTTCGTTTTATCAAGGGAAAGCATCGGCGACTCGTGCGCTTCTTTCGGCAGTTCGTCCATCGCCTCGTAGCCGACTTTTGTGGTCGGGCTTCCGGCGAGTGTTACGCCTGTTTTTTCCTCTAATACCTGCAGTTCGTCATACAGCGTGTCGTACTCCAGGTTGCTCATGATCTCCCGGTCTTCCTGGTAATAGGCTTTTGCCGCTTCGTTCAGCTTTTTGACCAGTTCCTTCATCCGTTCTGTCTCGTTCATCGCTTTTCCTCCCCGATCTGCTTTTTCAGTTCTGCTAATTCTTTTTCCGTTAAAGGGCGGTACTCCCCTGTTTTCAGGTCTTTCAAGTGAATATTCATGATCCGCACACGTTTCAGCTTTGTGACACGATATCCTAATGCTTCGCACATCCGCCGGATCTGACGGTTCAGCCCTTGCGTCAGAATAATCGTAAAGCTGCGCTCTCCCGTTTTCTGGATCCGGCACGAGCGCGTCACGGTATCGAGAATCGGCACGCCGGATGCCATTTCTTTCAGAAATTCCGGTGTAATCTCTTTGTTTACCTCGACCTGGTATTCTTTTTCGTGGCGGTTTCTGGCACGCATGATACCGTTTACGATCGCACCGTCGTTCGTCATCAGAAGGAGGCCTTCGGAATCTTTATCGAGTCTTCCCACCGGGTAAATCCGCACCGGGTAGGACAGATAATCGATGACGTTGTTTTTCTCCCGTTTTTCCGCAGTACAGACGATGCCGCGCGGTTTGTTGAAGGCGAGATAGACTTTTTTCTCCTCCGGGACAACGGTTTTGCCTTTCACGACAACAACGTCGCCAGACTCCACCTGCATGCCGGTTTCCGCGCGTTTTCCGTTTACCGTAATCTCGCCCGCTTCTGTCAGACGGTCCGCCTCCCGCCGCGAGCAGACGCCCGCATCACTTAAGTATTTGTTTAAGCGCATGGTTTTATCCTTCCAAAAAAGCAGTTTCATAAAAACCAGAAACTGCTTTTTTTGTTTTGTATTATTCTATTGTTCCTACTGAATGCTCTCTACATATACTCTCAGGGAAGCATCTGCATCGAGTGCATTCCGATAATCGTTCTGAACCTGTTCGATCAGATTTTTGACTTCTTCGTTTTCGAGCGCCGCTTTCATAGCCTCGGTTACGGCCGCATCGCTGTCAGTATCATCCATGATTTTCAGGCCGCCGTCTTCTGTCGTGTAGAGATAATACTCCGAAAGCATCGGCAGGGTCTGGTTGATTCCCAGATATTTGCATCTGCTGCTGACAAACGCGATGTACGTTCCGTCGCTTGGACCGCTGATCGTGTAGACCTTTACATCTCCGTATGACTCCACATCGCTTTCTGCCTCAATCTGCGCCTGCTCCTCCGCGGTCAGATTATCTGTTACTGCAAAAAGACCGTTGATATCCCTTGCACCGAGCGCGGTGTAATACTGCTCCAGCACGGTGCTTACTTCCGGGACATTGTCCGTGGCAAAGGAGACAGCCGTATTATCGGTATTCTCTGTATTACTGGTATCGTCTGCCGCTTCCGGCTCACTTGTCGGCTCAGCCTCTGCATCCGGCGCGCTGGCAGTATCGGTACTGGAAGCATCTGCACTGGAATCATTCGCGGAATCCGAAACGTCCGATGAAATGCCTGTGCTGTCCTCAGAATCTGCTTTGCTGTCTGCTTTTACCTGTGTCTTTTTATCCGGCACATTGTTTCCGGTGCTGCTGCTTGTTACGGTTCCGCCGCTCGATTTTCCATCGTTTTTTGGTGACACCAGATGAACGATGAGAAGAACCGCTGCCACAATCAGGAGAATTGCTCCGATCAGAAGCATGTAGCGCAGATTATCGGAAATCCATTCCCGGATTTTATCTTTTGTTGTCATTGGTTTTGCCATATTTTTCCTCCTTCATCAAAACTGATCCGCCGGATCAGTTATTGATATGCTCAGCAAGCAAAAAAACCTCTACTTCACACCGAAGCAGGGGCTTTCCTTATCCTGCGCCGGTCCTGCCCGCCGCAGCATGCCATGTAGCAAAAACGCGTCTGGAGGGATTCGAACCCCCGACACACGGTACCGGAAACCGTTGCTCTATCCCCTGAGCTACAGACGCTGATGTGATCTGTTTTCTCAACCACACTATGATAGTTTACCACAGACTCCTGCAATTGTAAAGTATTTTTCCCACCCAGCCGCCCATTTTTTTCTTAAATTATTCGCAGACTATTCTGCCACACAGCTTACGTTTCTTCCTCACACAGCGTCAGTTCCCCGCTTTCCCGGTGGTAATAATAAACGTGATCCGACAGAATCTCCTGCGGCTTGACCGTCTTTTCATTCACGTCCCGTACCATGTCGGAAAGACACTCCTCTGGGAACACATCATAATCTGGAATCACCATGCACTCATGGATACTGCTCGGAATCACATAAAGACTTGCCTCAAAGCGCTGCGAAAGACTCTCCAGCACGCCGGGATAGCACATGCAGATTGCACCCAGCTTTCCTCTGCGGTTGCTGACCAGGTAAAACTGTTCCGCCAGCGGACCAAGCTCGAACAGGGGAAATGTTACTCCGTACTCCTCTTTCAAATACACCATAAGGCTGTCTGTGCGCACCGGCAGATCCCGCAGGGTGTTCTCCCAGGCACGGGCATCCAGCTCCTCCGCCGAAATTCCCCACAGCTCCCGGTGCGTCTCGTGGATCAGAATTGTCGCATCCGGCACGCGGTTTCCCCGCATCTGGTAATAGTACACGACCGCGAGATCGAGAAATTTTCTGTGCGGAACTTCGGAGAGCAGCGTACGGTTTTTCTCCGCATGAATGAGCTCGCAGTAGATCTGCGGCGCAGCATTTTTCCAGTTGGTAAAAAAGGCAGCTTTCTCCGGTCTTCTCGCCTCCGCTTCCACTTTCCGGTACTGCTCCAGTACCTTTTCTGCAATCTGAGAAAGCGGCACGCCCTGCAGACAGCATTCATACAGAAGCTCCACGTAGATCGTCGGTGCAATCCAGTCCTTCTTTCTGCTGATGACAAACGCCTCTTTTTCGATACCGTTCAGCTTCTGCACCGATTCTATCTTCACCTCAAAATCATCGCCGGCTTTTCTTTTCAGCAGCGCGGCAAGCTGCTCTTTGAACATCTGATAGTCCATTTTTTCCCACCTTTCCTGTTTGATTGCCTTTTGTATTTTTGCTTTACGGAACAAAAAAAGCTCCGAAAAACACAACTTAAAAACCTCTGTACAGATCTGTATATGCCAGAGATTCGTTGGTTCGCGGAACTTCGAACGATGAGAAAAACGGGCCCGGACTGCTTCCGACAGCCTTTATCAGCCATTTTTCAGACGAATATTCTATTTATTTAGAAAACCGTGTCCGCCACAAAGAAAGTTGTGACGGACAACGGCGGGAACAGTCTTACTTATACACGGGACAGATATTCACCTGTTCTGGTATCAATTTTGATTTTGTCTCCCTGGTTTACGAACAGCGGAACGCTTACGGTAGCACCAGTCTCAACGGTAGCCGGTTTGGAAGCACCCTGTGCGGTATCTCCCTTGAAGCCTGGCTCAGTCTCGGTGATCTCAAGCTCTACAAACAGAGGCGGTTCGATTGCGAATACATTTCCGTTGTAGGAACATACTTTAACCATTTCGTTTTCTTTTACAAATTTCAGAGCATCTCCGATGGTCTCTTCGTTCAGAGCGATCTGCTCATAGTTTTCTACGTTCATGAAGTAGAATAAATCACCATCGCTGTACAGATACTGCATGTCTACACGCTCGATACGAGCCTGCGGGAATTTCTCAGTCGGACGGAAGGTACGCTCTACCACACCACCGTTGATGACATTTTTTAATTTTGTTCTTACGAATGCAGCTCCTTTACCAGGTTTTACATGCTGAAATTCAAGAATCTGAACGACCTGACCATCGATCTCGAGGGTAACGCCGTTTCTAAAATCTCCTGCTGAAATCATTCTGATTTTTCCTCCTTAACATAGTACGATGCGCCAAATGCGCACCATAGGCTTATCTTATAATATAATATTTTTCCCGATTTTTCAACTGTTTTTTTTCGTAATCCTGCCGCGGGCCAGATCACGCTCATAAAAGAACAGTACAATGTGCTCCAGATACCGTTTCAGAACGATCTGAATTTCCTCTTTCGGATTGATCGGCTCGGTCAGAATATTGTAAAGTCCGGTCCGTTTTGCACCGTACACATCGGTGAAAAGCTGATCCCCGACAAAGACCGCCTGCTCCTCTTTGATCCCCATTCTCCGGCATGCCTCCTGGTAGTTTTTCACCGAAGGCTTGTGCGCATTTTCGATATAGATAGAACCGACCGCATCGGCAAACGGAGCCACACGCGGTTTCTGATTGTTGGAAAGCAGACAGGTGGAAAAACCAGTCTCCCGAAGAGACGCAAAGAACGCAGCCGCCTCCTTCGTTGCCGGCGCACCGTGCGGAACAAGCGTATTATCGATATCAAAAATCACGCCCCGGTATCCTTTCCGGTACAGATCCGCGTAATCGATCGTATAGGCACTTTTTTCTCTCCGGTCCGGGTAAAACATCCGCATCAGTATAGTTCCCCGGTTCTTCTGGTTTTTTCCACTCATCTTCTTTCTCCAATCCTCTTTTCGTTTATACAGTAACTTTATTCTTCTTTCAGAAACTCCTGCAGAGCCTCAAAATTTGCTTTCATCTGGTCATAGCCGTGCTGGTAAAATTCCCGCAGCTTCTCCTCGTCCTTTTCGAGACGCGATACCGCCGGTATCTCCGGGCGGATCACAAAGACGGAGCCTTCTTCTTCCCATTTTTCGATGCATTCGAGTACCTGGTTATAATGTTTCGCGCGGTTTACAAGCGCACGCACGAGATTCGGGTATTTGCGGAATGCCGCCACATACAGCTCCCAGCCTCTCGTTCCCTCTTTTTTGCGGTAACCGAAATTCCGTGTCAGAATAATGACATTTTTTCGGTGTCCCGTCTTTAAGGAACGGATAATCGGGATCGAATCGGCAACACCGCCGTCGACGTACTCGTTTCCGTCGATCTCCACCATCGGGCAGGCGATCGGCATGCTCGATGATGCACGGCCAATTGCAAGCAGACGTTCTTTATTTTCGCGGTCATCCAGATATTCCGCGCGTCCCGTCTCACAGTTTGTCACAACCAGCTCACACGTCTGCGGCGATGCAAAATACGTATCAAAATCAAATGGAAAAATCTCATACGGATACCGTTCGAACACCATATCCATGTCGAGCAGTGCTTTTTTCTCAACGATTGTCTTGATATTCTTATTGACGTAGCGGTTTTTCTCATCCGTGACAATCATACAGTCCCTCGTTCTGCCAATCTGGCGCGATACATAGTCCAGCGCATTGCAGGCTCCGGCGGAAACGCCGATCACATGAGGGATATAATACTCCTGCTCCATCAGAAAGTCCAGCGCTCCTGCTGTAAAGACGCCGCGATTGGCCCCTCCTTCCAATATGACTGCTCCGGATTTTGTTATGCTGTAATTTTTTGTCTCATTCATTCTCCTGCACTCTCCTATTTTTCACAATGACACATTACTTCCTGCACAGAGCAATGCCGGAGCAGATCGGAAAATCCCGACACGCTCCGGCCCTTCTGCCTGTTTTATCTGTTTTCCAGCGGAACATAGTCCACTTCATCTTTGACACTCTTGTACGCCGGGCGGATGATCTTGTCGGTGTTGATCAGTTCCTCCATCCGGTGTGCACTCCAGCCGACGATACGCGCGCAGGCGAACATCGGGGTGTAGAGCTCCAGCGGAAGATCCAGCATGCTGTAAACGAAGCCGCTGTAGAAGTCGACGTTTGCGGATACACCTTTGTAAATATGGCGCTCCTCGCCGATGATCTTCGGAGCCAGTTCCTCGACCATAGCGTACAGCCGGTAATCTTTCTCTCTGTGTTTTTCTTTTGCCAGCTGCTCAACGAAGGTCTTGAAGATGCGCGCACGCGGGTCGGAAATGGAGTAAACCGCATGGCCCATACCGTAAATCAGACCTTTCTGGTCGAACGCCTCTTTGTGCAGCAGCTTTCTTAAGTAATTCGATACTTCTTCCTCATCCGTCCAGTCTTTGACGTGTGACTTCATATCGTCGAACATCCGCACAACCTTGATGTTTGCACCGCCGTGCTTCGGTCCCTTTAAGGAGCCGAGCGCCGCTGCAATTGCGGAGTACGTATCGGTTCCGGAAGAAGAAACAACATGTGTTGTAAAGGTTGAGTTGTTACCGCCGCCGTGCTCCATGTGGAGGACGAGGGCAAGATCGAGGATCTTCGCCTCCAGCGGGGTGTATTTCTGATCCGGGCGGAGCATCAGCAGAATGTTTTCTGCGGTGGAAAGCTTCTTCGACGGATTGTGGATATATAAACTTTTTCCCTTGATATAATGGTTGTACGCCTGATAGCCATAGACGGACAGCATCGGGAAAACAGAAATCAGGTTAATGCACTGGCGAAGCACATTCGGAAGGGAGGTATCATCTGCGTGGTTGTCGTACGCGTACAGGGTCAGAACGCTTCGGGACAGAGTGTTCATCATGTCCTTGGTCGGCGCTTTCATAACAACGTCACGCACAAAGTTCTTCGGCAGGGACTGCTGCTGTTTTAAAATCGTCTTAAAATGCTTAAGCTGCTCTTCATTCGGCAGATTTCCAAACAGGAGCAGATAAGCGACTTCTTCAAATCCCATACGGTTTTCACTCAAAAATCCCTGGGTCAGTTTTTCCACGTTGATGCCGCGGTAGTACAGACGTCCGTCACACGGTGTTTTGACGCCGTCAATGATATCCGAAGACACAACGTTTGAAATCTGTGTCAGTCCCGCAAGGACGCCAACGCCGTTGACATCGCGCAGTCCGCGTTTTACATCGTATTGCCCATACAGCGAAACATCCATTTTGGAGTTATCCAGACAGATGTTTGTCAGTTCCTCTATTTCCGGTGTTACTTTCATGCTAAAAGCCATATGCATTCCCCTTTCTCTTCTCTTTTTTTACTCACTTTCGCTCATTATAGCATTAAACCAAGGGATTCGTATACTGAAATTTTTATAAACATTCGAAAAATTTTCGTAAGATTTTGTCTCACAAAAGGTATCAGGCTTCTGTTTTACATGCATCGAAGGCTTGATCCAGTGCGTCCAGGAAATCTCCCATCACGTAATACAGCGTCTCAAACCGCAGATAATCGAGGACGTTTTCATCCCACATAAACTTCAGCACCGGCGGGAATTCCTCATCGGACTCCCAGAACTGGAAGACGAGCGGCAGAAACGGAAAGACATGAAAAACAAAAGCAGCGTCTCCCGGGAAATATGGTTTTCCGCCAAGGGAAACGCATGCTTTTTTCAGCTGTTCCACATGCCCGTCATACCGTGCGGCGCGGCTGTCGTGAACGCCGGACGCAATCGTGCGGCCTTTGATCGTTCCCTTTAAGGAATTGGTACGCGCATACGTGCCGGCGAGCACAATCTCCTTCTTTCCGCAGCAGAGCAGGTCGAAAATCGTCAGCGTCTCATTGAAACTGCCCTGATGTACATGAAGAAAATGGTCTTTTGATCCCTCTACAACGCCGGTATGGCGGTTCACTCTCCATTCTTCAAAAAGATACGGCACATAGAAATAATCGCCATCAAACGCAAAGCCATACTTTCCTTCGATCTCCTTCTGATCGTATGTCAGAAAACGTTCCTGCATCTGATCACGCATTTTAATATAGTTCGACACTTCCATTTTTTTGCCTCCCGCTATTTGTCGAGCATCTTTTTCAGCTCGTCCATGAACGTGTTGACGTCCTTGAACTCACGGTAAATCGACGCAAAGCGGACGTACGCCACCTGATCCAGGTCTTTTAAGTAATGCATGACCTTCTCTCCGATCACAGAGCTTGGAATCTCGCGTTCCTCGCCGTTGAAAAGCTCCGTCTCCACCTTGTTGACCATCTCGTTGATCTTCTCGGCGGACACCGGCCGTTTGTGGCAGGCGCGCAGGATACCGGTCTCGATTTTCGAGCGGTCATACTGCTCGCGGTTCATATCTTTTTTGATGACGATCAAAGGGATCGTCTCCACTTTTTCGTATGTCGTAAAGCGTCTGCCGCAGACATCGCACATCCGGCGGCGGCGGATCGCATTGCTGTCTTCAATCGGGCGTGAATCCACAACCCGGGTATTATCCTGATTACAAAATGGACATCTCATATCTTTCGTCCTCGTTTCTAAATAAGTATTTCGGAAAGTTTTCTACTTTTACAGTATACGCATTTTTCCGTGAAATTCAAGTCAACTGCAGCAACATTTTCGCATATGTTTTTCCATAGGAATCAGTAAAAAGGAGCACCGCATGCGCGTTGTAGATCTCCGCCAGAAAGAAGTTATCAATATCTGCACCTGCAAAACGCTCGGCTGTCCGATTGATGTGGAATTCAATCCAAAAACGGGACATCTTACCGGACTCGTTCTTCCGGGTCCTGTGAAATTCTGCGGCTTTTTCTGCCACGGCGAGGATTTTGTGATCCCATGGGACCGCATCTGCCAGATCGGCAACGATATCATTCTCGTCGAAATTCCGGAAAAAGAGAAAAAACAGCCCTGATCAACGGATATGAAAACCGAATTCCGATTCCAGCGGAATCTTCGTCCATTTTGCATCCGTGATTTCGATGTAGCTGGAGGTGCGGATCCTTTTGATCATCTCCGTGATCGTCTCCTCATCACCCTGCACCTCCATCTCCACCGTCTCATCCCAGCAGTTTCTCACCCAGCCTGTCAGCCCGAGCTGGTAGGCAGCATAATACGCCCGGTAACGGAACCCCACGCCCTGCACCTGGCCGTAGAAAATCACATGGTACCGGATTTCTTCTTTTTCGTCTCTTCTGTCTCGTTTCGCTGTCTCGTTCATATTTCTCTGCCTCCCAACAGTCATTGCCTAAAATTCGTCTGCCGTCGCACAGTACAGCGGAAGCGGGAACCAGTCGGATGGAATGTTCTTCCAGATTTCAGATGGAACCTTGCTTCCCTTACTTGCCAGCGGTGAAAGAAGCAGTTCCTGCGCCTGCTCCCGGTTGAGTACATCTGCCCCCGGATGGGCTTCCCGTGTCACGGTCACAGTTCCATCTTTTACCGTCACGGTCAGCGGCTGTCCCTCCAGTACGGCAGACCACGTTCCATCGCTGATGCCCATCGTCTCTGCTTTCATGGTCAGCATTGCCTCGATGACGTCTGCAAATTGGAAAATACGGTACATCGCGGAACCGCAGCGCTCTTTTGTGAAGCTTTCGCAGACTTCCGATAACGCTGCTGCTTTTCCGGTCTCATACACCGGAATGGAAATGAAAAGAGAGTCAAGCGCATTTTCTTTTAAATAAGCGGCAAGTGCAGGAACGAAATCCTGTTCCTCCAACACTTCTGCTTCCACAACCTGGTTTCCGCCGCAAAGTGCCAGATATCCGATCCGCTCACCGTTTTTCCAGATTGCAATTGCCTGCTCGCCGAACGTTTTCAGGCAGGCTTTCACATCCTCTCTTACCACGTAAAGCGGTTTTTCCTCATTCAGCTTCTTTGCAAAGGCTGCCGCCTCTTCGTCCGCTTCGCCGTTTTCCGGAAACAGCGGCGCAAAGGTGTAAGCGGAGAGTTCCCCGTTTTTCCAGGTATGGCGCACATTTGCCACATCCAGGTAAAACGTGTATTTTTCACTTCCCGGCGTAAAGCCAAAGTAGGCATACCGCTGTCTCTGGCCGTCCAGTGCCAGAAGATCACACGTTCCTTCCAGATCCGTAATCCAGTCGCCAAGAAGACGCTTCATGTGGCCTTCGCCCCTTGCCTTTGGATGCACGGAAACGCTTCCCACATATCCTGCGCGGAGCAGCTTACCCCCTGCTGCCATTTGCTGCGGAAGCACCGCAATCTCGGCCCGGAGTCTGCCGTTTTCCGCAACAGCGACGCGGTGGATCCGTGCCATTTCCGGTCCTGCCTGATAAACCCTTGGAATTAACTGCTCAAAGTCGTGCGGACGGTGTGCCGTGCTGAACACGTAGTTTGCAAGTTCGATGCAGTCCTCCCACTCTTCCGGCTTTGCAAGTCTGTACTCTGTCATAATGTAAAAACCTCCTGATCCTAAAAACCCTTTTGTTTTTGCTCTTCTTTTTCTCTATCCTAACGGATTTTTGTCCTTTTGTCACGAAAATTCCGAACAAATTGCAATATTTTTGCTATATCTGGTAAAAAAAAGAAACGCGCCCGGAAATTTTCATTCCAGGCGCGTTTCCCTTTTCTCAACGTTTCCTGTTTTACTGGATTCCTTTTACGGTGTAATCCTGTGCCTCTACGGCTGTTTTCAGCACATCGTCTGATACAGGAGCTGTCAGTGTTACAACGGCTGTTCCTTTTTCATGGCTTACTTCTGCGGATGCAACACCCTCGATTGCCTCAAGTGTTTTCTTCACTCTTGCCTCGCAGTGGCCGCACATCATGCCCTCGATTGTCATGGTTTTTACCATTCCCTGTTCTGTTGTCATGTTCAGATCCTCCTTTAGAATTTCGTTTTTGATTCTTTTATCTTTTGACGCGTCGTGCATCCGAAACAGATTCAGACGCAGGGCGTTTGTCACAACGCAGAAGCTCGAAAGGCTCATCGCCGCCGCACCGAACATCGGGTTCAGCTTCCAGCCGAACAGCGGGATCCATACGCCCGCAGCCAGCGGAATACCGATGATATTGTAAATGAAGGCCCAGAACAAATTCTCGTGAATGTTCCTGAGGGTCGCACGGCTTAAGCGGATCGCTGCCGGTACATCGGAGAGGCGGCTCTTCATCAGGACAACGTCTGCCGCATCGATCGCGATATCGGTTCCTGCTCCGATGGCAATACCGATATCCGCACTGGTCAGAGCCGGTGCATCGTTGATGCCGTCTCCTACCATCGCTACTTTTCCTTTTTCTTTCAGGCGGCTGATGACCGCTTCTTTTCCATCCGGCAGAACGCCTGCGATGACTTCGTCCACACCTGCCTCAGCGCCGATGGCACGCGCGGTGCGCTCATTGTCTCCGGTCAGCATCACGACACGGATTCCCATATTCTGCAGCTCTTTCACCGCACGCGGGCTGTCCTCTTTGATGACATCCGCAACCGCGATCATACCGAGCATCTTTCCGTCTTCACTGAAGAACAGCGGTGTCTTTCCTTCTTCGGAAAGTTTTGCTGCCTGCTCTTCCATCTGTTTCGAGAGAACCGCTTTTTTCGTAATCAGTGCGCGGTTGCCTCCGCAGAGCTCTTTTCCGTTCCGTTTTGCCACAAGGCCGTTTCCAGGAAGCGCAGAGAAATCACTGACTTCTTCGCGGGCCAGGCCTTTTTCCTCTGCAAGTGCAAGAATCGCACGGGCCAGCGGATGCTCACTTTTCTGCTCCAGTGCAAAGGCACCTTTTAAAAGCTCCTCCTCACTTACACCGTCCGCCGGGACAAGATCGGTTACCTGCGGCTCTCCGCTTGTGATGGTTCCAGTCTTATCGAGTGCAACGATCTGTGTTTTTCCTGTCTCCTCGAGAGAAACTGCGGTTTTGAACATCGTTCCGTGTTTTGCTCCCATTCCGTTTCCGACCATGATCGCAACCGGTGTTGCAAGGCCGAGCGCACACGGGCAGCTGATAACGAGAACGGAAATACCTCTTGCAAGAGCAAAGCTGACGCTCTCTCCTGCAAACAGCCAGATCACAATCGTAGCAAGTGCAATGCAGATAACGGCCGGCACAAAAATACCGGAAACTTTATCGGCCACTTTGGCGATCGGCGCTTTTGTCGCTGCCGCATCGCTGACCATCTGAATGATCTGGGAGAGTGTTGTGTCTTCTCCGACTCTCGTCGCCTCACAGGTCAGGAAACCGGACTGGTTTAAGGTCGCCGCCGATACGCGGTCGCCGGCCTCTTTATCCACCGGAATACTCTCGCCAGTCAGCGCGGATTCGTTGACGGCACTCGTTCCCTCCAGGACAACGCCGTCCACCGGAATATTTTCGCCCGGGCGGACGATGAAATGATCGCCCTTTTTCACCTGATCAATGCCGACTTCCACTTCTTTTCCGTCTCTTAAGAGAACGGCGGTCTTCGGAGCCAGCTTCATCAGACTCTTTAACGCATCGGTCGTTTTTCCTTTGGAAATCGACTCCAGCATTTTTCCGACGGTAATCAGGGTCAGAATCATGGCTGCGGACTCGAAGTAAAATTCATGCATATAGCTCATGACTGCATCCATGTCCCCCTGTACCTGCGCTCCCGTCATGGCAAACAGGGCGTAGACGCTGTATACAAACGATGCGGTAGAACCAAGCGCTACCAGCGTGTCCATGTTCGGTGCTTTATGCCAGAGACTCTTGAAACCGCTGATAAAGAATTTCTGGTTGATGACCATGACCGCAATGGTAAGCAGGAGCTGTACCAGTCCCATTGCGATGTGATTTCCTTCAAAGAATTTCGGCAGCGGCCATCCCCACATCATATGGCCCATGGAGAAATACATGAGCGGAATCAAAAGAAGAACGGAGCTCAACAGACGGCGTTTCATGACCGGTGTTTCCTTGTCTTTCAGCATCTCTTCGTATTCTGCTGTGGAAGCCGACTGTGATGTGCTTCCCTTCTCGCCTTTTTTCGACGCACCGTAGCCTGCATTTTCCACGGCGGCAATAATCTCTGCCGGGGAGGCCGTTCCCTCCACGCCCATGGAATTTGTCAGAAGGCTGACTGCGCAGGATGTGACACCGGGTACCTTTGACACGGCTTTTTCGACACGGGTCTGGCAGGCGGCGCAGCTCATGCCGGTTACATTGTACTGTTCCATCGTATGTCTTCCTTTCTGTAGTTCTGGATTTTCTATTTCATATACCCTAATGGGGTATCTTGTTTTCTTCTACACTATATACCCTGTCCGGGTATTTTGCAAGTGTTTTTTCAAAAAATTTCCACTTCTCTTCTGCCATCCCCCGCACAATCCGGCCGGACCATCCTCAGAAATCCCTTGACAACCCGGCGCATGTATTTTATATTGAAGCAATCATGGATGATTTTTTCTTCTTCATCCTTCGGAGGTTTTTATGATTACATATGATTATTATCGCATTTTTTACTTCGTAGCACAATATCACAGCTTTACAAAAGCCGCGGAAATTCTGAAAAACAACCAGCCCAACATCACACGGTGCATGAACAATCTGGAAAGTGAGCTTGGCTGCAAACTTTTTATCCGTTCCCACCAGGGTGTCACACTGACAGCGGAGGGCGAAAAGGTGTATGAGCGTGTGGCCGTTGCCTACGAACAGCTCCGCACGGTTGAGGAGGAGCTGGCTCTTGAGCGGTCTCTTGAGAGCGGCCTTATCACAATCGGTGCGAGCGAGACGGCACTTCGTCTGATGCTGCTCTCCCGCCTGGAGCACTTCCACACCCGCTATCCGCACGTCCGCCTGCGCATCTCCAACCACTCGACGCCGCAGGCCATCCAGGCGCTCGAAAACGGTCTGGTCGACTTCGCAGTCGTCACAAGCCCGGTGGAAATCCGCAAACCGCTGCACAAGATCCCGATTTTCCCATTCCAGGAAATTCTGATCGGCGGATCGAAATATGCATCCCTTTCCGCAGAGCCGCATCATCTCGGCGAATTGTCAGAATATCCTTTTATCTCGCTTGCCAAAGACACCGGCACGCGGGAGCTGTACGCCGAGTACTTTCTGAATCACAACCTCGCCTTCCACCCCGATATGGAGGCGGCGACAACGGATCAGATTCTTCCTATGGTCGAGTATAACCTCGGCATCGGATTTTATCCGGAGGAGCTGGCACGCGATGCCTTAAAGAGCCGTACCGTCTGTCGGATTCCGCTCATCGAGGAGGCCCCCAAACGTGAAATCTGTCTTATCATCAACCCGCGGCAGCACCAGAACGCGGCGGCAAAAGAGCTGATCGAGGAGCTTCTGGAACGCGTATAAGATTTTATGAACTTTTGTTTGAAACAGAAAAAGACCCTGTCTACCGGCGGACGGAACATCGCTGCTCCATCCTTCCCGTATACAGGGTCTCTTTTTTATTTATGCCTGCTGTCCGGCAATCTGCTCTTTTTTATGCGGCATGGCAAATACCATCGCCGTGTAGGAAAGCATTGCGCCTGTGATGTAGAAGAACATCAGAAATCCGCTCCGGTTCAGCACAGCGATGCGGACAATTCCAATCCAGAAACCGACGTTGGACGCCAGGGAGAACACACGCGCAAACATCATGTTTTTCTCCTCACCCTTTGCCAGGCGGACGATCAGCAGCAGCATGGCCGCTGAAAAGAATAGTGTCATACAGCACTCCAGAAATACTTCCATTTTTTCAGCCTTCTTTCTTCACTCTCTCTTATTTCTCAGCGGTACTTTTCCAGTGACATCAGAAGGAAGCTCACCAGAAGAAGTCCGCAGGAAATCCAGATTACATGGATTCCATACAGCATGGAGAACACGCCTCCGATTCCGGCGCCGATGGCGAAAGCCAGAATCACGCCGAAATAGTATCCGGCCTGACGGAGCTGTTCTTTTTTCTTATCCCGCATATACATAGACAGCGCTGCGGTTCCGCTTCGCAGGTTTCCGATGCACATGGTGCTTGCATACGAATAACCGCCGACCTTGCGGAAGGTCTGTACCTGAATCGCGCACGCAAACGATACAAGCATCGCCGCGAGCATATTATAAGAAGACGGAATAAATCCGACGATCGCAAGGATCACAATTTCCGCCGCGAGAAGTACCTGCCGCCAGTGCAGCCTCTTTGCATACCGGTAATGCTCCTGGAAATTTTCTGCCAGAAATACACCCATCGCAAAAAAGAGGATCGGGAAGAGATACCGAAGACCTGCCGTAAAGTTTCCTTCCAGAAAGTTCTGGCTCATCAGCACAACGTTTCCCGTCTGGGCATTTGAGAATACTTCATCTCTGCAATTGTACGTGTAGGCATCCTGAAAACCGCCGGACAGCGCCAGAAACATACTGTTGATAAATGCTTCCGACATCTGATTTTCCGAGAGCAGGCGTCCTACAAGGCTTGCTTTCTTTTCCATAAATTTTCCCTTTCTTTCAACAGACGGCCCGGCTTTTTGGTGCCTGCCGTTTTGCTTCCCTTATTATAACCGCCCGCTTTTTGAGATGGAAAAACGGATATCGTATTATGCTCATATATTTTTCATATGACTATATTGATTTAAAATCATTTTAATATGATACACCGTAAAAAAAGGAGAAATTTTGTCACTTTGCACAAACAAAATTTCTCCCTTTTTGTAAATTGTCTTTATTGTTCTAAAATTTTCTTACTTTCTTCCTCTCTGTTTCTCACTCTGCTCGCGGTGGTACTGCAGCGTGTAGAGCTGGTAATATCTTCCCTGCGCTGTTAAAAGCTCCTGATGCGTTCCATGCTCCACGATTTTTCCGTGGGACAGTACGATAATCTCATCCGCATGCTGGATCGTCGAAAGACGGTGCGCTACGATCAGCATCGTTCCGATGTTCTTCATCTTTTCCATGGAATCCTGGATCAGAAGCTCGGTTTCGGTGTCGATGTTCGCCGTCGCCTCGTCAAGGATCATGACCGAAGGCTTATGGATGATGGTACGCGCAAACGAGAGAAGCTGGCGCTGTCCGGCGGAGAAGTTGTTTCCTCTCTCCCGCACCGGCTCGTCGAGGCCGTAATCCAGCTTGTTGATAAACTGGTCAGCATTCACGTAATGGCAGACGTCCATGATCTCTTCATCGGAAATCCCCTCCTCGCGGAGAATAATGTTGCTACGGATCGTTCCCGAGAACAGGAAGACATCCTGCAGCATCTGGCCGAATTTTTTCCGCAGGGAATCGATCTTGATCTTTCGGATGTCGATGCCGTCGATCAGAATCTCACCCTTCTGGAACTCGTAGTTCCGGCAGATCAGGGAAAGAATCGTCGATTTTCCGGAACCGGTGGAACCCACAAATGCGATTGTCTCTTTCGGGTTGACGTGGAATGAAACGCCTTTTAACACCCACTCGCCCGGGATATAGGAAAACCATACGTCGCGGAACTCAATTTCGCCCCTGATGTCGGTAAGCTCGATCGCATCCGGCGCATCCTGCATTTTTGGCTCGAGATCCAGAATCGAGAATACTTTCTCGGCGGATGCAAATGCGGACTGCAGCCAGTTGAACTGCTCCGCCAGGTTCTGGATCGGGTTGAAGAATTTTGAAATATACATGTAAAAGCTGACGATCATACCGCTGGTAAGCGTCTGGCCGAGGAACGACGTTCCCTCCAGATAGCCCTTGCCGCCTAAATACAAAAGGCAGAGCACGGAGCTGATATACAGCATGTAGACGAGCGGACGGAAAATACCAAACACGAAAATCTGCTCCTGCTGTGCGCGGCCGAGTGCGTTGCTCTTGTCGGTAAACTCGCGCATCTTGGCATCCTCGCGATTGAAGATCTGTGTGATTTTCATACCGGAAAGGTTCTCCGACAGATACGTGTTGATGTCCGTAGTACAGTCTTTTACTTTCCGGTGTGCTCTTCGCGAGAATTTGCGGAAAATAATCGAGAACAGCATGATAAACGGCACGAAGCAGAGCACCATCAGCGTCAGCTCATAGTTCAGAAACAGCATCGCAATCAGAATACCGATGATCACGAAGAAGTTCTTCAGAAGATTGACCAGAAGGTTGGTGAACATCAGCGAAATCGCGTTCGTATCGTTTGTCGTTCTCGTGACAAGCTTTCCGACCGGAATCTCATTTAACTGCTCGTGGGAAAGGCGCTCGATGTGGACGAACAGATCCTCCCTCATATTGGAAATAATTTTCTGACCCGTCTTCTGCAGAATCACGGCCTGGAAATACGTGCACGCCATCGAGACAAGAAGGATTGCCGCATAGCCCGCTACCCACAGAAACAGGGCATTCAGCGCGAATTTTCCAACGACGAGCTCCTCAATTTTGCCGACGATCAGCGGCGAAATGATATCGTACGCGATCGAAAACAGCATCAGAAAACCAACAACGATAAACTGGCGGTAAAACGGCTTTGCGTAATCCATCAGACGCTGCATGATTTCACTGTCTTTCATGTTCCGCTCAAAGCCGGTTTCTTTTTCTCCATCTTTCACTACAAACGCGGCCACAATCAGCAGGGTGGAAATCACGCCGATGATCGCGCCGACCCAGAGAATCGGATAATAATTGTGCATTTCTACTCCTCCCCCGCTTCCTCTTCAAGTTTCTGCAGATCGACCATCTTGCGGTACGCCGTGCAGGTCCGGTACAGATCCTCGTGTTTTCCGACTGCATGGACTTCTCCGTCCTCGACGAACACGATCTTGTCCATCTGCTCCACCGTTGAAATCCGGTGTGCGATCAGAATTGTCGTCAGTCCCTCACGTTTTTTGAGATTGTCGAGAATCGTGCGCTCTGTTTTGGTATCGACCGCAGAGACGGAATCGTCGAGAATCAGAATCGGTGCGTGTTTCATCAGCGCACGCGCAATCGAGATTCGCTGCTTCTGTCCGCCGGAAACCGTCACACCGCGCTCGCCAAGAACGGTGCGGTAGCCCTCTTTGAACTCTGCGATATTGTCATGGACATCGGACATCATCGCCGCATCCTCAATGGCCTCCTGGTTTTCGTCATCAAAGGCGAAGGAAATATTGCCGGAAATCGTGTCGGAGAACAGGAAGTTGTCCTGCGGCACGTAGGCACAGCCCTCACGCACGGAGTGAATGGAAACGGTGTTGACATCGTGGTCATCAATAAACAGCATTCCGTCCGGCACGTTGTAGGTGCGGAGCAGCAGATCGACGATGGTCGTTTTTCCGGAACCGGTCTTTCCGACGATGCCGACACTCTCGCCCGGCTCAATGGTAAACGATACGTTTTTCAGCACATCGTACTCCCCGTCCGGATAGCGGAAGGTCAGATTGCGGAACTCGATTTTTCCATGGATGAACGGCAGATCCTGCACACCGCCGCGGTCCTTCACATCGACTTTTGCGTCAAGCAGTTCCGTAATACGATTTAAGGACGCTTTTCCACGGGATGTCTTCTCAATCAGCATGGAGACCGCCATGATCGGCCATACAACGGCCGAGAAATAGCCGATATACTCGACAAGCTGGCCGGCGTCGAAGCTTCCGCAGTAAACGAGATAGCCGCCGTAGCCTAAGATTACGCAGATGACGGACTCGACGAACAGCGTTACCATAATGTTCAGCAGTGTGGAAATTTTGGTATATTCTACGTTGATGTCCTCGTTCTCGCGGTTCAGTCTGCGGAACATCATCAGCTCTTTCGTCTCTTTGACGAATGCTTTGATGACAGCAAGACCGGAATAGTTTTCCTGCGCGAAATCGGACAGCTCGGAAAAGGCCGCCTGGCGCTCTTCCCACTTTTTCATCAGGTATTTGCCGAGCGTTGTGCCGGCGGCCATCAGAAATGCCATCGGGATCATGGAAAGGCCGGTCAGGAAGTGGTTCATGCGCCACATTTTGATCACGGCAAGCAGGCCTAAAAACAGCGCATCGCAGAACATCAGAATACCGTCGCCGAAGCACTCCTGCACGGTATCGAGATCGTTCGTGTAAAGACTCATCAGGTTTCCGACTTTGTTGACCTGATAATACTCCTGGGACAGCTCCTTGCTGTGCGCGAACATGCAGGTACGAAGATCGGTCACCACGCGGATCGCGGAGCCGAAAAAGCAGACTCGCCACAGGAAACGGCCGACTACCATGACGATAATGGTAATAATCATGGGCCGGCAGACCTGATCCAGCAGAAATTCCATATCAAACACCGCCGCCTGGCCGTTGACCAGAACAGGGTCGCCGTTCATGCCGTTGATGACCATGCGGTACAGCTCCGGTATGAAAAGCTGGAAATAATCTACGAGAATCAGCGCTGCAAGACCGAGAATCAGAATGGGCGCATTCTTCAGGTAGTATTTGTTAATGTACTTTCCAAATATCATATATTTTCTCCCTCTTTTTGTTTTTGCCATTGTCTGCTATGATCTTTCTGACCATAACAGTCCTTCCCTTTTCCAAAGCGTTTTCGCCCCGGAATGCCTCCTTTCTTCTCCTGCATTTCACAGCTCCGATGCAATTTTAACAGAGATAAACAGAAGGAACTGGACTTTGAAAAATCCAATTCCTTCTGTTCCAATTCACATTCCTGCTCCAAAAGCGTTCCGCTTCTTCTTTGCAGGACACCGTTGTCCTGTGAATGTTTGTTCTATTTTTTAGTATACGGTTCTTTTTCTCTCCCGTCAAGCATTTCACGCGTTTTTCTGTTTTCTTTTTTATTTTTTGCCGTTTTCCGCTTTTTTTGCGCAAAATCTGCGCATTCCGGTTAAAACAGCCAAAAGAAGAAAAAGGCTGACGCCAAGTGTGATCCACCACGTTCTGGTCACGGCTGCAATCAGATATCCCACCAGGCAGACACACGCCGTAACGGCCGCATACTGCATCTGCGTCGATACGTGGTTCAGATGGTTGCTCTGCGCACCCGCACTTGACATAACCGTCGTATCCGAGATCGGCGAAATATGGTCACCGCAGACCGCCCCTGCCAGGACGGCGGATACCGAGATAATCATCATCTCCAGATTTGTTCCGGCGGCGAACATGCCCGTTGCAATCGGCACAAGAATCGCGAACGTTCCCCAGGAGGTTCCCGTCGAAAAGGAAAGGAACACCGCCACGGCGAACAGCACCACCGGGATAAAAATACTTGCGGATGCATGGTCTCCCACGACGCTTCCGACAAACTGGGCCAGGCCCATCGCATCACCGACGCCTTTTAAGGTCCACGCAAAGACGAGAATCGTAACCGCCGGAACCATCAGCTTGAAGCCCTCGGACAGGCTGTCCATAAAGCTCTTGAAGGTGATGACCTTCCGCGGCAGATACAGCGCCATCATAAACAGGATCGTCACGACGGAGGCAAAAATCAGACTCGTCTCTGCATCACATCCTGCGAACGCGGAAATCACATTGTCCGCGCCGCCGAGGAAGCCAGTGTAAACCATCGCTCCAATCGCTGATACAATCAGCACGGCAACTGGGAGCACGAGGTCGATGACTTTTCCGTTCGGATTGACCTCCTGCTCGGAAACCTGCTCAAACTCCTCGCCTCCGGTCGTGAAAAGATCACCTTTGGCGGCATTATCCTCGTGGAGCTTCATCTGACCAAAATCAAAGCCGGTGTAGCAGATGTAAAAGACCATCGCAATTGTAAGGATCGCATACAGGTTATACGGAATTGTCCGCAGAAACAGCTGGAATCCACTGATTCCCGCATCCGCCGGCACATACGAGTTGACGGCTGCCGCCCAGCTTGAGATCGGCGCGATAATACAGATCGGCGCTGCGGTGGAGTCGATGATGTATGCGAGTTTCGCGCGGGAAACCTTGTGGCTGTCCGTGACCGGGCGCATGACAGAGCCGACTGTCAGACAGTTGAAATAGTCATCCACAAAAATCAGAACACCAAGCCCCATCGTTGCCAGAAGCGCACTCCGCTTCGTTTTGATCTTCGTCCCCGCCCATTTTCCATACGCCGCTGAGCCGCCGGATTTCGCCATCAGCACGACAACCATGCCAAGCAGGATATCGAAGATCAGAATGTTGATGTTCATGCTGTTCCGTAAAATTTCAAAGAAGCTTGTGAACGCATCCCACGGATGGAAGCCGGTGTACAAAAGGACACCGACTGCCGATCCGATGAACAGGGAACTGTAAACTTCTTTTGTGACAAATGCAAGCAGAATTGCAAGCAGCGGCGGGACGAGTGCCCACCAGGTTCCGATAAACATTGAACCATTCATGTCGTCTGTTTTCCCTTTCTGCTGTTAAGTTCGTTTACACTTCCGGCGTCACAATTTTTCCAGCTACTGCACATGCTGCCGCTGTCTTTGGAGATGCCAGATAAATTTCAACTTTAGAAGTACCCATTCTTCCAAGAAAGTTTCGGTTGTTCGTTGCTACAACACGCTCGCCGTCAGAGAGGATTCCGCCCGCTCTTCCGCAGCACAGGCCGCATCCCGGATGTGTAATCATGGCGCCTGCCTCTGCCAGTGTATCGAGAATGCCCATTTTGCTTGCCTGCAGATAAATCTTGCGGCTTGCCGGTGTTACGATCAGTTTTACGTAGTCGGCTACTTTTTTGCCTTTTAAAACCTCGGCTGCCGCCTGCAGATCCTCGAGACGGCCGTTCGTACAGGAACCGATGAAGACCTGATCGATCGGGGTTCCCTCGAGAACGCTGGTATCACGGATCTTGTCTACCTGGGACGGGCATGCCATAACCGGCACAAAATCCTCGGCGCGGTAGGTGATGGTGCACAGATATTTTGCATCCTCATCGCCTTTTAAGCTCTTCTGATAGTCATTGAGTTCGATCTCGCAGTATTCTGCGGTCTTCTCATCCGGGGTAAAAAGTGCACATTTGGCACCTGCCTCGATCGCCATGTTGGCAATCGTCATACGGCTTGCCACGGTCATATTTTCTACGGTGCTTCCTGAGAACTCCAGTGCGCGGTACGTTGCGCCGTCTGCACCGAGGTCACCGATCAGACGCAGGATAATGTCTTTTGACATCACATTTTTCGGCAGCTCGCCTTCGATGACAACTTTGATCGTCTCCGGCACTTTGATCCACATCGTACCCGTTCCAAGGATGCTCGCCATCTCTGTGTAGCCGATTCCGGAAGAGAATGCACCGACACAGCCGTATGTCGTCGTGTGGCTGTCGGTTCCGAAAACAACGTCGCCCGGTTTTACGTAACCTGCCTCTGTCATTAACTGATGGCAGATTCCGTCGCTTCTGTGTACGTTTTTCATGCCATATTTCTTTGCAAATTCATCGCCTTTGTGGAAATGTCTCGTATCGTCCACCTGGCTTGTCGGAACGAGGTGGTCGTAGATCAGAACGACTTTATCCGGGTCCCACAGTTTGGTAAAGCCCATCTCCTCGAATTTATCGCCGACAAACGGGATGAAGATATCATGAATCATGACTCTGTCCACGTTGACCGTCACAATGTCGCCCGGTTTTACGTCTTTTCCGGTGTTGTGGCGGATGATTTTTTCAATTACTGTATTGCCCATCGTTTCTTCCTCCCGCTCTTAATCCAATCCGTTGCGCTTGCGCATTGCCTTTACCAGGCCGCCTGCCTGAATGATATCCATCAGGTTCTCCGGCAGAGCTGCGATCGGGTATGTTTTTCCGTTGTAATCAACATGCTCATTCATCTTGACGGTGATGGTGTCGCCCTCTTTGATATCATCGTGCAGATCCGGCTGCTCGATCAGAAGAAGGCCGTTATTGATGGAGTTGCGGAAAAAGATCCGAGCAAAGGATTTCGCGATAACGCAGGAAATGCCGAGCGCCTTGATGATCTCCGGTGCCTGCTCTCTCGAGGAGCCGCAGCCGAAGTTCTTTCCTGCCACGATGATGTCGCCCTTTTCGATCTGTCCGGCCAGTTCCGGGCGGAGCGGGGAAAAGCCGTACTGTTTCATATCGTCAATTGTCTTTAAAGCAAGATACTCGGTCGGGATAATGATATCGGTATCAATATCGTCTCCAAGCACCCATACTTTTCCTGTAAATGCTTCCATATGTTTATTCTCCCAAAAATATTATGTATCCCTCAAAGAAAATGGTCAGATCTGATCTGCCGTCGCAATCTTTCCGGCAATCGCGGATGCGGTTACCGTAGCAGCGGATCCCAGGTATACTTTGGAGCTTGGATGACCGGCACGGCCCTTGAAGTTACGGGTTCCGGTGCTGATCAGCACTTCGTTCTCGCCGATGACACCCTGGCAGCTTCCCCAGCAGACGCTGCAGTTCGGGTTCATGACGATGGCTCCGGCCTCCATGAAGGTGTCGATGATGCCTTCTTTTAATGCCTGACGGTAGATCGTCTGGCTTGCCGGAACAACGAGGAAACGGACACCCTCTGCGACCTTCTTTCCGCGGATGATCTCTGCGCCGACACGGAGGTCTTCGATTCTTCCGTTGTTGCAGGAACCAAGGAATGCCTCATTGATTGGCGTTCCGCACGTTTCCTCTGCCGGAACAACGCGGTCCACAAAGTCTGGCTTTGCAACAACCGGGCGGACTTTGGAGAGGTCAAAGGTATACTCTCGGACGTATTTTGCATCCGGGTCGCTGTGGAAGACTTCTTTTGGCTCTCTTCCGTGCTCTTTCAGGTATTCCATGGCTTTCTCATCTGCCTCAAAGATACCGGTCTTGGCGCCGGCTTCGACTGCCATATTACAAAGTGCCATACGGTCACTGATGCTCAGCGTTTTTGCACCCTCACCGGTAAACTCCATCACCTGGTAGTTGCATCCGTTTGCGCCGACCTCGCCGATGATGGTGAGGATCAGGTCTCTCGCATAAACGCCCTCCGGCAGTTTTCCTACAAGATTGAATTTTACGCTTTCCGGTACGAGTACCCAGGAAGTTCCCGTTACCATGCCGTACAGGAAATCGGTACAGCCGACACCGGTGCCGAATGCGCCGAGTGCTCCGTAAGAGCAGGTATGGCTGTCAGCGCCGAAGATCAGCTCGCCCGGGCGGACATAGTTCTCGATCATCACCTGATGGCATACGCCTTTTCCTTCCCAGAAGTCAATGTTGTTCTCTCTTGCAAAATCACGCATCTTTTTCTGGGATGCTGCTGTTTTCGGGCTGTCGGACGGCACGTTGTGGTCGACGATGAAAACGAGCTTTTTCGGATCCGCAATGTGCGGGTGGTTTAATTTGTTGCGGTACATATCAACCGTCAGATGAGTTGTTCCGTCGTTGCTCATCAGACGATCCAGTGTTACGGTGTGGATATCTCCCGGTTTTACTTCCGGAACGCCGGCTGCAGCGGCGATAATTTTCTCTGCAATTGTCATTCCCATGGTTCTTACTCCTCCTCGCGGTTCAAAGAGGCAATCAAGCCTCCCTGATTCAGTATGTTCTGCATATATTCCGGCAGTTTGGTGCAGGTGTACGTTTTGCCGTTCACCTCTGCGGTTCCCTCGGACATATGGAGGACCATGGTGTCCCCGTCTTCTACGGCATCCGGCAGGTCTTTACAGACAATCGCCGGCAGACCGATGTTGATGGCGTTGCGGAAAAAGATTCTGGCAAAGGATTTTGCGATAACAGCCTGTACACCAAGTGCCTTTAAAACGCCCGGTGCCTGCTCTCTTGAGGAACCACAGCCAAAGTTTTCTCCTCCTACGACAAAATCTCCCGGTTTTACTTTTTTTGCAAAGTCCGGATCTAACGATTCAAACGCATGACCTTTCATCTCATCCAGATTCGGCAGAAGCAGATACTGGGATGCGATGATCTGGTCTGTATCAAGGTCATTATGAAATTTAAAAATTTTACCCTGTTCCATTTTCTTTCTTTCGTTCCTTTCGCATAAAAATTCTGACGAATCTTATTGTATCACAAAAGATATAGTTTGCAAAAGAGAAAATAGCAAAAAAAGCAGACCGCCGCACCAAAATTCCGGTACGACGGTCTGAAAGTCTGTTTTAGTGGGTAGTTCCCATTGCTTCTTCTACTTCTTCTTTGTTGGTTACGACTGCCTCGATGCAGTATTCCAGAGATTTTGCAATCGTTTCCAGCGGCATGCTTGCCATGGTGCTTGCTTTTCCGACTACCTGCTCGCATGCGAACGGTACGTGGATGAAGCCTGCGCGGATGTTCGGATATTTCGTTGCGCACAGGTGAAGCACATTGTACATGACGCAGTTGCATACGTAGGTGCCTGCGGTGAAGGATACGTGGCACGGAAGGCCGTGTTCGCGGACGTTCTGAACCATTGCTTTGACCGGAATCGTTGCAAAGTATGCGGTCGGGCCGTCTGCCTGCAGCGGTTCATCGGACGGCTGCTCTCCGGCGTTGTCCGGGATTCTTGCGTCTGCAAGGTTGATGCCGACTTTCTCTACGGTTACGCATGCGCGTCCGCCTGCCTGTCCGACATTGATGACAACGTCCGGATTGTGCTCTTT
This sequence comes from Blautia sp. AF32-4BH, assembly GCF_003460565.1. Classification (NCBI taxonomy): domain Bacteria; kingdom Bacillati; phylum Bacillota; class Clostridia; order Lachnospirales; family Lachnospiraceae; genus Blautia; species Blautia sp. AF32-4BH. Next base: position 23,887 of record NZ_QTVL01000001.1, on the reverse strand, counting down.
GATGGCTGCTTCCACGCAGGAAATACTTCTGGTAAACTCGGTCGGGATCTCAACTTTTACGATCTCTGCTCCGGCGATGGTATCCGGCAGAAGTTTGATGGCCTCGAATGCCGGGTTCACGCTCTCTCCTCCAAATGGGTCAAATCCTGTTAATAAAACTTTCATCGTCTTTTCTCCTTTTGTCTCTTAATTTTTGTCTCCTGGTTCTGTCCTTTAGTATAACACAGGCTCGGGTGCAATAATCTTTCCCCGGTCCATAATCTGACGGTTATCGGTAAAAATATCGGGTTCCCGGCAGACCAGGTCGAAGTGGCCTTTCGCATTCTGCACGCCGCCGAGCGCGATATTGCGTCCAAGCCCTACGTGGAAAGTTCCATACGCGGATTCATCCTCAATGTAGCAGTTGCCGAGGCAGTTCGAGCACGAATTCAGTCCGATGCCAAGCTCTCCTGCGATATAAATCCGTGGATCGAAATATTTCTCCATATACTTCTTTAAGCGGATGCCGGTCGGTGTCTCCTCGATATCGACATATGTTGTAACTGTAACCAGCGGTTGGATTCGTCATCCAAAATCCGCCGTTTTCCGCACTGCATCATGAATTCAATTCTACTAAAATGTTCAAAAGATATCAACCTGTTTCTGATTTTTCTATGAAATTTGCACAATTCTTCCAATAAAAATCAATTTTGCGTCCGTACTGTCTGAAAATTTTGCAGAAAATTTCTTTTTCCTCAAAAAGAAAAAGAGGCGTTCACAGCCAGCAGAAACATTTCTTTCCTGCGGACCGTGACAGCCTTTTTGCCGTCTTTCTTTTTCTTATTTCCAGACCGTATCGTAGTTGATCGGTTTATAGAATGCTTTTTCCCGGCTCTCATGATCATCCGGACGGTTGCCGAGAAGCCACATGGTTTTAGTTGCGACTGCCTCCGGGGTCATATCGTATGACTCGAGAATGTTGCACAGGGTTTTCATCTCATGGCCGACTTCATAGACGGTCATATCGCTTCCCTCGTGAGAAACCTGGGTACACATGATGATGAGTTTTTCCGGGTACTTCTGGCAGAGCTCGTAAAACGGCTCCTTGATGCTCGCCGGAATACCGCCGACACCGAAGCTCTCCACAATGATCGCATCGTAGTGCTCAAAAATCGCCGGAAGCAATACCGGGCTGATTCCCGGGATCAGTTTCAAGAGAAAAACGTTATCGCTTAAGTTTTCATAAAAACGAACCGGCTTTTCATACGGCAGCATCGGCAGATACCGCAGAATCCTGCGGTCCTGTATTACCGCAAGGTACGGGAAATCGATGCTGGAAAAGGCATTGTAGCTCTTCGTCCGCACCTTCTTCGCGCGCGTTCCCGCGATGACTTTTCCGTCGAACACAATCTGTACACCCTGGGATGCATCATCACAGGCGTAATAAAAGCTATCGGACAGGTTTGTCTTTGCATCCGTGATATCCAAATTGATCGGCCGCTGTGCTCCGGTGATGACGATCGGCTTTTCCGAATTCTGAATCATATAGGAAAGCGCCGCCGCGGTGTACGCCATCGTATCAGTTCCGTGCGCGATGACGAAACCGTCGTAATCCTCGTAATGCTCCTTCGCCACTTTCACCAGCGTGCTCCAGTTCTCCGGAACCACATTCGAGCTGTCCAGATTAAACGGATTCACCGCCGTAATCTCACAGAGGCCTTCCACCTCCGGAATATAAGACAATAACTCCTCCGGCGTAATCTGCGGAGTCAGACCATTTTCCGTCTTCTTCGAAGCGATTGTGCCGCCGGTTGCGATAAATAAAATCTTTTTCAATGTAAATCACTCCTGTTTTCTCGTTTGGTAACAAGTTTTCTTTATCTTAGCAGACTTTGGGGACGGCGTAAATGATGAATTTGGAAATCGAGAAACCAATCCTTTCCATTGACGCGAAAAATTCCGTTTGCTATACTGAATTTTAGACACAGAAAATCCTTATCTACGAATTTTACATTCAGAAAGCCAGGCTTCCTATGAATCATGAAAATCATCCCGGTCATCCATATCTTTATTCTTTTCTTCTTGTTTTCGGTCTGACGCTGATCTGCGCTCTGCTTGCGGGATCTTCGTATTGATCGGAGCGTGAAAAACAGGAAGCTGCCGAACAGCGCAGAATCCAGGAGCTGCATAATGAATTTCTGACTCAGAAAGATTAAACACATGTTAAACATACGTGAAACGCCCTTTACCGGCTACGCCTTCAGCAACACCTTCTGCCCGCAGACCGGGATTTCCTCGAGATACTTAAAATACCACTTCTTCCTCCGCGCCGAATACCGCACCACCACCGGAATCCAGCAATTTTCCACTTTCAGATACACATACTGCCCGGAAGCCACTTCCACCTCGCCGTTCTGCTGCTCTACAAATGCACGGTTTTTCTTTATTTTTACAATGCCTTTCGTCATAATGATCATCCTTTCTGAACGGGTTTGAAAAGATACTCTACCTGTATTGTATGCAGAGGGGATAGGAAATTTCCACTTTTCAGGGGCAAAAAAACAGGACACGGGATTCCCCCATTGTCCTGTTCTCCTTTTATCACACACCTGCTTACCCCTCAGCATCGTTCTGCTGCCAAACTTTATCGCTCGAATCAGAACAGCTGCCCCAGCAGTTTCAGCTTTTCCTTTTTGGGGAATGCGGCTTCAAATTTTTCAAAAGCTTCCGGGTTCTTGTCACAGATAAAACTCCAACGCCAGCTGCATGGCCGTTTCATCAGAATCCGCCAGCTTACGAAAAATCACCGCCATATATTTCAATGGTCCGCCCGCCAGATAATCATGATGAAGCTGCGCAAGTTTTGAATCGCGGTATTGTTCCAGCGTCAGCATTTTGCGAAAATTGGCAGAGAATGTTTCTTTCGTCCAATGCTCAAACTGCGCCATGCTGTAATCATGAATCTGTGCAATCGGGGTCTGCAGATAGAAGTGTAATGGGGTCTGGTACCAATGTGCAGCTCCTCGGTGTCCAGAAACGCATCCTTGTGATCGACTCTTCCGGCTTTCCGGATCTGGCCTGTCTGTGCTTTTTTCAGGCAGCCACATTCCCGGCAGCCCGACTCACTGATTATCGTAACACGTAACCTCTCTTTGTGAAACCCCGGAGTCAAAAACAAAAAATCTCAAAACCAGTTGCTCTTGTTCTCCTGGTTTTGAGATTTTTTATGCTGTGTATCTTTTATTTTTCACCCGCCATCGGCTGATGGTCTGCAATTTTCAGAAAAACAAATCCAAGCGCAAAGAAAACCGCCAGACATGCAACCGCTACGTTGATCGTTCCTCCCGCCAGCTTTACAACTGCAATGACTACAGATCCAAGGAAGGAAGCGCCCTTGGCAAAAATATCGTAGATGCCAAAATATTCTCCCGAATTCTCCGCCGGAATAATTTTGGAATAATACGACCGCGACAACGACTGAATTGATCCCTGAAAGCATCCCACTCCAAATGCCAGAATCGCAAAGTGCACCAGCGTCCGCAGTGTCAGCGCATAGAGGCAGATGACAAAATAGCCTGCGATACAGATCAGAATCAGGGATACCGTGTCTTTTTTCCGCGACAATTTTGCAAAAAACAGAGATCCTCCAAAAGCGACAACCTGCGTGGCAAGCAGGAAAACAACCTGTCCGACCGTATTCAGATTCAGATCGGTTCCGATGTTGATGCAGTTGTCAATGATAGTTCCAACCCCATCAATATAGAGAAAGAATCCAATCAGAAAGAAAAATACTTTCCGGTCCGAAACTGCGATTTTTTTCAGGGTTCTGAATATTTTTCCAAATGTCTGACCGACGGTAACCGTTCTCATTTCCACGTAATTCTTCTGCCGATACTCCTTCAGCAACGGCAGCGTCACCACCAGCCACCAGAGAGCCGTCACGCAAAAGCCAATCATCTTAGAGACAAAATCCGGCAGCACCCCGACCATATCCGGCCCCAACACGTAAGCAATCAGTGCTACAAGAAACGGAATGCAGGATCCCAGGTATCCCCACGCATAGCCATAGGAGGATACCTCATCCATACGTTCCTCCGTCGTCACGTCATTCAGCATGGAATCGTAAATCGTCAGCGATGCATTATAGCAGACTCTTGTCACAATATAAATGACCAGAAACAGCACCCAGCTCGTCGCAACGCCATTCAGCACACATCCTGTGATGCCAAGACCTGCCGTTGTGGTAAAAAAGATCTTTTTCTTATCCTTACGATCCGCCAGCACACCGCAGACAGGACCGATCAGTGCCACCACCACCGTAACAATTGAAATGGCAATCGAATAATACGCCGTCGCCTGATCCGAACTGATTTTTCCCGGCCCTGTACCGATTGCCAGACTCTTAAACCAGATCGGAATCAGCGAACAGGCAAGCATAATAAATGCCGAATTTCCCACATCATATAAAACCCATGCAAACTCCTGCTCCGTCAGATTTCGAAACACTTTTGTCCGATGAAGAGCCCGAAACAGACCACTCATACTCCAATCCCCACTTTCTTTTATTTTGTCATGCAGTATCAGTGTAGCATAGATTTCTTGATATTCAAAGTATTTTTTGTATGAAAGTAGGCAAAATCATTTGCAAAACGCCAGTTTTCCCATCCTTCCATGATCCGCCGGAAATTTCACAGCAGATCATTTCGATTTCTCAGATTAATGCCGGTGTCTGCGCCAAAACGGAAAGGATCGCAATCACCGCAAAAATCACAGCAGCTGCCACTGCAGCAATCATAATTTTTCTTTTCATAGCATACCTGCTTTCTCTATCATGTTTGCGGAATATTTTGTTTTCGTAATCATATCTTTTTTCCTAAAGACATTATACCCTATGCATAGGAATACATCAAACTTTTCCAGTCCAGGCCATTTCCAGACAGCTTTTAAAAACAGTCTGGCATGACTCCAAACGATTACAGGCGCAGGCGGTCATAACCGTCTGCGCCTGTAATCGTTTCACTTTTTTTGCAGATGTTTTATAAGAATCTGATTACTATTTTTTCATTTCTCTGCTATACTTATAATAAGATGTCGGGCGTTGCACCGGCCCGGCAGTCAGTGTATTGAAAAAAGCAAGAAAGCAGAGGATCAAAGAGAACATGAGAATCTATCACAGACTTCACAAATACGTGCCATCTATGCTGCTGTTTCTGCTGTTTGAAGCAGTGGCTATTACGTTGTGGCTCACAAAGGACAATTTTTTCTATCTGCTGAATTTCAGCTACATCGGAGCCTGCCTTGGGCTTGGAACGGCACTGTTTACCGCCGGGAAACGATATGCCCGGCATTTCGTCCAGTTGGCGGTGGGCAGCTATATGTTGCTGTACCTTGGCGTGATTTCCCGTGAAAATATGCAGATCGAAGGGTTCTGGTACTACCTGTTTCTCGGCGTTTTCGAAGCAGCAACTATCCACTACGCGGTTGCAAAAATTTTCGGACCGTTGCTTTTTGGGCGTGGCTGGTGCGGTTACGCCTGCTGGACAGCTATGGTGCTGGACTTTCTGCCCTACAATCAGCCGCAGAAGCCACGAAAAGAAAAGCTGGGCTTCCTTCGCTATGTGATGTTTCTTCTGTCTCTGGCGTTGGTGTCTGGGCTGTTTCTGATGCAGGTGGCACATCTGGAGCAAATCATGTTCTGGCTTTTCCTGGCCGGAAATGCGCTTTATTACCTTGTCGGTATTGTGTTCGCCTTCCTGTTTCAAGATAACCGGGCATTCTGCAAGTACCTGTGTCCCATTACGGTTTTTCTCAAACCTATGAGCTATTTCTCTCTTCTGCGCGTCCACTGTGATGAGGATAAGTGTGTCCATTGCAGGAAGTGTCTGCAGGTCTGCCCCATGAACGTGGAGGTTAATAAGGAAACCCGCAAGCGGAAAAACGGAACAGAGTGTATTCTCTGCTATGAATGCACGAAAGTTTGTCCCTCAAAAGCACTGCATTAACCGTTTTCCTCTTCCGTAAATTTATTCCTCGCTTCAGCCGTCAGATCGTTCAGCTCAGAGAAAACAGCGTGGCAATTAATTCCTTCTCTTCCTCTTCGGTCGGCAGATCTGCCATATCCATCCATCGTTCATATTCTCCGGCAAATCCTCCGGCAGCCATTGCCTCCATGCGAAAAGACGATACAGCCAGAAGTACGGATTGTCGCCACATCCGGACCCAGCGGATTCATAAAACCGATCCCTTAATTACCTATACATAATTTTACCTGATTTTTCATGGATCGTATATACTAATGGTTGGAAATCCCCCTGTTATAACAAAATTCCAATCATTATCATACCATATATAGTACATTAATGATTGGAATTATCTATATCTTCTTTTAGCATTCTACTGCTACCTTAATTACACCGTCCCGCTTACCTTCAAAGAGTTCATAGGCTTCCTCTATCCTTTCTAAGGGATAGGTATGGGTGATAAGCGGCTCTGTGTTCAGTTTTCCCTCTGCAATCAACCGTAATGTTTCTTCACAGTCACAGCCATCCACCCCTCCGGTTTTAAAGGTAAGATTTTTTCCATACATATCCGGAAGCGGCAGGATCTGTGCCTGATCATAAAGAGCAACCACCGTCACCAGACCATTGGGTCTCGCGCATTCCCAGGCCAGACGGAAGGTAGCTTCCGCCCCCGCAACCTCCAGCACAACGTCAGCTCCCCCATGATCGCTGTTTGCCCGTACAAACGCTTCACACTTCTCCGGAGAAACCAACAAAATCTCCGGATAATGCTGTCGGATAAACTGCAGACGATTTTTATCCTTTTCACACACAATAATCCGTCTTGGTTTTTTCAGCATTACCGAAAGCAGGGTACAGATACCGGTGGGGCCGGCTCCGATGATCAGCACCGTGTCCTGCTCTGAGATCTCTGAAATACGCGCTGCCCAGTAACCGGTAGCCAGAACATCGCCCACCAGCAATGCCTGTCGATCCGTAACGCCATCCGGAATCTTATTCAGTCCCTGATCTGCAAAAGGCACACGCACATATTCCGCCTGGCCGCCATCAATCCGGCAGCCCAGCGCCCAACCGCCATTTTCATCTGTACAGTTATTCACATACCCTTTCTTGCAGAAAAAGCATTCACCGCAGAAGGTCTCCACGTTTACTGTCACCCGGTCTCCCGGTTTTACCTTGGTAACTGCCTTTCCAACCTCTTCCACAATCCCCACCATCTCATGGCCAACCGTGATCCCGGGTACTGCCCGCGGAACGCTGCCATGCTTGATATGCAGATCGCTGGAGCAAATGCTGGCGAGTGTCACTTTGACAATAGCATCCCGCTCCTGCATCAGGGTCGGTTTTGGCTTCTCTCTTAATTCGAATTTTCCTTTTGAAACGTAGGTATACGCCTGCATATTTCTATTTTCCTCCACGTTTTTTATAATCCTCATCTATACGTTTTTTCCAGTCTGCGTTCAACGGGGCACTGCACCGGACAGAGCTGATTGCTTCGCTGACCACCTCATAATTCAACGCAGTTCCTTCGCTGTCGCACTGATAGTTGACTGCACGGTCTGCACCGATTCCGAACTGGCTTGCGGTCTCTACCGCGTCAATATTAGCACCGAGGAACAAAAACTCCCAACCGTATTTCGCTTTCTGCCGCTCGATCATCTGCCTCACTTTTTCGCTGTTGTACCGGCGGCTGGCATTTTTCATTCCGTCCGTAGTGATTACGAACATGGTGTGTTCCGGTACATCCTCCGGTCTTGCATACTTATGAACATTTCCAATGTGATGAATCGCACCGCCGATGGCATCTAAGAGCGCTGTGCATCCGCGAACTGTATAATCCCGGTCGGTCATCGGTCGGATTTTCTTTACATCTACACGGTCGTGCAGGACTTCACTCACATTGTCAAACAGTACCGTTGAGATCAATGCTTCGCCCTCTGCTTTTTTCTGCTGCTCAATCATAGAATTGAATCCGCCGATGGTGTCCCGTTCCAGTCCGTTCATGGAACCGCTGCGGTCTAAGATAAAAACGATCTCTGTTAAATTCTTTCTCATATGCTTGTCCTCCTCCAAAAAGATCTCGCCCTTGCGGGCTCGCTGTCGCGGTATTCGCCAAGGTTTCGAGCAAGCTCGAACTTTGGCTCATTACACGCGCATATGGCTGCTCGGTTTTGTACCTTACAGTCATAGTATAGCGATTTTCTTTTGTGGAGTGGTCGCATGGAAAGCGACATTTCTTTGTTCTTATGCTCCGATCAGACTCTGGTCAAAGGCAAACAGTGCCTCGTTAATTTCATACACATTATAATTTCCCCGTTCGACAAAATATTCTACAATGATGTCAAATTTACTTGAATGGGACAATGTGAATCCTGCCTTGCCGAGCATCTCCTGCATCTGGGCAAGCGGCAGCTCCAAAGCGAGGGCAAATGCCAGCACCGTAGGTTTGGATGGCTTATAGAATCTATCCGAACGGATTTTTGAGAAGAGCTTCCTGTCAATATTTGCTTTCTTGTAGCACTGTGCATCCGTCATACCGCTTTCCTCAATCTTTCGAAGCAGCATTTCTGAAAAGCTCTCATCCATCTGCCCCAGCGCCTCTTCCAGAGACTGACTGCTGCAGGATTTACAGATTGCTTCGGGCGGCAGCGGGACAGATGCAGCTTCAAAGCAGGATTCCTCTTGCCATGCTTCGGAACACCGACTCTGTTCTGCCCTCCTGTCGGTATGTTCTTCCACATACCTGTCATCTATGTACACTGCGATGTCATCAAACAGCTTTCCGCTAATCTGATATGTCTTTCGGTCAAAAATAACGATATAGACCATCATCTCGTTTTCCAGCAGAAATTCGCTGATGGTATCGACTGCAACCTTCAGAGCCTGGTCTTTTGGATAGCCGTAAACACCGGAGGAAATCAGCGGAAAGGCTACAGACTGACAGCCATTTTCTTTCGCCAGATTCAAAGATGTCCGATAACAGGATTCCAGAAGATCCTGCTCCCGATGCCTGCCATCCCGCCAGCGCGGACCGACTGCATGGATCACATATTTGCAGGGCAGACGGTATCCCTTTGTAATTTTTGCACTGCCGGTTTCGCAGCCATGCAGCGTACGGCATTCTGCAAGCAGTTCCGGTCCGGCCGCACGATGAATGCAGCCGTCCACACCGCCGCCACCCAAAAGGGACGTGTTGGCCGCATTGACAATCGCATCAACACTCATTTTTGTAATATCGTTTCTGATAAGCTGCAACGGCATGAAGCATACCTCCCATTCGTCCAGCAGTTGAAAATCAACATTAGTAAATAGAATATCCCATAACATAAGCTTCTTTAAAAACACTTTGATTCTTGACTCCAGGAACTTTATCGAGATATTCCATGTCATTACTTGCAATCTTAACTCTTTTTAAGTTAAGATGCAATATTTGAGTTAAGAGCAGTTAAAAATCAACATTATTAAAAATTATTTTTATAAAAAACCGATGCAACATGAGCATTACACCCACACTGCACCGGACATTCCATCATCAACTGCTCTGTCTATTTTCTTCTTCCTTCTGCACTTCCTGCTCATGCAGCTGCTCTTTTTTCTACTCGTCCCCTTTCAGGATTTCCTGCACAGTCTCCTGGGCTCCAGGCCAATCCTGCATTTCCGATTTGATTTTCTCTTAGAAATCCCCCGTACACCTTGTACTGATCAAAGAGCCATTCCCCAGAACATTGTTCATCACTTATTCTCCAAGGGTTGCTCCATCTTATTTCCATTCTCGCATACAAACCCATGATATCATATTTACATGGAAATCACCTACTGGACGACGGCTTTTTTCTTTTGCTGTCGTCCGGCAGATGAGTCAAGCAGATATTCGCAATCCGCTTCGCTACTTGCTCATAACCGAATAACTGCTCCGCAGTTTATCAGAAGGAGCTTGCACTCCTCCTGATACAAGCAAGTCCCCACCCACTGCTTATTGCTTTTCGCAATGGAAGCAGGGGACTTACTTGATTCGGTTAAAATTATTTGTTTTTCTCCCTACTAACTAGCGAATTCTTTAATATGTTCATATCCCTGAAAGATAATTGAGCGAATATGGTCATCTTTAAGAACATAGTAAATAGCCTTTCCACTCCTGCGCCAGCGAACCAAACCGTTCATGCGTAAAATATGGATATGGTGAGAAACAGCGGACTCTGACATATTCAGTTTGTCTGCAACTTCACTGACACATGCTTCCGAGGGTCCAATTTGAAATAAAACCTTCATGCGGGAAGGGTCCCCCTTTCTGTTTTCGTTTATTTCTGAACTTTAAAGATTTTTCACAAACAGCGCCCGGATAGCGTTGAGGACGGCTATAATCATCACGCCCACATCCGCAAACACGGCCAGCCACATATTGGCGAAGCCCAGAGCGACCAGCACGAGGCAGGCCAGTTTTACGCCGATGGCCACCACGATGTTCTGATAAACGATACCAAGGCACTTGCGGGAGATTTTGATTGCTTTGGAGATCTGCAAGGGGTCATCATCCATTAGAACCACATCAGCAACCTCAATGGCGGCATCAGAACCCATGGCACCCATGGCGATGCCGATGTCTGCCCGGCGAAGCACCGGGGCGTCGTTGATGCCATCTCCCACAAAAGCCAGTTTTTCTTTCTCTGGTTTGTTCTGAATCAACTGCTCCACTTTCTCCACCTTGTCAGCAGGAAGCAGTTCACTGTAAACTTCATCCAACCCCAAAGCGGAGGCCACACTGTCAGCCACCTTCTTGGCGTCACCAGTAAGCATCACAGTCTTGCGAACCCCAGCCGACTTTAATGCCTGGATGGCTTCCTTGGAGTGAGGCTTCACGATGTCGGAAATAACAATGTGTCCGGCATATTTCCCGTCAATCGCCATGTGAATGATCGTCCCCACACTATGGCACGGAATAGCCTGGACCCCCAAACGATTCATGAGTTTGTCGTTTCCAGCTGCGACCTGATGATCATCCACTGTGGCAATCACTCCGTTGCCGCTGAGCTCCTGAATATTGGTTACACGGCTGCGGTCGATTTCCATGCCATAGGCTTTCTGTAAGCTCTTGCTGATGGGATGGCTTGAAGCGCTCTCTGCCAGAGCGGCGTATTCCACCAGCTTGTGCTCATCCATCTCATTGTGATGGATCGCATTCACCTCAAATACGCCCTGAGTCAGTGTGCCGGTCTTGTCAAAGACCACGATCTTAGCCTGTGACAGGGTCTCCAGATAGTTGGACCCCTTCACCAGAACGCCCGCCTTACTGGCTCCGCCGATGCCTGCAAAGAAAGACAGAGGAATGGAGATGACCAGAGCGCAGGGGCAGCTGGCAACGAGGAAGGTCAGCGCCCGATAGATCCAGGTCTCCCAGTCTGCATCCAGTCCCATACCGAACATCCGCACCAAAGGAGGCAGAATTGCCAAGGCCAGTGCGGCATAACATACCGCAGGGGTGTAAATTTTTGCGAAGCGGGAGATAAAGTCCTCCGACTTGGACTTCCGGGAGGAAGCATTCTCCACCAGATCCAGAATTTTGGAGACAGTGGACTCGCCAAATTCCTTGGTGGTCTGGATATGGAGCAAGCCTGTCATATTGATACAGCCAGAGATGATCTCATCCCCGGTTTTGACCTCGCGGGGCAAGCTCTCGCCTGTGAGGGCAGCGGTGTTCAGTGTAGATTCACCCTGAACCACCGTACCGTCAATAGGAACTTTTTCGCCGGGCTGTACCACAATAATGGTGCCGATCCCCACTTCGTCCGGGTCTACCTGTTCCAGTTTTCCCTCCCGTTCGATATTGGCATGATCAGGACGGATGTCCATCAGATCACTGATATTCCGGCGGCTCTTGCCCACAGCATAAGACTGGAACCATTCGCCCACCTGGTAGAACAGCATAACCGCGATGGCCTCCAGATAGTCGCCGTTTTCATATATGGCCAGGGCAAGCGCACCCAGCGTAGCCACCGCCATCAGAAAGTGCTCATCGAACACCTGACCGTTGCGGATACCTTTTCCGGCTTTTTCCAGAATGTCGTAGCCAATGACCAGATAATCCACCATGAACACAGCCAGACGTATCCAGCGGCCTGCCGCGCCAAACACTTCAAATGCGCCTGCGCCCAGGACCTGCAAAATTAACAGTAGAACCGTAGCAGTCAGAATCCGCCACAACATCACTTTTTGTTTTTTGGTCATACCGGCGGTGGGCCGCGTGCCGATGATTTGAAGAATCACGGCCAGCAGAGCCACCACGACCAGCAGACCGTTGATGATATACTCCTGCATTTCGTTTTACTCCTTTCACGATTGCTTATTCGTTTATTTGTCTAAGAGAAAGAACGCCCTGCAAGCTGCCGCTCAACAGGGCATTTCGTTTCGCTGGCTTACAGGAAGATCTCGCAATCGGGTTCCACCTTCTTGCAGGCTTTGCGAACCTCCTGCATAACAGCCTTGGGGTCCTGACCTTCCTCGAACTCCACGTTCATCTTGAGGGTCATAAAATTCACCGTAGCGCTCTGTACGCCGCTGGTCTTGCGGGCTGCATCCTCCATCAGGTTGGCGCAGTTAGCGCAATCCACATCAATTTTGTAAGTCTTTTTCATTTTGAAAATCTCCTCTCCGAGTAGTAATTTTGTGTCAAACAATTAAATCATTATTTAACTGTATCTTCATCATACGCAGGAAAACCGTCCTCGTCAACGGTTTGAACCCATATCCTGCTATTCGGGAAAAGGGTTCTTCTGTTTGGGCAAAATGCAGCTTTTATCGGCACATTCCAGTGCCTTGATAAGGGCAACCGGAACACTTTCCGCGATTTTCTTTGCGTCGCTTTATAATACGTCGTAGCGACCAGATGCACTTCACCTTCTTCCACCGTAATATTTTTGGTAATGTTATACCCCAGGGCAAACCGGGTGCCCCGCAGTTTAATAATCAAAATTCCCTTTCCTTTTCGGTTCAGCACAGAGATGGCGGTCTGACGGGTCATGCCCAAAGCCTCCAAACGCCGCTCAAGCTGAAAGGGAAGATGAATGGACTTTACGGTATAAGCCCGTCCAATCTTCGCATCCTTCAAAAGCATCTTTCTCACCTCTCAATATCAATAAACAATCATTTAATCGTTCTGTCTACATTGTAGAGCGAGGAAAATCGAAAAACAATGGACGGAGTACAAGTCCTTCCAAGAGGGATAAGAAAACTTCTGAATGGGTAAACAGTGCTAAAAAAGGTTCTGACATTGAAGCACAGCTCCATGTCAGAACCCATTTATTTCACAAATTATTTTTTGGGGTTGCGTCGTCCGGTGTTTTCCGAGCCACGCACTTCCTCATGGTAAAAGTAATCCACAATGACCGGGTGCCCAGGCTCTGCCCGGCCGTAGGGCAGCTCGTTGTCCACGAAGGGACAGCTGTTTTCTTTCGCCAGCCGTTCCGCTTGATCCTCCAAACCACGGAAGTAGCTTCTGTCTCTCTTGTTGTAGATAGCGTCGTACAGCGGAACCAAGTCAGGATATTTTTTACAAATATAGTCCATGATGTCTTTTTTGAATCCGCCTCGCAGGTTTAGATTTTCTAGCCATATCAGGTCGCATTGATTTCTGACCTGATGGAAGATAGCCTCAAAATCCGTGATACCCGGAAAGACAGGGGCAATAAAGCAGACGGTGCGAATGCCCGCATCATAGATCTGCTTCATGGCATCCAGCCGTCGCTTGATGCTGACGGCATTGTCCATATCGTTTTTGAAATCCTCGTCCAGCGTATTGATCGACCAAGAGACCGTGACCTTTCCCAGTTCTTTCAGAAGATCGATGTCACGGATTACCAAGTCTGACTTGGTGCAGATGAGAATTTCCGCCTCGCTGCCCCGGAACTGTTCAAGAAGCTTTCGGGTGTTCTGAAACTGAGCCTCCTGGGGCAGATAGCCATCGGTCACAGAACCGATGACTACGCGTTGCCCTTTGTACTTTTGCGGATTTTTGATTGCTGGCCAATGTTTCACATCCAGGAATGTACCCCACGGTTCGGTGTGCCCGGTAAATCGCTTCATAAACGAGGCGTAGCAGTATTTGCAGCCATGGGTACAGCCCACATAAGGATTGACGGAATAGCCGCCCACCGGCAGGGTGGATTTTGTCATAATATTTTTGGTTTCTACATCCTGAATCAGAATGCTGCTCTCTCTCACTTCTGCCACGTCTTCTGTTCCTCCAATACCCGGTAAAAAGCCGGGGGAAATTCTTGTACCATCTGTGCCTCTCCCATGATAGGAAGCAGATCTTCCTTCATAAATACAGGGATGCCAAGCTCATGGGCCTGATGTGTCAGGTTCCACACCCATTCCGGTTTCGATACGGCTTTGCCCTTCCTATGTCCGGTCTCAGTCCCAATGACGATCCACTCAATTTAATACAAACGGCCACCGCTGATGCCTCCTTACCGTTTTAAGATTTAGCCTTCTGCCGCAGGCGCAACTTTCCCGAAGCCGTTCCAGGCATACAGCCCCTTCTTGTCCTCATCGCCCAGGAACTTGTCCACCTGACAGATGTGCAGGATATGGTCGCCCACCTCCACCGACTGCTGCAAGATAGCCACCATCGCCAGCCGGGTGTCCGCCGGAATCTGGATATCACTGCCATCCACAGCCATCATCTCGATGTTGTTGGCGGCCACCTTGTCGGTCTCGGCACCGGTAGATGCTCCGCAGGCCATTACTGCGCCTGCCAGACTCTCACAGGGAACAGTGACAATGACTTTGCCGGTCTCACGCACACGCTTGCCGGTGTGGGACTGTTTGCCAGTGGCGAAACCCACCATAGGCGGATTGAAGGAGAGGTAAGACACAAAGCAAATGGGAGCCAGGTTCGTAGAACCATCCTCCTTTTTAGAGCAGATCAATGTCAGCGGATTGGGGGAGGTCAGAACAGTAGCCTCCATAATGTTCAGTTCTTTCATATCATTCAGACCTTTCTGAGAAATTTCAGTCGTTGACTGCATGGCCAACCAGTGATATATTTATTATACTTGACAGCAATTTTTGTTCAAGTACGCAAATTATTTGTACCTGGTATCAAAAAGTATACTGCAAAAGACGAGGAACGATCCAATCATGACTTATGAAGAATTCAAAGAAAAGGTTGGCAGTGTCATTCTAACCGATGATGGAAACTGCCCGGTCACACCGGTGGTTCAAATGCTGCAGGGCAAATGGAAACTCCAAATTCTCTATGAACTATGCATCAAGTGTCCCATGCGGTTTGGGGAACTGAAAAAAGTTCTCAAGCCCATCACCAATACAGCCCTGACCAACGCCCTGAAGGAGCTGGAAGCGGATGAATTGATCCAGCGCATCCAATATAATGAAATGCCTCTGCGAGTGGAGTACTCCCTCACCGAAAAAGGGCGGGACCTGCTGCCGGTCTTTTACGCCATTTCCCAATGGGGAATGAAATATATACCATGATTCTAACTATATTAATATCTGCCTGATAATAGCCGGGAGGCATTGACAATTTGAGTCAACTTCCCGGCTTTTTATGCATTCTCTACTGCTGCAAAGGATTCAGGAAGCAACCTGATTCATGAGAGTTTATGCATTTGTATAGTCATTTTGAACCTGCTCCGAAATCGTCATACCTCACACGCCTCCCGGAGAGCAGGCAGCAGCTCATCCAGCCGCCCGTCCAGACCGAAGGACTTTTCTTTGATATTGTCCGTAATGTAGATCTCACCAAGATTGAGGGTCACATAAGTGGCGTTTGGCTCGCCGGCCACCAGGCGCATCATCGGGGCCTTGATCAGCTGATTGCGCCAGCCAATGCCCATCTCCAGAACCACCAGTTTCTTTCCGTGGTAGGTTTTCAGAAAGTTTTGGAACCGTGCCTGGGCAGCGGCATCCGGGATCATTCTCTGACCCGCGCCCATGTGGATGTCCATGGGACCTCCGCACTTGGGACAACGCGGCACCAACTCTGTAGGCACATGGCCGCCCTGTTCGGCAGCCGATAATTTTTCGGCCACCTCTAAACTTGAATAGAGGGTATCGTGGCAGGGGCGGGCACACTGCATAGTAATCCAGTTGCCCTCAATCTCATAGATTTTCGTCGGATTGAAGCCACACAGTTCAAAGTGACCTTCTCCGTTTGACGTGACGACAAAGTAATCTTTTTCTCCTACAATGGCCTTCAAATCGTTCATCACCGGCGTAGGCTGGTACTGCCCACAGTAACGATGGATGAGCCGGGCCCAGAAGGCCCATTTTTCCTCCTCGCTGGGCCATCCGGCCATCATGCCCTGCAAAATACAACGTAAGCCGTATTTTTGTTTGAAATCCCCAAACAGTCTTTCAAAAGTCGCATTGTCCGCAAACAAATGCAGTCCTTCGGTGATGGACAGGCCGTTACTGGCTCCGATCAGGATAGCGTCCGTTTCTCTGAATTTTTTCGCAATAGGGTTCCAATCAATCATATTTGTTCGCTCCTTTCTATTTTATGGTTGCTGCGATGGATCGCTCCTGCCGGAGGGCAGCCAGAGTTTCCGCCAAATCTCCTTGCAGATACAGGCTGCGTCCCCGCAGATGCTCTGGCCTATGAGCTGCCTCTCGATTAAGACATGCATAAAAGACGTTTTCGTTTTTGGCAGTAAGTTCCCAGAAGGGCAATTTGATGATACTGGGTGTCATCTCACCCACGCCAAGTTCCAACAGCAGGACTTTTTTGTCGGACTGATCCATTATCCAGTGTCGCAGGAATCTATGGTAGCGATGCAGACTATCCTGCCAGAAGGTTCCCTCCAGAAAGGTATCATCTCGTACCCAGGGCACCAGCACCCGCCCGCAATCCGGGCAACGAGGAACAGCCTCCTCCGGCAGGCGAACACCTGCCAGGCAACCAGTCAGTTCCTTCACCAGTTCGCGGTTTTCCCCAATATCATCCCGGCAGGGCTGACTGCATTGGCAGTAGCTAAAGTCTCCCTGAAAGGCGCAAATTTGTTTCTGGGGAAATACTCGAAAAAACTGCTGATCCACATTGGTGGTCAGAACAAAAGCAGGTTTGTCCGCAACAAGCGCCTGCAGGTCCAGATAGGGCTGCCCAGTAGGGGCTTCCCACATGAAGCGGATATATTGACTGTAATACCCCCACTGTTCCCCATAGCTGGAAAAGCAATGGTAGAATCCAGCCAGCGGAGAGGTAAAGCCATACTGTTCGCGAAAGGGAGCCAATGCCTCCGAAAGTGCCGGGGACCAATGGTAGTGGTCGTATCCAGCCGCGCTTGACAGGCCGGAGCCGCCTCCGATCACAACAGCATCTGCTTGATCAATACGCTCGGCAAGTTCCTGAAGCGTCGCTTGGTTTGCAACCCTCATCGATCGTTATCTCCGCTGTCCATGGTATCCCGTGCATCCCGCAGCACTTGAGCAATGTCGGCCACAATGGTCATGCCCTTGTCCTCCAACTGCTTGGGCAGGAAGTCATACTTGTTGTTGACAGCAATATATCGAGCATGGGGAAAGCTGAGGGTCATGTTCCAGAAAGGTTCTTGGATAAACATGGGAGTCATTCGGCCCACGCCCAGCTCCAGGAACAGAATTTTGCTGTCTTTGTGTTCCAGCACATAGCGAGAAATTTTTTCGTACTGTTCTTCGTATTTCTTTCCTTGCAGAAAATTCCCATATCCTCGCACCCAAGGGAATGCCTCGCCGCCGCAGTGGGGGCATCGGGGAATGAGATCCGTGGGAATCTTCGTGTCACTCCCCATAGCGGCTACCATATCAGCCACCGGCTTTACCGCATCCCAAGTGTCATCGGTACAACAGGCGGCACACTGGAAGAAGCGGTGATCCCCCTGAATCTCTGCCACCTTCTCCTCCGGGTAGAGTTTGACAAACTGGGTATCCTGGTTCGTGGTGAGGATGAAGAAGTCCTTGCCTTTCAGCAAAGCGTCTAAATCCAAATAGGAATGACGCACAGGTGCGGTCTGGGTGGTGTGAAGGAATGTGGCGAGATACCCCCAATACTCTTCCCTTGTCTTCCAGGGGTGCATCATCCCTGCAAAAGCACCTTTGAAGTGGTACTTCTCGGCAAAAGGGCGGAAGTATTTGCGGTAAGAGTCGTTGTCCTCGTAGTAAAAATCTCCGCCACCGGCAGCGGACAGGCCGGAGGCCCCGCCCACTACCACACAGTCAGCTTCCTTTACCTCCTGTACCAAACGATGGATCTGTTCGCTATACGGCAGCGGCTTTTTGTCAGTCAGCTGATAAGGCGTACCGCCGGAAGCATAGATATGATAGTGCCTGGAATAATTCATCTGGGTCTGCATGACCAGATCATCATAGAAGTTCATTGTCACCATTCCTTTCAAGTGGATGTTATTTTTATTCTTACTTCAAATTATTTTAGCATCCTCTTGCGTCACTGTCAATATGTTGTTATAATAAAAATAACATCAAAGTAAAAAAGGAGATCAGGCTATGAAATATTCTACCCGCCTTAGCGATGCTGTTCATATTCTGGCTTTTATCGCTCTGTACCCAGACTGCGACCTGACCAGTAACAAGCTGGCAGAGAGCATTCAGACGAATCCTGCCTATGTGCGCCAGCTCATGTCCGCCCTGCGGAAGGGAGGACTGCTGGTCAGCGTGAAGGGACATCCCCGACCTGCTCTGGCTCGTGAGCCGGAGAAAATCACTCCACTGGATGCCTATCGGGCAGTAGAGGGCAACAAGCCCCTGCTCCATCAGGACATCCACACCAATCCTGCCTGTGGCGTGGGTGTAAATATTCAACTGGTGCTGCGGGATTTTTACTTGGACATTCAAAAAACAGCGGAACAAAGAATGCAAGGAATCACGTTGAAAGATGTGCTGGAACAATATCACATGACTCCCATTGGTTACCCCTGTCCTTTTGCCAAACGTATGCGGGAGCTAGTGCAGAAAGAGATAGGTGATGGTGTCCGTATCTTGGATTACACCCATGACGCTGGTCCTGAACCAGAAATATTTCAGAAGTAAAGTTTCTTTTTCCTTCAGCCTATGGTAAGATAGACTTTAAGGAGGAGTGCTAAATGATTCAGAACCCCTTACCACACGACCACGGACAAACTATCGAGCAGGAACTGGAACATATGCCCAGCGTAGAAAACTTTCAAACCGTAGCTGATATTTTCAAGCAGCTGGGGGATGGCAGCCGTATTCGCATTTTTTGGTTGCTTTGCCACTGTGAGGAATGTGTTATCAATCTTTCAGCCATGGTAAATATGAGCAGTCCTGCAGTTTCTCACCATCTCAAGCAGTTGAAATCAGCAGGTCTGATCGTTAGCCGCCGGGACGGAAAAGAGGTCTATTATAAAGCGGCCGATACCGAGCAGGCCCGAAATTTCCATCATATGATTGAGTGGCTTGTAAAAATCGCCTGTCCGTCGCAAGTAGAAAAACAAAAAGGAACGCCATGAAAAAAGAAGAATCCAAAGTTATCGCTCAAAAATTTCAAAAGATTCCAAACGGCACCCTCGCCTTGAAGCATTGCCGGGCTGGCGGAACGGGTACCACACTCTTTGGAGAACAGTTTCGAGCGGTTACCGCTGGAAAAGAAGGGGTTATGGAGGCATATGAAACTTTTCCTGGAATAGAGGTATCCTTCAATGTTTTTCTTGCTTCAGAGATCAAGTTTCAGCATGATGCTTCGGATTCTGTTTTAGAAATTTACTATTGTCGCAGTGGTCGCGTGGGTTGGAATATGCAAGACGGTACTGCCGTCTATTTAGGTACAGGTGATGTGACAGCACATAGTATGGCCTGCTGCGCGGATTCCGCCATGATGTTTCCCCTAGGATATTCAGAGGGAATTTCCATTTCCGTGGATCTGAAACAGCTCTCTTCCATTTGCCCGGAAGTTTTAAAGAATGCCGGTGTGGAGGCAGACCAGTTACGGGATCGATTTTGCTCCGGAAAACCATCCGCAATCCCGTCCTGTTCCGATTTAGAGCACATTTTTGCCCCACTCTTTTCTGCTCCTGTATCCGTTCGAATTTCCCTCTTGAAATTAAAGGTGCTGGAAATTTTGATTTATTTGAGCAACATGAAATCGGAGCATAAAGAATTGACTCAATACTTCTCCCAGCAAACCGAATTGATAAAAGAAATTCATCAACAGTTGACAGAGCACTTGGATCAACGATTTACGATCGCAGAACTTTCCAAACAGTATTTGATAAATACCTCCACTCTAAAGGAGATATTCAAGGCAGTCTACGGCCAGCCTATCGCCACCTATATGAAGGAATTTCGAGTGCGTCAGGCTATGAAATTATTACGGGAAACAAATGACACTATCGCGGATATTGCTTCCCAGGTAGGCTACCAAACCCAGGGAAAATTTTCAAGCGCTTTTCAGTCTATAGTCAAAATGTCACCCAGAGAATACAGAAAAATCCAGGGTATAGCTCCATCGGATTCCTTTAGCAAAACACTGTAATGAAAAATTCTGGTAGACTACTGCCAACAAAGCCAAGTTCTTCACTTTTGATGTATAGTCGATCAGCGTTGTCATCCTAATCTGTGCTGACTGCATCAGCAGCCGTTTTCCACATACTGAACATAGGAGATCAAACCGTCTGTTCTTACAGCATCCAGTGTTTTTACGCTGATTCCCAGTATACTGGCTGCTTCCTTCCTTGTAATCAGTTTATCCATCGCCTTCTTCGTCATAGTTCATAGCGAAAGCTCCCTTCCTGTGATAGCTACATACTACCACAAAAGTAATTATCTTTCACTGACAACTATCCTAACACACAGGGATAACTTGAATAGAGTAAAATGCTCGCATCTATCATTTCAAGCAAGAGAAAATGAAGTGAAATGCTTGCATTCTCTAATGATTATTATGAATTGATTTTTAGGGCAACACAATCCGTCGAATTATTTTGCGCTTACTTTCAAAAAATCTTGAAACGCATATTTTTAAAAATGCAGATGTAGACTGTCAAGGAGCTGGAAGCGGATAAACTGATCGTCCGCACCGAGTATCCGCAGATTCCGCCGAAGGTGGACTATACGCTTTCGGAACGAGGAAAAACGCTGATGACTGTGCTGGATCAGCTCTGTGTCTGGGGCGAGGAGAATCGACTGACAGAGTGACAACTTCCAATGGAGCAGTGAAGCACACTGCCGCCTGTGAGAAATCCTACATCTCTGGGGTGATAAGAAAAAGTACAGAGAAACCATATTTTCAGAAAGCACTGCCGGGTGCTGTATCAGCATGATACTTGGCAGGCTTTATCCATATCAGTGTATGGAGATTGGAGACAACAGCAAATGAAAGAAAACTGTCTATGGTATTGGCAAAAAAAGAGACAGGGCAAATGTCGAAAGGATAGTCCAGAATTAAAGGATGCACTCCTCAGGAGGATGCTTCCACCAAACAATGAATCTATTACCAAGATATCCAGAGAAGAAGGAATCTCTGAACAGACACTTCGTAACTGGCGGGATAAAGCCAGAAAGGAAGGCTATGCTGCTCCTGGTACGGATGCTGTTCCTGATGACTGGAGTACACAGGATAAATTTTTAGTTGTTGTTGAAACAGCAGGTATGAATGAAACGGAACTTGCCGAGTATGCCCGTAAAAAAGGTCTTTATATCGAGCAGATCAAAGCCTGGAAAGATGCCTGCATGAATGCCAATGGTGGCATCGCTAAAGAAGCTTCCCGGCTTAACCGCGAACTTAAGGATTCTGAGAAAGAACGCAGAAAACTTGAAAAAGAATTACAGCGCAAGGGCTACGTCTGCTTCCATCAATCGGGGCTTGACCGTATCGCCCAGACCGTCCTCGGCGGTCTGATAGATGATATTGAAAGGTTCAAGTGTCTCCATACCGGGCAAAGGCTTTCGATTGGTGCAAGCCGCCGCAAGGCGCATGGCAAAGTAGGTCTTGCCCTCGCCGGGATTACCCTGGATAATTGTCAGCTTTCGGGAAAGGACTTGCCGTAAAACTCTATGACAAAATCAATGGGATAGCCGCCCTTGCTCTGGCTGTGGCGAAACCACTTGTTTCCCCGGACGGTCAGACTGTCATGTTCTTTCCAGCGGTATTCTCGTCCGCTTTTTATCAGTGTCTCTCCCTGTGTGCGGAGAAAATCTTCCAGACTGACGGCATTTGCCCGGTCAATCTGCGCTTGGGTATAATTCATCGGGATAGTTCCTCCTTTTTCTGTCGTGTTTGGGGTCGATTTTGGAGCTTTTGTTCCTCTGTACGCTCGTTAAATCGGGCGGCAGTATCTACACATGACTTGACCTTCCAAAGGCGGTGTAAATCGTCTCTGACAGCCTTAAACTCGCCGTAGGTGCTTTCGTGTGCCTGTTCCAGCTCGTCATACTCGTCGGACAGCTTTTTCATATCCACCTTGCCGTCCGGGAACTCCTCGGTCAGCTTTCGTCTGGCGGCGTAGAACTGTATCAGTTCCGCTTCATGCTCTGCCTTGTACTTGGCTCTGGGCTTCTCAAACTTGATTTTCTGCAAGCCGTCATAGACAGGCTTCAAGTTCTGGAAAGCGGCGGAGCTGTCATAGAGTTGCTTAATTGCTTTCATTCGGGCGGTCTGTTCGTCCAGCGTTTTCTTCAAGCTCTCTGTGGCAGCACTGTGTTCGCTGACACGGCTTTCCAAATCTTCAAGGGAGTAAATGCCGTTTGCCCGGAGATAATTGAAAGTCTCGTTCATCTCCTTTAGATTGCTGACCTTGCCTTTCTGCGAATATGCCCCGGCTCTGCGCTGGGTGTAATAGGCGCTCAGCAGCGAAACAAGGTCGGGTGCCTGCGGCTTGGCAAGCTCCGCTTTTGCTTCGGCAATCCAATCAAACAGGAGAGCGATTTTCTTCTTGATGTCCCGGATAACGGCATTGGTGGCTCTGATCCAGCGGTTGAACTCGCCTTTCTCGGTGCGTATGCCTTTCTTCTCCATTGCCTGGACGGTTGCGCCCTCATGGACGGTGGGAAAAAGCTCCACGCCCTGACGCTCATAGCTCCGGTGGTCGATACGAACATCAATACCTTTTTCCGCAAACTTGGCATTGCATAGCTCCGCCCATGCTTCACGCCAATGTTCCAGCGTTTCGGGACTGCCCCAGTCGGTAGTGGGAACGGCGTTGAACACAAACTTTCCGTCTGCGTCTCGGATACGGTTGCCGTCCTCGTCCAGCTCATACACCCGGCGTTGCTTTAGTCCCCATTTGCCGTTCTGCTCGATGGGGCGGATGGGGCAAAGCACATGAAAATGCGGATTGGGTACGCCGCCGTCCTCCCGGTCTGGCTGGTGTACGGCGAAGTCAACCACCATGCCACGGCTCACAAAGTTCTCCAATAAAAATTGCCTTGCAAGAGCGATGTTTTCCTCAAGGGAAAATTCATTCTGCAAGGCAATGTCAAAGCTGTATGCAAGCCGGGCGTTCTTTCCACGCTCGGCTTTTTCCACGGCGTTCCATAGGGTTTGGCGGTCTGCGTATTCTGGCGGTGCATGGGACGGCAAGAGAATGTCAGAGCAGATCACGCCGCCCTTGCGGGTGTAGTCGCTGTATTCGCCGTAATACTCGCTATACAATCGCTCCCCGGCTCGGTAGGCAGCAGAAGCGATAGCGGACTGTCCTGCGCTTCGCTTAGTCTGCGTGACGCTCAGATGAAATAGTGCCATCGGCTTTCAACTCCTTTTCTCTGTTTGCTTGGCTGATGTGGGTAATCGTCATGTGACGGACGGCTCGCTGGACTTCGGACAAAGAAAAGATTTGTTCCATCAGCTCTGTCATTTCGGTGCGTGTGAGATCTTTGACCTCCGGGGCAAGGCTCTCAATCGTGCCGCCCAGATTGCAAAGACG